>JABDGY010000010.1 GCA_013285805.1 Bacteroidota bacterium | reverse complement strand
TTAATGGCTTCATTGATAATAAAGCTCGGGTTATAGTGCTGGTTAGTTTCTTTTTGTCCAAGTGCCTTCACCAAGGCAGAGTAATAAAGCACAGGGAAAGCAGTAGAAACGGTTTGCTCCATACATCCGTAAGGGTAGTTAAGCAGGTTGCCGAGGTTCTTACTGAACTGTGCCAAAGGTGACTTGCTTATCATTATATATCCTTTGGTGGGGTCGCTGGCTGCATAGTTGTTGGTCAGGTTTATCTCTTTCGTTTCTCCACCATTTGCCACACCACTTTCAGTTGTTTTTGTCATTGGCATAGGAGGACGAACAGGTATCTCCTCATGGTCGGTATATGACTCGTGATTTGCTTTCACCGTAATATCAACCCCGCCAACATTAATACCTGTAGCATTTAACTGGAAGGTGATATCTTTTTCAGCATGGGCCGGAATTTGTATATCCTGGCTGGCCGGGCCGGAAACTTGTAAGGGGCCTGTAACCACCACCGAAGCGGTAGCATTCATAGTCTTGTTAGTGGTATTATTCAAGCTTACGCTAAGTGTATTCTGGTCGTTAGGGCTCAGGAACCTTGGTAATGATGATGATATAACCACAGGGTCGGCCACAACCATCATTTTGTCCCTGCTGCCAAAGGCGCTTCCTTTGTAGGCCACAGCCATAATGCGCAACGAGCCTGAGAACTCAGGTATATCAATAGTGTAAGAACATTCACCGCTGCCATTGGCTTTCATTGTTCCGCTCCAGTATGATAATATGCGGACACGTTTGCCACCGGTAGGGTTTAAACGCCCTTCCAATCCTTCGTCACCCGCCATGCTCGATGCTGCAAAAAGCTCGGGCAATACACGCGGATAAATGTCATAAGTGCCTACTTCAAGCGCTCGTTTGCTGTAGAAGTAATCATACGGGTCAGGTGTCTGGAAATTGGTAATCTGCAATGTGCCCTCATCAACCGCAGCAATGGTAACCTCTGCACCCGGTTCTGTTTTAACCGATATGGTTTGTTTTCTTCGCGAAGGTGTATTATCAACCGCAGTTATCTGTACATTCAATTTGTTGGCAGGCTCTTCCACTTTAATAGGGACAAAGCCACGCGCTATTGTCAGCGGTAACGAGTTATCGCTCAGCGGACGAATAAGCGATGCGGTTACATAAATGCCGGGCAGGTATTCTTTCTTAATAGGAATATCGAGGCTTGCTGCATGGTCGGTAGTGTGAACAAAATATTTTTCCATCACTTCATTTTGTTCTACGGTAACTACCATATCACCATCAAACGGGCAGGTAAATACCAGGTTCGCATCTTCTCCTGGCTTGTAAGAATCTTTCTTTGATACAATTTTAATATTACCCTCTTTCTGCACCTGGAATGAATTGTATTGTGTATTGCCTGAACCATAAGCGTAGAAGAATTCGGTTACATAGCTTGTGCTGCCCGAGAATGGGGATATGCGTACTTCGTATTCTCCGGATTCTTGTGGTATATATTCGGCCGATGCTCTACCGCCTGCAAACGAAACATCTTTATAAAATACAGTACGGTCAACTTCCTGCGATTGGTAGCGGAAGGTATTATAGTTGTTAGTCAAAACGGTTTCCCATGTATGCCTTATTACCTGCACGTAGGCATGTGCCTGAGAAGAAGGGTTACCGTTCTTATCGGTAGCGGCAAAGCCAAAGTCTAATGGTTTATTGGTTCCTACCCATGAATCGAAATTCTTAATACCATAGAATGTCTTTTGGGTATAAACTTTAAATTCCTGTTCACGGTTCACCGGGCGACCTGTTTCGTCGAACACTGTGATAATGGCTTTACCCGTAAGTAAACCTACGTTAGGCTGGTCAGGTAGGGTATATTCTATTGTTGCCATACCCTTGTCATCGGTTTTGCCATCAGCGCTTTGTTGCTGGAATGATACATTCTGCGGACGCTGTATGTAGAAGTTATAGTCGGAGAAATTCTTCGAATAGAAGGGGGTAAAGTCAAGGTTAAGCGTGGACTGGTAATTTTTATTTGCAGCAGGTGGGCCGAAGAGCTCATTGGCCTGTACAAATATTTTCACGGTGCTGCCAATATCATATTGGATAGCGTCGCTCTGCACATTTACTTTTATGCGTTGCGGCATAAATTCTTCCACCATAAACTGGTACGATTTCAACATTACATCGTTACCGGAATACATAGTAAGACTGTAAGCTCCAGTCATAGCAGCTGTTGGGGTAGTGAACGAAATAGCGCAAGAGCCCTCATCATCAAGTTTGCCTTTTATTTCCTGCAACTGCTTACCATTCGGCATGGTGATTTTGAATTTCACCGGTACATCTTTCAATGTATGCCAGTCGAACGTGCGGACAATGGCATTGATGTTGATTGTATCGCCGGGACGATAGAGGTCACGGTTGCTATAAATAAATGCGTCGTAAGGTACATTGGAAGTAGTTTTGCCGCCCACATCAAATGGCGACATGTTTACAATGTTGTCGGCAAGGTTCATGAATGAGAAGTCGTTGCCATTGGTTGCAATAATAGCGGCTACATCTTTGCCCGGGTATTTCGACCTGTCGTAACTAAATGTAGCTACGCCATCTCCGTCAGTACTGGCGGTATAAATCTCCTGGTTATTATCGCTAACAAAAGTTATTTTAACACCCGACATTTTTGTGGCGTTCAATAATGAATGACAAAACACATTAATATTCTTTTCACCTTTCTTCACAATCATACCAATGTCTGATACTACTAGCAACTTGCTGTCACGTATCCACGGCTTCTTCTCATCCTGAACTTGTATAAGGTAAATGCCTTTACGGCTATTATCGTATTGAATATCGCTGGGAGTGATGTTCAATAAAGAGGTCATGCCCATCATTGGCAGGCTCGACGAGTTCAAAGTCCTGCGGGTAATTACATCACCGAAGGTTGAATCGGGAGAAAAGTCGTATGAATAATGATAGCCACCGTCTTCATCGTCCCCTTCTCCGCCTCCTTCGCCATCGTTGCCATAATATTGATATTGCTGGCCCCTGCGCAGGTAGTGCAGAATGTTATTCTCATAAACTTTGAAAACGGTAAGTTTTACTTTAGGCACACTTATAAGTTGCACGCCAATGTTTTTTCCACCTTGCGATGACAGGTAAATACTGTTTTTATCGGAGAAAGCAATATAAGGCGGAGGGGTTCCGAAATGAATAGCGGTATTATAATCATCTTTCAGTTCAATGCCGAAAATGTTTTTCAGCTTGCCTGAAATGGTCAGGTTATAATCTACCTTATTAGAGAAATCACCCGTAATGGTGAAGCCGTTAGCGGTAGTCGTTATTTTGTATTTCACTTCGGGCTTTATAGTAACAAACTGTTCAATATTCTCACTTATTACCGGCTGGGTAGTTGTAACATTTACATACGACTGGCCATTTTCAAAAACGGGCAGTGCGCTTTCTACCTGGAACTGGTCCTTAGGCGGGATTTGTGAAGTATAATCGATTTCCTTTTCAGTTTCTTTATTGCTTCCTACGCAATGCACTCCCTTGTCTACATGCACAATTAAAGGGCAAGGGTAGCTTTCACCATCAGCAGGTTTAAATAATAATTTCACTTGTTTGCCATCATCAGCCGATACAAGTTCAGCTTGTACGGTTGTTTTATCCTGTGTAAGTTTTAGTTTCTGAAGAATAGCGGAAGGTGATACGGCATAATTGAAATCGAGATTCACGCCCACATACACACCCATGGCGGCATTACCATTCTTAAGCGTCCAGAAGGTTTCAACGTTGTCGAGTTTAAGATAAGGGGTATGAAAAGTGATGGGAGTTTCATCAATGGCTATATTACTTTTAGAATGGATAAGTAGTTTCTTTGTCAGCACTACTTTATATTCTGTGCTGGGTTCAAAAGATTGAAAGGGAGAGAATGTCAACTGATTTTTTCCACTCCACTCAAATATTCCTGCTACAGCAGGACGAATATCTAAATAGCGGGTGCTGTCTGCTTTATATAATAATGAATCCGCCACCAGGTCAGATGATAATGTAAATACCAGCGATTGCTGAGTCTGTACTTCGCCTGAAGGGAAGTTAGTTTCTGTTACATGCAATTTCCCATTGCGGTTGCAATTAGAAAATAGAATAATGCAGCACGCTGCTGAAAGTAGAGCGAGAGATAGGCGTTTCATTTTATAAAGTGTAAGATAAAATTGGAAACCTAAAGATAATATAATTCGCCAATTGGCGGGTATAAAACCTTAGGTTAGTTCCCGGCAGGATTTATAACCGGGGGGCAGGAATCGGATCTACCCCCGAAGAAGTACTTTAGCCCTAACCTGAGCTCCCATGCATGATAGTTAATATCGGTTATGGGTTCGGATGGGCTTGCTACCGTTTGAAGGGAAGGCAGCAAGTCGTGGTTGTAGAAGCCTTCAATGAAGGGCCTCAATGAGCTTCTCCAGGCTATTTCCATACCGGCACCGGCCGAGACTGTAACCTGGAACAGATGGAACTGTCCTATAATATCAGGGTACACTCTGGCACTTCGCATAAACAGGTATTCTATCCTTGGGCCAAGAAGGAGGTAGGGTATAAACTTAGTCTCTTTATATATTATTTTAAGGTAATTGTTGAACTGGAAATAGTTGGTTTTGTTAACTGTATACTGTCCGGCGGGTATGTATAATAACTCCCTGGTACCCATTTGGTTGTATTCCAGCTCAGTTCTCCACCTATAATGCGGATGGTGGAAAAATTCAGCCAATACCGCAGCGTTAAAACTCAGGCGGTAACGCTCTTGTGCCAATGGGCCTTCCGGGTTCCAGATTTGCTCGCCATAGGTTATACCGCCTGCAATACCAATGGCACTGACGAGGGTTTGTTTCTCCCTTGCTTCTGTCCGTCCCGGCGCTTTTTTACCTTTCAGGAATTGGGCACTTGCCGGAATAGCGAGGGTAAATATGACGCCATATATGATAATGAACCTTTTCATTAAATGCTCATTGCTTCTGCTGTGGCAACTATCTTCTTCACTAATCCTTGTAATACTTTGCCCGGTCCTACTTCATAAAACATAGTTGCTCCATCAGCGCTCATGCGTTGTATGGTTTGGGTCCAACGTACAGGTGCTGTTAACTGGGCAATAAGGTTTTTTTTTATAGTGCTTGGGTCCGTTTCGGGCGACGCATTTACATTCTGGTAAATGGGGCAAACAGGCTTATTGAATAGGGTTGATTCTATGGCGGCAGAAAGTTCTACACGTGCCGGCTCCATTAAAGGGGAATGGAATGCACCACCCACGGGTAATATAAGTGCGCGTTTTGCTCCGGCAGCTTTCAGCAACTCACATGCTTTGGTTACTCCCGGAACACTGCCCGATATTACAAGTTGGCCGGGACAGTTATAGTTAGCCGGCACTACTACATCATCTTTTATAGATGCACATATTTCCTCCACTTTATTATCATCTAACCCCAATACAGCTGCCATGGTTGAGGGAGTCGCTTCACAAGCTTTCTGCATAGCCATAGCTCGTTTGTACACTAATGTCAGGCCATCTTCAAAACTTATTGACTTAGCCGCAGTGAGCGCTGAGAATTCACCTAATGAATGCCCTGCAACCATATCGGGGGTAAACTTATCGCCCATTACAGTCGCCATTACAACGGAGTGAAGGAATATAGCAGGCTGGGTGACTTTGGTTTGTTTAAGTTCTTCTTCAGTGCCTTCAAACATTATGTCTGTTATACGGAAGCCTAACACGGAATTTCCTTTTTCAAAAAGTTCTTTAGCTGCAACTGAGCTTTCATACAAATCTTTGCCCATGCCTTTAAACTGTGAGCCTTGTCCCGGAAATATATATGCCTTTTTCATAAACTATAGTTAAGGTTTTGTTGTTGCCAAAGGTATAAAAACAAAGCATTTTATAAAACCTTTTGAGAAAGGAGTAACGAACATTCAGCAGGGCCATCTTGTTAATAAATGTTAAGCCAAAAATTCTTGCCCGTTTTCGCACATAGGGTACGCACCAGCCTGCAATAGTTTTGCTGTAACAAATGGAAAGAGTTATTCGTCATACGACAAAATAACTCCGCAAACTAAATAAAATATGCGCCTTACTTTACTTTCAATATTCTTTCTCTTCCTCTTCAACGCTGCTTTTTCGCAGATTGCAGGGAAGGTTGATGTGAAAGTACTTGACCAGCAACAAAAGCCCCAGGATGGTGTATTTGTGCAATTGGTTAAGGCAAAAGATTCTGTTATGGTGCAATATACAATCACCGAAACTACAGGTGCTGCTGAGTTTACTAATGTGCCAAAGGGAGAGTATATGATATATATATCGCAAACAGGTTTTGAAAATTATTTTTCAAAGGCTTTTGAAATTGATAGCGCGCATTTACCAATTACAATGCCTGATGTTGTATTGCAATCGAAAACATTGAATGCAGTTACAGTAGTAGGAAAAACACCACCTATACAGCACTTTGCCGACAAAACAGTAGTGAATGTTAGCGAAAGTGTGCTTGCAGCCCAGGGAACCGCTTTCGATGTTATTGAACGGTCACCGGGCATTCGCGTCGACCAGAATGATAACATAAGTATGCAGGGCAAACAGAATGTAATGGTAATGATTGATGGACGGATTACCCCTATGTCGGGCAGCGACTTAGCTAACCTGCTTAGGGGTATGCCTGCTGAAGCAATTGAAAAGATAGAGTTTATTACTAATCCATCTGCTAAATACGATGCTAACGGAACGGCAGGAATTATAAATATAATCCTTAAGAAGGATAAACGAATAGGAATGAATGGAACGGTAAACGCAGGCTACAGCCAGGGAATATATGGAAAGACTAACGATGGTTTCGGTTTTAATGACCGTACAAAGAAGTTTAACCTCTTTGGTAGTTACAATTATTCATTCAGGGGCTTCTCAGACCAGATTATACTTAAGAGCAATTTTTATAATGGTTCTGAATTAACAGGAGGTACACAGCAATATGAATTTCTTACAACCCCATCTACTACTAATATGGCCCGGTTGGGCGCTGATTTCTTTGCTTCTGATAAAACCACAATCGGTATTATTCTTGACGGTTCAACCACACAATTCAATCCTACAACCAATACAACGAGCTATTTATATGATAGCGCAAATAATGCACAGTCATATAACATTACAAAGAGTATAAGCCCCAGTACTACCAATAATTATGCTGTTAATCTAAATATGAAACATAAGTTCGATTCTGCCGGCCGTGAATTACTGATTAATGTGGATTATGCTGATTATTCTACAAACGCTTATCAGAATATAACTACAAACTATTACAGCCTGAATAATACTGAAATGTCAAGCCCTTCGTATTTCTACGGAAGTTTACCGGGGATGCTCAATATATATTCCTTTAAAGCAGATTATGACGGGCAATTCGGGAAGAAAGGCTCGCTTGAAGCAGGGGTGAAAAGCAGTTATGTGAAAACAGATAATACCGTAAGCATATATGATGGGCCTACTGATGCTTCGCCATTGGATACAACCCAAAGCAATCATTTCATATATTCTGAAAACATAAATGCAGGGTATATAAGTTATGGCCGTGATATGGGAAAGGCTAGCCTGCAGGCAGGATTGAGGGCGGAACAGACAATTACAAATGGGGACCAGGTTACCACAGGGCAAACCTTCTCTCGGAATTTTACCCAGCTATTCCCCAATATTTCATTAAACGATTCAATTTCAAAGAACAGTCAGTTGGGTTTATCAATAACCCGAAGGATAGACAGGCCCACATACGAACAATTAAACCCATTCAGGATATACGTTAACCCGACATTCTACCTGCAGGGCAATCCTTACTTATTGCCGCAGAACGCTTATTCCTTCCAATTATCAGAAACGTATAAGCAGAACTATTCTATAACATTTACATATACGCATACGGCCAACGCCATTACCACTGTCATTGAGCCACTGGCGGGAATGCCTGATATGGTGCAACAGACAAATGAGAACCTTAGTTCGCTCGACTATTATGGGGTTAATTTATATGCGGTATTCCCCATTACAAAATGGTGGAACACAACCCTAAGCGGCGACGGGTACTACAATCATTATGCGGCAGACCTTGCCAATACTCCCTTATCAACCATGCGTTTCCTGTGGGATATAAGCTCGGTTAATAGTTTCACATTTAATAAGAAATTCTCAGGCGATGCAATATTCTTCTATAATTCCGGATTTGATTTAGGATACCTGTACCTGCAATCGCAATGGTCGCTTTCCGCAGGTATTCAAATGAAGATAATGAATGGCAAAGGTTCGTTAAAACTGAATGTTTCTGATATATTCTGGACAGAGCTTACTAATGCTGTTACAACCTTTTCAGATTTTAACCAGGCGATTTTTGTGAGAAGAGATACCCGTGCTGTAGGATTAGCATTTACATATCACTTCGGGGGCAATTCACAATCATCACTGCGCAGTAAGGGTGGGGCAGAGGATGAGAAGAAGCGCGCTTCAAATGACAAAGGATAGGATTTAGAAAACATAAATAAAACCAATACCATGAGCACAACAGAGATTAAAAACAGGTTCCCGGGGAATATTGACGCCATTCTTTATTTTGAACGCCTGCGTTGGGGAGATAAAATAAAATGCGCCTATTGCGATTCTGATAAAATAAGTAAAAGGCAGGTTGACCATCGTTTTCACTGCAGTGCATGTCATCGTACCTTTTCAGTTACTGCAGGTACATTTTTACATGGCTCAAAAGTATTGCTGAGAGATTGGCTCTATGCCTTTGCAGTAGTAAGCAATCCTGAAGTAAAATTTACCATAAGGCAATTGCAACGCGATATAAGAGTATCGTATACAACTGCATGGTTTATGTACCAGGATATTAAAAAGCTTATGCCTACAGAAGAAGAGAAAAGACACATGCAGGTAAACTTGTTTGAATTCTTATGCCGTAAGGCTATAACTCCCTTGATTAAAGAAGCTGAAGAGGTGCAGCTATCAGAGGCTGTTTAAAGGAAGTGTGCGGGGAGTGTAACCGTAATGTTCGCGGAAAAGGCGGATGAAGGAGCTGGTATTCTCAAAGCCTACTTTCCTGCAAACATCTTCTACTTTGTTCGATTCATTTTGTAATAAAACGCGTGAATGTTCAAGTCTCCTGATTACATGGTATTGGTGAGGTGTAGTATCGAACAATTCTTTAAAGGCCCGTTTAAAATGGTGTGTTGAAAGAAAGGAAATCTTTGCCACTTCTTCAATACTAATGCGTTTTTCAGGGTGAGCATCCATATAATCCTTAGCAATGCTTAACCGGCGATAAAGCTCGGTACGGGTAGAAAGCTTGGCACTGTTAATCTTATCAATTTCAGGTTTAAGGTTTTTATGTACAGCAAGTAACCTTATAAGTAAAGAAGAGTAAACACTTTGCAGGTCATATTCCTTTTTCCAGCTTAAATCCTCGTCCATCAGCTTTCGCAACAATAAAAATGAATTCAGTATTTCTTCATCCATTTCATAGGCCTTTTCAAAAAATGCTATAGGCTGCTCCGCCGCTTTAAAAGGATCGTCCAGTAACTTGTCGTCCTGAGTTACAATGGAGTGGAGAACCTCTGAAACGAAATCTGGCTTAAAAGCCACTAAAAGCATTTCCTGGTTATCGGTTCCTTCGAAAGAAGTTGTATAACGCTGGCCCTGGTTCACTACCAGGTATTTTTTTGCATTTATAACGTGGTCGTGGTTACCTACTTTGTAGAATTGGTCGCCATTCAGTGTGAGGCGTATGGTAAGCCTTGAAACGTGCTCGGCCGTTTCTTCCAGCTTATTCATGCGTATCATCATCGAGCCATTTTCAAGTTTGTGCATGTTGTCGCCCGAGTGCGAACAATAGACATTGCCCATAAGTATTGATTGGGCACTGTTACAATATGGGCAAAGTTTGGTAGTCATTTTCCTATGGCAGGCAATTTCAACCAAAGGTATTTAGATAGAGGTGGGTAGGTATTTAGGGGGTGTTAATTTATGTTAACCTTTTTTGCACTTTAACAATTATTAACAGGATATAAATAAGACGGTAATGGTTATTTAAGCCGGAAACCACTCCTGAGAAGTGCGGTAAACTGTACCTTTAAAGAAAGCTACTTTTTCATTCTTTTGATTAATGATGGTTATATGATAGATACCAATTTTGTTTGATAATTTGGTCTCTTCAGCCGTAGCGGTAATAACATCGCCTTCGTACAATTGTTCAGTATGTGAAATAGATGTTTCAACAGAAACTGCTTTCCTGCCGTGTGAATTCGATGCGAAAGCAAGCGCGCTGTCGGCAAGGGAATATGTGATTCCTCCATGGGCAATTGCAAAACCATTGAGCATTTCTTTACGCACTTTCATCCGTAATACGCAATGGCCTGCCTCTATTGCTAAACGCTCAATACCCAACCACTGACTGAAATAGTCATTGTTGTACATGGTATCAACCACCTTCTTTGCTAATTCTTTTTTATCCATAATATGCTATTCTTAATTTTTCATTCTCATTCTCCATTCTCAACTTTCAATATACGCTCCATCTTTGCCCACATCGTAATATTTTATATTCAGTTCCGCGCATTCTCTTTTCCATTTCTTAACTCTTGCGGGAGTAATGGATGAATCAAATATAAGTGTATCAAAGTTAAACTCATTTTGTAAAGCCTCCATGCCTTTGTTATAAGCCCCTGAAACAATTACACAATGTACATTCAGTTTTGCCGCCATACTATCTGGCATATCATCATTAGTTCGAATGAAGGCATACCTCTTTCCGTTAAACTGCATGAAATTATTATGTACTGCTAAATGGCCGGAGAGCATGGTTGCATTGGTGTCTTTATTTATTGTTAATGTGTCTTTAATTCCATGCTCCCAAAGATTATATTGTACATGGTAGGTAAAGGCAGATGAATCAATTTCACTAAATGGTATAATACATTGTTTACCTGAAATAAAAGCGCAAGCAGGATGTTTTGATACATGATAGACTATAAACATCTGCTGGTTTGAATGGATAATGTCTTTATAAATTCGTATACCCATTAAAATAGTCAGGCAAGAAAAGGAGATGAATATTGCCCTGTACTTCTTGCTGAAGAAGAATATCATCATCCAAATGATGAATAAATAAATGATAAAAGACTCTATTGGCGAAATACTTACACCTCTTGTGACATATAAAGGCAGACTATGTGAACGGATAATTATAAGGTTCATCAACCAGAGGCTTTTCTGAAATATGAACGTGGTGATTGTAGCAATAAAAGGAATGTGTGAGGTTATTAGAAACAAAACTCCTGAATAAATTACGATAGAAAGCAGTGGTACCACGAGTAAATTGGTAATGATAAAGTAATTGGGAAATTGATGGAAGTAAAGCAATGATAATGGAGCTATAGCCACTTGTGCTGAGGCTGAAAGGCAGGTTAATTCCCATGTTTTCTCTATTATGAAATAGCGGGAGGATAGTAAGTTTTTAAGAAAAGGATAGATGATTAGTATTCCTGCTACTGATAAATAGGAAAGCTGGAATCCGGTGTCTGCTAAAGCAAATGGATTTAGAAGAAGTACGAAAAGGGCAGAGGCTGCAAGCGTATTTAATGAATTGGTATATCTGCCAAATTGTTTGCCAACCAGTAAAAAGCTGAACATAATTGTGGCTCTCATTACCGGTGTCGCCATGCCGGTGAATAGAGCATAGAGCCATAACAACAAAAGTAAAAGAATGGTGCGTATTATTTTTCCATGTTTAACCCTATCGAAAAAGGAGAGCAGGAAATTGAGCATGACAAATAAAATTCCTACATGCAGACCTGCCACGCAAATTACATGCACCGCTCCGCTATCGGCAAAATTGTGTACAACATCGGGGGATAGGTCTTCACGGTAACCAAGTAATATGGCTGAGCCAACGGCGGCCTCGTCTCCTTTTACATATTGGTTAATTACACTAATAAGTTTATGTCTGCATTTGTCTGTAAACCTTAACAGCCAGGGAATATCACTACTACCTGTATAAGAGTAGGAATGTTTTGGAACAAAGCCTTCATAAGTAATTCCATGTAGTGCCAGATAGCTTTTGTAGTCGAACTCATCGGGGTTCATAGGTGATTTGACTTCTGAAAGCTGGGTGCGGACAGTCAGCATATCTCCATAACGAACAGTATCTCCAAGGCTATCTTTCATAAAATAGAGCATAATCTTGCCGGTAGTTCTTTCAACTTTACCATGATGTACAATGCCTAATACTTCGGCAACCGTTTTTATGGTTTTATCTTTTTCCTCTGGTTCCGATATTATTGAAACCAGGAATGAGTGCGGTGTATCTTCAAGATGATTGCTTATGTCTGAAACTTTTTGTTCGGGAACATGAAGAAAAGTAAATGAGTAGCCTGTGCAGAATAATAAAGCAGCTAATAATGCCCCGAAAATCCAGCGCTTACTATAATTAATAGTGTATTTACTGTCGTACCATGTATAAAGAAACAGAGCGAGAAAGAGTGTGGAAGTGGCGTATATAAAAGCAAAGTGTCCTGTAAAACATAAAGCAAAACCAATGCCTGTTGCAAAAGGCAGGAGTATACGTACCAGTGGTATTTGCCCGCGTTTAAAATCCATTAGTTAAAACCGGAGAATGGGAGTAAGGTATAATCTATTAGTTGTACATCAAGATAATAGAAATGTAGTATTTGCTGGTAATTATACCCGAGCTGCGACATGTGTATAGCTCCCTCCTGGCAAAGCCCAATACGGTGCCCGTAACCTCTTCCGCTAAGTGTAAATGAATCTCCGTTATCTGTAATGGTGAAATAAGTTGAGTGCAGGTTCCAATCGGTACGTATATCTTTTAAAGGAATAAGGTAACCTTTGTCATATAGAAATACTCTCTTACTATCGGGGATAGAATCCCAATAACCTTGTGAATGGAGATTATCAGTATGCAAGTATTTTTCCTTTTTATCCAAATAGTTTTTCCAATCCGTTGCAGGTATTTTCTTTTCCCATGTAGCAGCAGGTTGATGAGTACAGAATGTGTCTTGCTTGCCACGCAAATAATAAAGGGCAGAGTTCCACACATCTTCTGAATTGAGCGTTTGCCCGCCGCAGTTGGCATGAAACGCCGCAGTAATAAGTTGGTTGTTGTCATCTACCAATACCATGCCTTTGGTAGATTCAACAGCCTGCAAAATATCTGTATTGTGCGTTACTCCCTGGTAAACCTGGCAATGAACCATATCGCAAAGTTCAAAACCATCGCTTATATGGCGAGCAATATCATTCAACGCATAGGTGCGGCATATAATGGCTTGCACTTTATAAAACTCCGCAGGTTTCTTTGGGCCTGCTTCGCAATATACTACACCGGCTACGTAATGCTCAAGGTCCACTATATTTATTAGCTTAAGATTACCATGCTCAGCGGTAAGAGTAAGGTCATCGTCATACAATCTCTTCACACTTTCCGTAGAGGGCTTAGAGAAAAATTGGTTTTTTGTACCGTAGCCTCTGAAACGTAAATGATTGTATTTACCTATTATATGGTCAAGGCTTTTTACCTGCAAAAGAGAATCGTCAACTACCGTAATTTCATAAATACTGGTAGTGCTGCACGAATCCATTCGCTTGCCATCGCATTCGAGTGTGTAGGTGCCTGTCAGCGGAGCAATAATAATATCGGAAAATGTTTTATCGCTGTAAATATGAATGCTGAGGGTAGCAGAATATGCAAAACTTGAGAATGTTAATAGCGATACAAGTAGCCCAAGTTTTTTCATCAGGCAGTTTTCTTTAACGGGGCAATAAGCTGTGCAATAATGTGCGCCGCTTTAGCTGATGCGCCGGGGCCTCCAAGTTTCTCGCGCAATTTTTTATAATCTTCTTTAATGCGGGTAGTATAAGCAGAATCGTTTAGCAGTTTATTTAACTCGGCTGAAAGGTTTTCTACGGTCAAGTCATGCTGAATAAATTCTTTTATCACTTCTCTTTCCATTATAAGGTTTACCAATCCTATAAACTTTAATTTTTTCCCTACCAGGCGTTTGGCAATCTGGTAAGAGATGTTACCTGTAATTCCTTTGGCGCGATAACATAAAGCTTCCGGTACACCCCATAAAGCAGTTTCAAGCGTGGCAGTACCCGAAGTAACCAAAGCAGCTACCGAGTGTTGCAGCAGTTTATATGTCTTATCGTAAACAATGCTTATATTACTCTGAGTCAGGTAATCTACGTACCATTCTCCGTGGGCGGATGGAGCTGCAGCAATAACAAACTGATAGTGTGAATAGCTTTTTGCTACCTCAGCCATAATAGGCAGCATGTTTTGTATTTCCTGCTTGCGGCTGCCGGGTAAAAGGGCCACAATGGGTTTGTCGGGTATATTGTGGGTGCTTATAAAAGCCTCCCTGTCAGGCTTGGCCTCACCTATAACGTCTAATAAAGGGTGCCCGACAAAATCTACGTGATAATCGTACTTATCGTAAAACGCTTTTTCAAATGGCAATATGACGAGCATTTTATCTACTACCTTCTTTATAAGGTTAACCCGCGAAGATTTCCAAGCCCATACCTGGGGCGATACATAATACACAACTTTAAATCCAGCTTCCTTTGCAAATTTTGCAATGCGCAGGTTGAATCCCGGGTAATCAACAAGTATAAGTACATCGGGTTTAAAAGAAACAATGTCTTTTTTGCAAAAATCGATATTACGAAGGATGGTAGGTAAGTGTTTTATCACTTCAGCAAAGCCCATAAAAGCAAGGTCCCGGTAGTGCTTTACCAGTTCAACCCCTTCTTTTTGCATAAGATCGCCACCCCAGCCACGCAGTATGGCTTCGGGGTCTTCTATTTTCAAATGCTTTACAAGATTCGACGCATGCAAGTCACCAGAGGCCTCACCTGATATAATGTAATACCTCATTACGACGAGAATTTCCAGACCATATAAATTACGAATGGGAATATGGCAAGCAGTATGCCGCGCGAAGTACGTTCCCTATGCAGCCATAAAAATATGAAGAAGAGGCAAAGATCGGGTAGCAAACAGATAGTAGATAGAGGAAATCCATAATCACCGCTTTTAATGAGCTTAAAGTACCTCCACATATGCATGCCGTTGTAGCGGAATAGGTAAATTACAAAGTACATAACAACAGGCATTAGGGCACCTATTGCCACACCTATCCACATATTATCGAATTTCAGCTTTTTAAATGCCTCTGACATAGACTACAAAGTTACAATGAAAAATTAATACAATAGAATAACGGGCTGTAGCGTATGGATAGTATTGAAAAATACGCTTTGAGGACTGAATAAATTGAATAGTTATTTAACAATGGTAACCCTTCCCCAGAAAGTGCGTGTTTTTTTCAGCCCATCGTAAGTGGTTATCATATAAACATAGGTGTCTTCCTGCGCTATCTCGCTATTTACTTTACCATTCCAGGGCTGGCTATTATTAGTATAGTAAAGCTTGTTACCCCATCTGTCAAAAATGTACATTGTATAGGAAACCATGCAAGCGCCTTTAGGAGCAAATACATCATTACGGCCATCGCCATTAGGCGAGAATGCGTTAGGTATCCAAATATTACCACATCCTTCTACAAAAATCACAACCGAATCTATTTTCTGGCAGCCGTCGGTATCGTTCATAACTACAGCATATGTCGTAGTGAATTTAGGAAAAGCTTTAGTATTAGGGCAGGTATCGCAGGAAAGGTATGTATCAGGTGTCCAGTTAAATCCATTTGCTCCAATAATTGCCGCTGATAAAGATACGGTATCGCCCATTTGAATAGTATCATTACAACAAACTGTGGCAGAAGGTGCAGGCAATACAGTAAGCGTTGAAGTTGCAGTATCGCTACACTTACCGCTTAAAGCGATAACAGTATATGTTATGGGAACATTAGGGGTAGCTGTTACAGTACTACCTGTAGTACTGCTCAATCCTGTTGATGGAAACCATTCATAATCCTGTCCACCGCTTGCAGTAAGAGTAATATTTGTTCCTGAACACACCTGATGACCGCCGGTAATTATAGCCACCGGTTTTTTATTAATGGTAATAGTTACGGATGTGTCCGTTGAACAATAACCGTTACTGGTTACCACAGTATAAGTAGTAGTGGATTCAGGTGTTACAGTAATTGAAGAAGTGGTTGAGCCGTTACTCCAAAGATACTTGCCTCCGCCTGAAGCAGTTATGGTACTGGTATCGCCTTGGCATATAGAGATTGAAGTTGCTGAAACAGTTAATTTAGGAGGTGGTATAATTGCAACAATAAGGTTTGAATCGCCTGAACAAATACCATTAGTTACAGCTACTGAGTAATTAGTTGTTGTTGCAGGTGAAATAGTTATTGATGAGGTAGTTGCCCCGTTGCTCCATGTATATGAATAAGACTTGCCTCCGGATGCAGAAAGTGTAACGGAATTACCTGCACAGACAGTGTCGGTGCCAGAAATTATTATAGTAAGTTTTGGCCCCACATTTACTGTTAGAGTGGTGTCTTTTTTACAGCCACCATTATTTACCTGAACAGAGTAGGTAGTATTAGAAGTAGGTGAAACAATTATTGAAGAAGTTGTACTTCCGTTACTCCACGTATATGTTCCTCCACCAGCTACAGTAAGAGTATCAACTTGACCTGTACATATACTAGTGTTGCCCGTAAGTGTAATGGGTATAGAGGAGCCACCAACTATAGTAATGCTTCTTATTACAGTGTCAGCCATGCCCGAACAACTACTGCTAACTATCATTTCTACATTGTAAGAACCACCTGTGCTGTAAGTTACATTCGGATATTGTGAGGTCGAAGTGCCAGGGGTTCCACCTGTAAACGTCCAGTTCCATGTTAATGGGCTGGCAGAAGAATCGAGTGAAGTGATGCCTGAAAATGCTGTGCCCAGGCCTGAACCGGAACATAGATTAGTATCGGAAACTTTGAAAGTGCTTTTAGGGTCGTACTCCCAGAAATCATTTCTGAAAGGGCCGTTCCAAATGCCTGTAGTATCAACTCCTACTCCCATATATCCTTTGCCATTAAGAACAAAGGCCATACCATAACTTCTGGCTGCAATACCTTCATGGCTAAAAGAGCACCATGCTTTAGTAACCGTATCGTAGACGAACCCTACAGGCATAGATTTCCATGTACCATCCAAGCCTGTGCAAGCATAAGCTTTACTGCCAATGACAAAGCAATGTGGCATTCCGGCAAGCCCAGCAGCCCTTGCAGGTATTGGGGCTATTGAGGTCCAAGTATCAGATGCGGTATCGTATTCCCAGAAGGCTGTATGCATACTACTTCCATCCCAGCCTGCACCGGCATATCCGTGATTACCTATTGTAAAAGTGAGGCAACTGGATATATTTCCGCCCGGAAAGTTATTCATCTTCGTCCATTTGTCCTGGTTTATGTCATACATCCATACATCTTGGTAGTAAGGCGGTCCTCCTCTGTTACCTGCAATAACCCATACTTTGTGTCCAATAACAAAACAGGGGGCATCGTAACGGGCCGGGCCGGGAAGAGATGCCTTTGCCGTCCAGGTATTAGTAGTAGGATCATAACACCATAAATCATTAGCTAAGGTACTGAAATTAAATCCTAAACCACAGTATCCCAGTCCGTTATAGCTAAATGAGGTTGGGGAATACTGCCCTGCTCCCGGATATGGCGCTATGCCACCACTCCACGTATTTGTTGATGGGTCATACTTCCAGAAATCGGTGAGATTTGTACCATTGTATCCGGTTCCGGCATAAGCATAGTTTCCAATGACAAAAAAACCGACATCGTCTCGTGCAATTCCTCCGTAATTGGCTTTTTGAACCCATCCAATCTGTGCAGTTGCAAATGAAAATGATAGTAAAGTGATAGACAAAAAGACAAGGATTGAACAATTCTTATTAATCATTGCTTGAGTGATGGCTTATTAAGTATTTCGCACGCAAAGGTATCAAAAAAACGCAAATTAGGGCTTAAAGGCTGAAATTATGATTATAGAGTAACGAGGATTCAGAAAAAAACCTATATTTGCAACCTTATAAAATGAAAAAACAATAAAAAAAGCAACATGTATCTCTCAGCTGAAACAAAAAAGAAGATCATTACAGAACACGGTGGATCCGAAAAAAATACCGGTTCATCGGAAGGACAAATAGGAATTTTTACTCACCGTATCAATTTCCTTACCAAGCACTTACAAGAAAACCCTAAGGACCTTAGCACAAAAAGGTCACTGGTTAACCTGGTAGGTAAAAGGAAGAGCCTCCTCGAGTACCTTAAGGCAAATGACATTGCTCGGTACAGGGCTATTCTTAAGAAATTAGATATCCGTCGATAACTCCAATACTCTTGAAAAAAGGCATTCCTGAAAGAATGCCTTTTTAGTTATTTATTCAGGAGTTTAACAACATCATTTAACATGAACATTCAAAACGTTAAAATCGTTCTACCCGGAGAGGGAGAACGTTCTATTACCATAGAAACAGGTAAATTAGCCAAGCAAGCCGATGGTTCGGTAGTAGTGCGCATGGGCGACACTATGCTGTTGGCAACAGTAGTATCAAACACTGAAGCAAAAGCAGACACCGATTTTCTGCCTCTTTCGGTAGATTACCAGGAAAAATATGCTTCTGCAGGCCGTATTCCAGGCGGTTTCTTTAAAAGAGAAGCCCGCCCTTCAGAATATGAAATATTAATCTCCCGTCTTATCGACAGGTCATTGAGGCCTTTATTCCCCGATGATTACCATGCTGAAGTACAGGTATTGGTATATCTTATATCGTCAGATAAAGAAGTTATGCCCGATTCACTTGCGGGTTTAGCTGCTTCGGCTGCCATTGCAGTGTCTGATATTCCTTTTAATGGCCCTATATCAGAAGTAAGGGTTGCGAAGATTGATGGCAAGTTTATTGTTAACCCAACCTTCGCTGAAACAGAAAAAGCTACACTTGATATTATAGTAGCCGGTACCATGCACGATTTAAACATGGTGGAAGGCGAGCTTAAAGAATGCAGTGAGGCTGAAATGATAGAAGCACTTAAACTTGCGCATGAAGTTATTAAAGCTCAGTGTAAGGCTCAGTTAGAATTGGCTGAAAAAGTAGGCGCGACAAAAAAACGTGAATACAGCCATGAGACTAATGACGAGGCTCTTCGCGAAAATATGCGCAAGCATTGCTACGATAAGTTCTATGCTATTGCCGGAGAAGGAACACCTAACAAACACATGCGTGGCGAGAAATTTGAAACGATACGTGAAGCGTTTTTAGCCACATTGTCCGACGAAGAGAAAGATGAGAAGAAAGCAATGATTAAGCGTTACTTCTTCGAACTGGAAAAAGAAGCAGTGCGTAACTGTATGCTCGATAAGAAAGTTCGCCTTGATGGCCGCAAGATGGATCAAATCCGTCCGATATGGTCAGAGGTAGACTACTTGCCTGCTGCACATGGTTCAGCAATCTTCACACGTGGCGAAACACAATCATTAACCACAGTTACATTGGGCAGCAAGCTTGATGCGCAAATGATTGACGGCGCTATTTTAGAAGGTGATAATAAATTCATGCTTCACTATAACTTCCCTCCCTTCTCAACAGGCGAGGTGAAGATGATGCGCGGCACAGGCCGTCGTGAAATTGGCCACGGTAACCTCGCATTACGTGCGTTGAAACCAGTTATGCCTAAAGAAAACCCATATACAGTACGTATAGTATCTGATATTTTGGAATCGAACGGTTCATCATCAATGGCTACTGTTTGCGCAGGATGCCTTGCACTGATGGATGGTGGTGTACAAATAAGCAAGCCTGTAGCAGGTATAGCAATGGGACTTATTACTGATAAGACTAAGCGTTATGCCGTATTATCAGATATACTTGGCGATGAAGATCACCTTGGCGATATGGACTTTAAGGTAACCGGTACTAAAGATGGGATCACTGCCTGCCAGATGGATATAAAGATTGACGGCCTTTCATACGAAGTGCTTGCAGAAGCACTGGAACAGGCTCGCAAAGGACGTTTACACATTCTTGGCGAAATGGCTAAAACTCTTGATGCACCGCGTGCTGAGTTTAAACCACATGCTCCACGTATTATTCAATTACGTATACCTAAAGAACTCATTGGTGCTGTTATCGGCCCTGGTGGTAAAGTAATACAAGGCATACAAGCTGATACCGGCGCTACTCTCGTTATCGAGGAAATTGACGGGCAAGGCGTTATTGATATTTCAGCTACCAATAAGGAAGCCATTGACGCTGCATTGGCAAGGGTAAAAGGTATTGTAACGATGCCCGAAGTTGGTGAAATATATGAAGGTAAAGTAAAATCGGTTGTTGAGTTCGGAGCTTTTGTTGAGTTCCTGCCTGGCAAAGAAGGGTTACTGCACATTTCAGAAATTGACTGGAAGCGTCTCGACAGCTTGCAAGGTGTTATTAAAGAAGGTGATATAGTTAAGGTGAAACTTATAGCTGTTGACCCTAAGACAGGCAAGTACAGGCTTTCGAAGAAGGTGTTAATGCCTAAGCCAGAACAAGCAAAGGCTTAATTACTTCTGTATGAATTTATAAAGGGGCTTTTTAGCCCCTTTTTTATTTCTTGTATCTTTTACATAGTAATTGCATTATAAGGAAAAGTCACTTCTATGCGAAATAGTTTGCCATATATTCTTTTATTCTGCCTATTGTTTTGTGCCTGTTCATCGTATAATGGGTTCATGAAGCATGCAGTTGATGTAAACTACTACCAAACCTGTAACCCACCAGGTGGAGTGAAAATTACCGATAATTCTTATTGCGATATATCAGAGGTTACCAATATTAACTATTTGGAGTATATGTTTTGGACTGGCAGGGTGTATGGAACAAATTCTAAAGAATATATGGCCATTTTACCCGATACAATGGTGTGGCGAGATTCAGCAGTTTTAAATAAGACACTATGCATTAAATACCCGTTAACCCTTTACTATCTGAGAGGGGTTATTTTCGAAAATAATCCTGTAGTTGGTATAACTCAAAAACAGGCAATTGCTTTTTCAAAATGGAGGTCTGATAGGGTGATGGAGTTTGTCTTGGTGACCAATAAAGAAATAATATGGGATAGCGCGCCAAAGCGTGAAACATTTTTCACCATAGAGAAATATTATTCCGGACAATACAAAAACATAAAACCCAAAGCAAGGTTCAGTTATTATCCGGATTTTAGAATACCTACAGTCGATGAGTGGAAGAGAGCAGTAAAGTATAATGATTCTATAATAGCAACGAACCCAAAAAAAACGCCGGAATTATGGTTAGATATTGCACCTTGCAGGGCCGACACACTCTTTTGTCAAGTAACTGAGAGCCCGGCAGGTGCTTTGACACCCAAAAAGGGCTCGCCTATTTATAATTTGAAAGATAACGTAAGTGAATGGACCTCTGATTCTGGTATTTGCGTTGGTGGGGGATGGTTCGATAAAAAGGAAATAGTTTTAAAACAAGATACCTTTCACCGCACCAAACCTAATGCATGGACAGGCTTTAGGAATGTTTGCCAATGGAAAAAATGGGATATTAAGAATTAATTGATGTGTAACATTGAGCATAACCCCGAAGGGGTGTAATAGTTGTAGCCCCGTGTGAAGCGCGGGGTTTATGATTAGTAATATTGTCTATACTCGCCGAAGTTGCTTAACCTATATAGGCAATTGGTAGTCGGCGAGCGTTTTTTGTTTGGGGCGAAATCAACTATAAACATATCACCCCTAAGGGGGTACTTTAAATTTAAATAAATACTATTGACGGGGCTAATTCTCAACCTTAGTTCACTCTTAACCTTTCACTAATTCCTGCGCAAACGCCTTTATATTCACCCCATCAAAGTTGCCGGAGCTCATCATAAGCAGGTTAGTATCCTTCCATGTCATGCTTTTTAAGTCGCTCACCATCTTTGCAGAATCGGTATATATCTCTACATTGCCACCAAAGGCCTGTTTTACTTCATCGGGGTTAATAGCAGCCAGGCGCTTGTGTTCAATTACATGAGGGTTAAAATATACTTTGCGCACATCGGCTAAGCCCATTGTGTTTTTGTATTCTTTCAGAAACTCTTTGGTAAGGCTACTGAAGGTATGTAGCTCCATGCAAGCAACCAGTTTGCGATTTGGGAACTGTTCCTTTACAGCTTGAATAGTGGCACCTAATTTAGAGGGTGAGTGAGCAAAATCCCAATAGATGGTGCATTCTGGTGTGTGGGCGACAGTCTGCAGCCTGCGAGCAGCACCTTTAAAGCTCGATATGGCTTCCAGGAATTGTTTATCAGTTAATCCTAACAATTGGCAAACCTGTTTTGCACCATTCATATTAAGCAGGTTGTGTTTACCAAATACATCCAATTTGGTTTTGCCCCAGCTTTCTATCCAGTAGGTTATGCCGTTTTCCACAACGTAATCAGGCAGTCCATATGGAATCTTTTTTACTCCGGGTACAGCCATTGCAACCAGTTTGCGTACTTCTTCGTCCTCGTTGCAATAAACCAGTGTGCCATTTGCAGGAAGCTCTTTTACAAAGTTTTCAAACTGTTCTATGTAGCTTCGGTAGGTGGGAAAAACATTTACATGGTCCCAGGCAATGCCTGATATAAGACCTATCTGTGGCTTGTATAAAAGAAACTTAGGGCGTTTATCTAGTGTGGATGATAAATATTCGTCTCCTTCAAAAATCGCAAAAGGCGAATCATTTGAAAGATAGAGGCTTGTTTCAAAACCCTCTAATGCAGCGCCTACTAAATAATCGAATTGTTTTTTATGGTAGCGCAGTGCATGTAATATCATGGCCGTAATGGTCGTTTTACCATGGCTGCCGCCAATAACCACCCGGGTTTTGTTCTTTGTCTGTTCGTATAAATATTCAGGGTATGAATATATTTTCAGCTTTAATTCCTGCGCCCGTTTCAATTCAGGGTTATCGGCCGTGGCGTGCATACCCAGTATAACAGCGTCAAGGTCAGGGGTAATGCGGTTTATATCCCAGCCCTCGGTTGGCGGCAGCAAGCCAAATTTCTGAAGGTTGCTTTTGGCAGGGTCAACAATCTCATCGTCAGAGCCTGTTACTGTAATACCTTTTTTATGCAATGCAATTGCCAGGTTGTGCATGGCACTGCCCCCGGTAGCAATTAGGTGAACCTTCATTATATATAAATTATAGAATTAACACTCATATCGTAATAAAATATCAAAAGCAGATTCCTCACTTCGTTCGGAATGACAGTAAGTGGGCCGAATGAAAAGGAAAGGAGAGTAGCAGGCGCGGGCTTTGCCCGCGCCTGCTACTCTCCCCAAATATATAGCGGCATTGTCATTCCGAATGGAGCTAAGCGGAATGAGGAATCTCGATTTTACCATTTTTATATAAATTAATCCAGTTAGGGTTGCTTTTTGCAATTAGTGCAATCTTTTTTGCTCTAGAATATCCTTTTATTTGTTTTTCTCGTTGTATAGCTAAATCAACCCAATCGAATGTTTCATAATAAACTAACTTATCCACATTATACTTACTTGTGAACCCTGGAATCAATTTGTTTTCATGTTCAAAACAATGTCTTGGTAAATCATTAGTAACCCCTGTATATAATACTGTATTGGTTTTGTTTGTGAGAATATACGTATAATAATTGTAAATTTTCATTTCGAAAAATCAAACAGAAACTACACACAAAAATAAATTTAACTTTGGGCAATAACTTCAACAGCAATAACAAGATATTGACAACCTATTGTTATGGAACTATACACAATACATACAGGAAATTTTAAACTTGATGGCGGCGCTATGTTTGGCGTGGTACCCAAATCGCTGTGGTATAAACTAAACCCCTGCGACGATAATAACATGTGTACATGGGCTATGCGTTGCCTGCTGGTACAGGAAGGTAAGCGACTTATACTTATTGACAATGGAATAGGGGATAAGCAGGATGATAAATTCTTCAACCATTATTACCTGCATGGAGATGATAGCCTTGATAAATCATTGGCAAAACATGGTTTTACCAAAGATGATATTACAGATGTATTCCTTACCCACCTGCACTTCGACCATTGCGGGGGTAGTATAAAGTGGAACAAAGACAGAACAGGTTATGAACCCGCTTTTAAGAATGCGACCTACTGGAGCACCCCTGCGCATTGGGAATGGGCAACTAATCCTAATCCACGGGAAAAAGCGAGTTTTTTGAAAGAGAATATATTACCAATTAAAGAAAGTGGCCAACTGAAAATGGTGGAAGGCGATGGTTCAATACAATTGCCTTTTTCGGTATTATATACTTTAGGCCATACAGAATCGATGATGCACCCGGTAATAAAGTACAAGGGCCGCAGTATAATTTACTGTGCCGACCTTTTCCCGTCGCGCTGGCATATTGCTATGCCCTATATTATGGCATACGATGTGCGTCCCCTTGAATCCATGAAAGATAAAGAAAAACTATTTGCTCAATATGGCAGCGATAGTACAGTCCTGTTCTTTGAGCATGACCCCGGCGCTGAATGCGGTACATTACAAAAGACTGATAGGGGAGGCATAGCATTAAAAGAAGTATTTCCTCTCAGCGAAGTTTAATATTAATAGAGTATAAAGCAAAAACCCCAACCTGAAGGCCGGGGTTTTCTTTTATAATTTATCGCGCTCTTACAACCACTGATTAAACTTCTTGATGAACCAAACCTTCACTACTTGTGTAAGCAAGCAATAGCCAAGCAGCATTGACAACAGGTAAATGAAATAGGAGCCCGGTAATGGTACAAACTTAAAGCTTGACGCAAAAGGTGAGAAAGGAAGGTATATTCCTGCAATCATTATCAGTACGGTCATAATAGTCAGTGGCCACGCCGCTGAACTTTGCACAAACGGTATTCTGCGTGTACGTATCATGTGTACTATAAGCGTTTGCGATATAAGCCCTTCTACAAACCAACCCGATTGGAACAAGCTTTGTTGTTCAGGTGTTTGCGCTTTAAATACAAAATACATAATTGCAAACGTGGCGTAATCGAATATAGAGCTTATAGGGCCAATGTAGAACATAAATTTGGCAATGCCGCCTGCTTCCCACCTGCGGGGTTTTACTATATATTCAGGATCCATCCTGTCCCATGGTATAGCCACCTGCGATATATCGTACAATAAGTTTTGTGTTAGTACCTGTACAGGCAACATAGGTAAGAACGGGAACAACGCGCTTGCCCCCAACATACTGAACATGTTGCCGAAGTTGCTGCTGGCAGCCATCTTCAGGTATTTAATAATATTACCAAAAGTGCGGCGCCCATATATTACACCTTTACGCAGCACCATTAAATCTTTCTCCAGCAGAATAATATCGGCGCTTTCCTTTGCTATATCCACAGCGGTATCTACCGATATGCCAACGTCGGCATCGCGCAAAGCGCCTGCGTCGTTAATACCATCGCCCATAAAACCAACAGTGTGCCCTTTGGTTTGCAGCACTTTTATTACGCGGCTTTTTTGCATGGGGTTCAGCTTAGCGTAAATACTTGTATGTTCAAGCTTATCCAGCAATTCCGGATCGCTTAAAAGTTCCATTTCACTGCCCAGCAATACATTGGTAACAGGTATACCAACGTCCTTGCATATTTTTTTGGTTACAATTTCATTATCACCGGTAAGTACTTTTAATTCTATACCCAAACGTTGCAACGCTTTGATAGATGGCGCCGCGGATGGTTTGGCAGGGTCAAGGAAACCTATAAAACCTGTAAGTATCATGTTGCTTTCGTCGGCCACAGCGTAGTTTACTGGCCTGGTTGCGTCGCACTCTTTAATAGCTACAATAAGCACACGCAATCCTTCCTCATTCATTTTGCGCGACATCTTCAGCACGTTCTCTTTCAGGGTAGCATCCATAGGGATTATTTTATCCCGCTCAGCGTGCAACTGCATATTTTCTCCCGGATCAAACGCCTGGGTGCATATATCAATCATTTCTTCAACAGCGCCTTTGCAAATTAGCAGGTGTTTATCGCCCTGCTGCAGTATTACAGACATGCGGCGGCGCTTGGAATCGAAAGGAATTTCGTCAATCTTTTTAAATTCTCCCTGCGCTTCCAACACCTTCTTTACCTCGCCATGTTCCAATACTGCAACATCAAGCAAGCTTCGTAAGCCTGTCTGGTGGAAGCTGTTTAGGTATGCCCACTTCAGCACCTCGTCGTCCTCTTCGCCTTCCACGTTCAAATGCCGCTCTAATACAATCTTGTCAAGCGTAAGTGTTCCCGTTTTATCAGTGCAGAGAATATCCATAGCACCAATATTCTGAATAGCATTCAGGCGTTTTACAATTACTTTTTTCTTGCTCATATTCATTGCACCCTTGGCAAGGTTAGCCGTTACCACCATTGGCAGCATCTCAGGTGTAAGGCCCACTGCAATAGCAATTGCAAACAATAATGCATCTGTCCAGTTGTGTTTGGTGAGCCCGTTTATTAAAAACACAAGCGGAACCATTACAAGCATGAATTTTACCAATAGCCATGCCACACTATTCACACCCTTGTCGAAACTGGTTTCGGGGCGCTTGCCTGTAAGCGATTTACTTATGGAGCCGAATAATGTCTGGCTTCCCGTAGTGGTTATAATACCGACTGCAGCTCCGCTTACTACGTTGGTGCCCATAAAACAGATATTCTCCAGTTCAAGCGGAGGCTTTTTATCGGCATCTTCTATAGCCTGGTCTTTTTTCTCCACGGGCAACGCTTCTCCTGTAAGCATGGCCTGGCTCACGAATAAGTCTTTAGATTGTATAATGCGGCAATCGCCGGGTATCATATCACCTGCAGTAAGGAAAATCATATCACCGGGCACCAGTTCTTTAATGTCAATTTCTTTTTTGCCCTGGTTCTGGCGCAGTACCATAGCCGTAGTTTTAACCATGCTCTTTAATTCCTCTGCCGCCACATTGCTGCGGAATTCCTGCCAGAAACGGATGAGGGTGCTTAATAACACCATTGCCATTACCAGTATTACGGTTGAATAATCTCGGTCTTCAGGAGTAGCAGCCATTACAACGTCGGTAACGAATGAAATACCTGCAATTACAAGTAATATGCCGTTAAAAGGCGTTATCCATGCCTGGGCAAATTGTATGTACCATGCAGGCGCTTTTTCGCTGGCTATTTCGTTGGGCCCGAATTTTTCCTGCTTCTCAGCCAGTTGTTCTTCTGTAAGGCCGCTCTCACAAGTACCAAGATTGGTAAATAATTCGTCTTTTGTTGCCTTTGCCGCACTTTTTAGTTTGCCTGCAATTACACTATCGAAATTGTTTAATGTGTTACCGGAACTCCGGAAGCCCAGATTGGGCATTTTCAGTTTTCTTTCTTTTTCAACTGTTTCCATAGGTCACCTCCTGTTTAATTAAGCATAAAGCAATACAAGCACGCTTTATACTGTTTTGAGATGAAGCGTACTTGTTCTGCTTCATTTTAATAAGATGATTTTTTAATTCCATCTTCTAAGCTGTTTTACTGTTATACTCCGTTGTAAGCGGCCAGCTTAAAAGAACCGGCCGGTTCAGACGAAGATAACTATATATGTCTTTCTACTAGGCCCACTATCCATCTTTGGTTAGTGTATGTTTTGGTTACGGTTGCAAAAGTAAAACATTTTTTATATTGAAAACGTGTTCAATAATAATATTATCAGATTCCTCATTCCGCTACGCTGCATTCGGAATGACAGCAGTTATAGGTCAATTAAGGGAGCAGGGGCGCGGGCAAAGCCCGCGCCCCTGCTCCCTTACCTCTATATCGTATTCACCTACTGTCATTCCGAGCAAAGCGAGGAATCAAATCAATTATATCTATATACGGAACGGCTACTAGGGATAAATGTATAATTTTGAATGGAGTACTATAATTGATACGCAATCCTGTGCCCCATAATGGTTACTATAAAGAAATTGCCTGAACCTACAGCAGGAAATATAAGCGCCCCGGTAAAACTGAGAACTTTCCCGATAGTGCTTACTATGTGTCTGAACCTTATTCTTGCCGCCGCCAAGGGTACAGCCGCTTTCCTGGGTAATTCCAACGCGCTTATGGCCGATGCCGCCGAATCGCTGACTGATATTCTTACTTCAGTTATTGTATGGTTTGGAATAAAAACGGCAGTAAAGGAGCCGGACGAAGACCATCCGTACGGGCATGGCAAAGCAGAGGCCATTGCATCTATTATTGTGGTGGTGTTTTTGCTTAGTACCGCCATAGCAATAGCGGCAAGGGGTTTCCAGCTTTTATGGAACCCTACCACATTACCGGAGAGTTTTACACTATGGGTGCTTATAATTGCAATTATTTTAAAGGAAGGCATTTACCGTTACCTGAAAGCCAAGGCAAAGAACCTCGGCAGTTCTGCTATGCTGGCTGAAGCTATGCATAACCGCAGCGATGCCATTACATCGCTTGTGGCTCTTGCCGGTATATCAATTGCTTTGATTGGTGGTGGCAAATATGTTGCTGCCGATGCCTATGCTTCACTTGTGGCTTCTGTTATTATTGTGTTTAATGCTGTTCGCATATTCCGCCCTGCACTGAATGAGCTTATGGATGCCGCGCCTCCTCACGAGCTTATAAAGAAAATAAGGCAGATAGCAGAAAATGTTGAGAAAGTTAAAGAAGTGGAAAAGTGCCAGGTGCGGAAAATGGGTATGCATTATTTTGTAGATATGCATGTGGTGGTCGATGGCTCAATGACAGTATATGAAGGGCATGATGTTGCCCACAGGGTGAAAGATGCAGTAAAGCATGAACTGCCTTATATTGCCGATGTGCTTGTACATATTGAGCCAAAGAGGTAGCCCTTCGGAATAATGAATATTGAACATTGAATACTGAATAAAGAAAATTTGAAAAAGGAAACTGTTAAAATAAAGCGCATTGACGTTTCGGATATTAAAATGTTCAGGAAGTTAGTAGAGTTATTCCAAGAGGTTTTTGTGGAAGAGGATAGTGTTCCTGATAATAAGTATTTGAGAGAAATACTGGCAAAGCCCGGGTTTAATGCTTTTGTAGCCATGAATGGCAATGAAGTAGTCGGCGGTATAACAGCATTTGAATTACCAAAGTACAGCACTAAAGGCTCAGAGCTTTTTATTTATGATGTTGCAGTGAAGAAAGAACTTCAGAGAAAAGGAGTAGGTAAGCAGCTGATAAAAACCGTTAAAGAGTACTGTAAGAAAATGGGAATAAAGGAGATTTTTGTCGCTGCCAATGAAGAAGATAAACATGCACTTAAGTTTTATAAATCAACCAAGGCAGAAGCTGAAAGGGTTGTACACTTTAATTATAGCGTAAATTAGCAGGCCGAAACGTCTTTAAAAGTGTTATATGCTTACAGCGTCTAAAATACATGCTTTTGTATTTATTGCTTTAGGAGTGCTTCTATTAATAGATGCATATACTTATTTTGGGCTAAGAGCTTTGCTTAGAAATAAGTCAGTAAAGGTAAGGCGCATAATCAGTTGGATATATTGGGGCATTAACGGGTGGTTTATACTATCTGTTATTGTAACAACATTTGTTTTTTCCTCTTCTACCGGTTTTCACGGCGTATGGTACAGGGTATTAGCCGGCTCGTTGTTCCTGCTTTATGTTCCCAAAATATTCTTCATTGTTTTTCTTTTACTCGAAGATGCTTTTCGCTTTGTGCGTGCAATACCTGTAGGTATTTACAAACTCATTAAAAAAGACAAAGCATCATCGGTTGACATTTTTCAATCGCGCCGTAAATTTATAGGGCAGATAGGAGCAGTGGTTGCAGGCATTCAGTTTTCAGGTATACTTTATGGCATTACCAAGGGCAAATACAACTTCAAAATACATAAAGCTGAAATAGCATTTAAGGACTTGCCCAAAGAGTTCGATGGGCTGCGTATTACACAGGTATCAGACATACACTGTGGTAGTTTCGATGACAGGGAAGCTGTGTTGCATGCAGTTAATATGGCCAATGAGCAAGGGTCTGATATTATGTTTTTCACAGGCGATTTGGTGAACAACAAGTCGGATGAGATGGATGAGTGGATGGATGTGTTTAACCGTTTTAAGGCACCCATGGGAGTTTATTCTATTTTCGGCAACCACGATTATGGCGATTATGTAAGCTGGCCATCGCCCGAGGCAAAAGCTGCAAATCTTCAAAAACTTGCGGATATTCATAAAACACTTGGGTATAGGCTAATGAGGAATGAAAATACCCGCCTTGAAAGAAATGGTGCATTTATTGATTTGGTAGGAATAGAAAACTGGGGTAAGGGAGGATTCAGTAAGTATGGAGATTTTAATAAGGCTATGCAGGGTACTACTCCGGGCTCATTTAAAATATTGTTGTCGCACGATCCATCTCAATGGGATGAGCAAGTTATAAATCATCCCGAAAAAGTACATCTTACTCTTTCAGGGCATACCCACGGCGCCCAATATGGTGTTGAGATTGGCAACATACAGATATCACCTGTGCAATTCAGGTATACGCATTGGGCCGGCCTTTATAAAGAAAATGACAGATACATTTATGTAAATCGTGGCCTGGGTTTTATAGGATTTCCCGGCAGGGTAGGCATTTGGCCCGAAATAACAGTAATTACTTTACGAACAGCTTAACACAACTTTGCTCCGTTAGGAACGGGTAGATTTATTGAAGCAAGAACTATATCGCCATTAGCATCAGCAAAGCCGGTAACAAGGCACTGCGACATAAAGTTGGCGATTTGTTTTTCTGGGAAATTAATAACAGCAATTACTTGCTTTCCGACAAGTGTTTCAGGGGTATAATGTTTGGTTATTTGTGCGCTGCTCCACTTAATTCCAAATTCTCCGAAATCTATTTTTAATTTGTAGGAAGGCTTTCTTGCCTCAGGGAATTGTTGCACTTCTAATATTGTACCTACGCGCAATTCTACTTTTTCAAAATCTTTCCAGTTAATTGTTTCCATTTAAGTATGTGAGATGAATCATACCCTAAAAGTAGCTTTTTAGTGTAACTTTGTTTGGTTATAAATGGTTAAGAACCCAACCATTTGCAATATTGTATCATCTATATAAGAAAGCCATATTACTGCCTATGGAAATGTAGTTTAAGTTAGTGAGTTAAAAGAATGAAAAAAAAGATAATAGTATTGGTATGCCTTGCTTTAACAGGCATTTTCCTTATTCAATCGTGTAAACAAAGTGGTTGCAGTACAAGCCGCGTTAGCAGTTTTAATGGTCATGAGAGTAGCAAAATGACCGGTAACTGCATGAGTTGCCATGCGCCTAATGGTTCAGCCAGCGGGTGCTTTAGTGTTGGCGGTACCGCTTTTGATACCACAACAGGAGCCCCGGGGACAAATGCTACAGTTTATTTATTTACCCAACCACACGGAGGAGGTGATTTAATAGCGATAGTGCAGGTTGATAAAAGCGGTAACTTTTATACTACTTCAGTTATAAATATGGGTAATGGCGTTTATCCTGCAATTGCATACCAAAACGGAGAATATTCTTATATGCCAAATCCTATATTCAGTGGTGAGTGTAATAGCTGCCATGGCGTAATTAACCCTGCAATAACTGTAAAATAGGCAGGATGAGGATTAAATGGATAGTTACTCTGTGGGTTGTTTTAATAATAGGAATTAAGGCTTATGCGCAGATTAAACCTGTTAAGGACACTAATGACCAGGGGTGGAATTACAGCAGGCTTATTAATGTTCCTACCACAAAAATACTTGACCCGAAAACAATGGATGTATTTTTTATGCATCGTTTGGGTAATTTGGGTAGCGCTTCAGCCGGGGGCTTTCAGACCCTGTATGGGTTCGACGTGGCTTCTGATATTGTTATCGGGTTCGATTTCGGTATAAGTAAAAGACTTACCATAGGAGTATCGAGGAGCAAGGACCAGGAACTTGTTGACGCACACGGTAAATACCTTGCTCTTTGCCAGAAAAATGGCGGCTCACCGGTTTCCCTGGCTGTATATGAGGATGATGGTATTATTCCACAGGCTAACACCACATTTTATGCCTCATCTGACCCTGCAGTGCCCCAAAGTATCAGCGACAGGTTTGTTTATCTCACACAGGTAATAATCAGCCGGAAATTTTCCAATAAGTTATCGCTGGAATTGGTTCCTACATTAAGTTATCGGAATCATATACTGATTGCAGTTAATTACAATAATAACAGTTACGATGAAAATGCAATTCCGGCAATAGGTGTGGGGGGAAGGCTTATGGTTTCAAAACGGCTTGCCGTTGTAGCCGATTACTATTACATTATTTCAAAATACAGGGTTAATAATCCTTACCAGAACTATTATAATGCATTATCAGTTGGTATTGAAGTAAAAACCGGCGGACACGTATTTGAGATTAACTTCAGCAATGCAATTGGAAGTAACCCTAATAATTTCATTCCCTATTGCACAGATACATGGACAATGGGCGGGTTTAAGTTCGGGTTTACTCTGTCGAGGATATTTGACCTGTAAAACCTCTATCTTTTAAATCTCCAGCAAAGGCCAAACTCCATAGCGGTGCCACTAATGGCAGTAGAATAATTATTGCCAAAGTTACTTGCCTGGTGCGTGGCTGCCGTTGTTGCGCCCTGCGCAAAAGTACTGAGCATAGCTACAAAACCCAAATGGTGGCATATATAAAAGCGGCCATGTAAGCCAACCCTTATTATATTTCCTGAAGAGTTATAGTTATAGGAAATATCACTTTCATTGCCTTTTATGGTAACCCCGGAAGCACCAAGAGAAAGAACAGCTGATAAATCTATCTTTCGTGTTACAAGGAAATGATAATAGCCATTGAGGGTAAGTTCTGAAGTAATGGCTTTAACCTGCTCAGATGGAGTATTAAAGTTATAGAATTGGTCTGGATTAATAAAGTAAAAATCAGTTCCGCTGGTAAGCCCAATGCCAATGTGGCGCGATAAACCATACTCTAGTTCAAAGGGGTCGCGGGTGCCTATAATATGTATTTGGCCCCCTTCACCGGGGCCGGGGCCATTTGAAGTGTATATGGCATTGGTAGAGCCTTCTGTAACACTCATTACAAACGAGCCTTTTTGAAATGCCTGGGCATTACTTATTCTACACGCCAGCAATCCGGCAGAACAAATAAAGGCAGATAAAATAAGAGTACTTTTTTTCATGGTAGTTTAGTTTAAACTAAATAACTAATGATACATGAATTAATAGTGAACGATAGGTAATTTAAATCAAATCTATTACTAATTCTGCAATTTTCCAAACCCTACAAAATCGGCAGATTTTATCAAAATAGATTTTACTAATATACTGATATATAGGTATTTATATTCATCATGTATTGCTTTAAAACCAGGTTGGTAAAATAAGTCCTATTTTCCTACGTGCCGGGTATTTGAATTGTGAAATGAATGTATATCTTTATAAAATCAAATTCATAAACAAACTACAATGAAACACAAATTACTCCACTATTTAACCATTTTAGCGTTGAGTTTACTTACCTACAACGTTGCACATGCCCAATATTATGAATCTATGGGAATAAAACTGGGAAATCCGGGAGGCATAAATAAAGATTCTGATGTTTTGTTTGCGACCCTTGCTCCTCCTCCAGGGGCAACGACCCTTTATACTTATAATTGGGCAAAGGACTATGCATTACAATATTCACCTGCCCAAACCATTCCTTTCGCTTTCAACTTTAATGGAGGAGCGGTAAGCACATATAAGGTAAGTACCAGCGGATATATTACTTTTTCAAAGACTGCCACTACGCCTGTAGGTTCTTCAAATGTAGCTCTACCAACTGCAACATTGCCCGATAGCTCTGTTTGCACATGGGGAATGGCAGGCGCTGCCGGTGGAGGCAAAATATATACCATGGTATATGGCACTTCTCCCAACCAACAGTTGTGGATTGTTTTCTGGTTTGGCGGTAATCCGACTGATACCAATTCGCAAAACGTGTGGGCAATAGTATTGGAGCAGACCACTAATAATATTTACCTTGTTGATGAATGGGGCGATATTGGTAATGCTGCAGGTGTTTATAACCCGCTGCACTTAACTACAGGCATACAGGTAAATTCTTCAACTGCCTATTCAGTGCCTACTTCACCCAGTACAGTTTCCTATACGTGGACAAATTCAAATACTGAAAACCTGTATTATGAATTTTCGCCAACCGTATCGGTGGCATATACACCATATATAAAGCAGCCTTTATTTGAAGAGTTTAACCAGGCTTCTTGCGATCCTTGTGCACAAGCTACACCAAACCTTGACTCGGTTATGTTTAATAACTATAAGAACAGTAACGCTATCAGGTATCACGTAAGCTGGCCAGGACAAGATTTGATGAACCAGGCTACCAATACGCCTTTTGTAAATACGAGGGTTGGTTTTTACGCCATAACAGGTGTTCCCGATGCCCAACTTGACGGAGCTACTTATGTTTATCCCGGTGGAATAAGGTCATTAGAAATGCAGGACGAAGCATATGTAGGCTCTCCTTTCAATATAGTGCTTTCATCAGCTACATTTGACGAAACTAGCGATACGTATTCAGCAACTGCAACTATTATGGCTTCTCATGTAATGCCGGCCAACTTAGTATGCAGGGCAGCACTAACAGTTGACACTATAACCTATGCTAAAAACCAAAGCACTGAAAGCATAGCTCAGACTGTATTCCCACAGGTGGCAGAAAATATGTTCCCTGGTCCAGCCGGGACTACCCTTACCGCCTTCAGTACGGTTGGTTCTTCGCAAGTGGTAAGCCTAAGCTGGAAAAAGAATCACCCCTGGGGTGATAATAACCATACATGGACATATGATTCAACAATGAATACACATATTACTGTTTTTGTCCAGGATAATAATGCCCCTTACTATGTTTATCAATCAGCTACTGTAGTTCCTACCATTATTTTAGGGATTGATGAATTGAGTAATGTGTCGAACTTCAATATGTATCCTAACCCTGCCAGCGGCGAAACTAATATTGCATTCACCCTGAAGCAGGATAAAGATGTGAACCTTGAAGTTTACAATATGCTGGGTGAGAAAGTTTATTCGGCTGAACAAGGAACAATGGTGACAGGCAACCATATGATAAATGTTAATACAAGCAGCCTGCATGTAGGTGTTTACTTTGTTAGGTTTGCTACCACCGATGGTACAATAACAAGGAAGCTGGTAATTCAATAATAAAAGGATTATTCAATAAAAAGCCCCCGAATACTCGGGGGCTTTTTTATTGGGTAAGAATATAATATACTGACTTAGATTCGGGTGCCGGTTTATCTTTTTTCATTGCCCCTTGCCTATATTCAATTGTTTTACCTCGCCGTTAGCCGTAATTATGTAGTAGTAATCCTTTTGCTTTTCTTCTACAACAGGCTTGTCTTCAGCTTTCAGGGAATATATTACAGTAATGGAATAGGATAATTGCACAACGGGTTCAGTAATTACCGGGTTAATGACAATATCGTATTCATCGTATTTTACCTGGCTATAGAACCTTGATGTGGGGAAATCTACCTGCGTTACATTAGGCTGGTCGCCGCTGTTCTTCTTCAATGCGCTTATAGAAGTTCTGGATAATGCCCTGAAAGAAGTGTATTTGGTTTCCGGGTAAATAATCTTAAAATCATCTGACATGGTTTTTTTCAAGGTGTCGAGCTTGAAGCCAACCACCTGGTATGATTTTACCCTCGACTTTACTTCTTCCAAACAACGCAACCTTAAGCTATCAAGCAGTTTTTGGTTATTAGGTATAAAGTAATCTACTTTAATAAGGTCATATATCTCTGCTATAGCTGCAGCAGATAGTATACCATCGAGGCTTTTGGAGTATTTGAAACGTATATAAACATTCTTTTGTAATTCGAAACCGGCAGGTACTTCAATATATTTCCTGCTAAAAATGGTGTTGTCTGTCTTATATTCATACTTTGGAATAAAGGAAATCATATCAACCTTTATGTCCTCAGTATCAACTCCAATTTTCCTCAGGCCCTTTTTGAACTGGGTAATGCGGTTGTTCATTAATGAATCGGCGCTTGATGCGGTTGGGCCAACCTGTATAATGTTAAAAACGGCAACATAATTGTCTGCCAGTACGTTCATTATACCGTTTACTTTAATAGTAATGTTATCGGTATTAGGGGTGGCATAAGTGGCAGAATAGCGTTCTGTACCGTTATCCTGGTAATTGCCCGCGGCAGCGGGGGACGCATAATTGCCTTGCACCTGCCCAAGTGATTGAAGTGAAATGGCTGCAAAAGCTAAAATTGCTAATGCCTGTTTTGTTTGGGAATAACCTGTTTTTGTTTTCATGACTTTTTGTTTTTATGGTTAATAATCAGCTATGCCCGCAAAAATGGTACATGAGCATGCCACCCTCCAAATTATTTACGTGCAAAGGGTTTGCAAAATATTTTGCAGCTTTGCATAAGCATTTTGCAACGACTTTTTCTACATTGCCAAACTATATTTGACCTGTTTAATGAAACACCCGCAGCGGATTTATTTCGACAAGCTAAAAGATGAGATTACGGGGTATTACAGGCAAATAAACCCTGACGCACCCGATAAAATAGAAAACTGGAATGGTAAGATTATAGAAGCCTTCCAGGAAGACTTGCAGAAAAAGGTTAAAAGCGCTATAAGCCTGCGGTGGTTTTATATGCATATAAAGTCAGTTAATGAAGACAAACTACCCCGCACCGATGTACTTGACCTGCTTAGCCAATATATTGACTATACCGGGTGGAATGAATTTGTGGCTAAAAAGAAAACAGAAGGTATTAATGTGCCTGAACATAAGGAGGTTAATGTTGAAAGCAAGCAACCTGAAATCAGGAAAACAACTTCCGCAAGGAATAAACTTATGCCTGTTTTAATGACGGCAGTACTTGTAATATTGGTAGTGATGGTTTGGGCCATGATTAAGAAGAGCGATGATATACTTTGCCGGTTTTATTTTGCCGATTCAGATATTGGTAAGGTTATATTGAATGATAAGATAGATGTAACTGTTATGGAAGATAAAGAATCACCTAAGGTGATTGCCGCTAACGACTCAGGCAGTGTAACATTGCACTGTAAACCGGGGAAAGTTACTTTTATAGTTAAGGCGGAATATTACCAACCTGATACAGTTACCCGAACCATTACAAATGATTTTCAACCTGAGACCATAAAACTAAAGCCTGATGACTATGCTTTAATGATAAGCATATTCTCGCGTTCAAAACTTGATGACTGGGAAAAGCGGAGGAGTCAATTGCAGGAAATGTTTACTGATGATGCCCGTATTTTCCAGGTTTACCCATCAGACAAAAGTGGTATGGAGATGTATAATAAAGATGAGTTTATTGACAAATTGACCATGCCCCTTAATAGCTTGAAAAATATAGAAGTGATTGAAACAATTTATAAGGATGGTAAAATATCCGCGCTCAGGTTTATTCAAAAGGAGGACACAAAATGAAACAAAACATGAAATATTGCACAATGCTGGCAGTAGTTGCTTTTCTGGCAATAGCCAACCCGTCCTTTTCGCAGGCAGCGGTAGCCCCGGCTCCGGCGGCAGCTGTAAATAGCTGGCAGGCACCGTTTACCCAGGAAACTCTTTCACCTGATGATGTACAGTCGTTTGAAGCAAGAGCCATGGAAAAGGTAAAGGACTTTTACAATTACCTGAACATAATTTCCAATCCGCAGTACGATATAAAACTCAGGCAAGAGGCGGAAAAGCAAGCCATTGATTTGTTTTCGGGGAATGATTGTACGGTAGATAAAAAGGCAATAACTAAATTCTTAGATAGCTGCAGGGTTTTAAAAGCAGCTTTATCATGGCAGGTTAGTAATGTTACTTCAAAAACAGAACTGGTTAAAAACGGTGATTCTTATTCAGGTATGCTAACGGGTTCAGTAACGGTAGGAACATCTGCCGGAAGTACAAAGAATATTTCTATTATCCTTGCCCGGAAGCAAAAACAATTTGGTGGCGATATGGAAATGGTGTGGACGGTGAGCCTGTATAATATAGAATAGCTTACGCCATTACTTTCCTGTCAACGGTTTTGCGTTCACCAATCTGCTGCCTCCACATGGCATAATAAAGCCCTTTCATATCAAGCAAGTCCTGGTGTTTGCCCGATTCAATAATGTGCCCTCTTTCCAGTACAAATATTTTATCGGCATGCATAATAGTAGACAGCCTGTGTGCGATTAGTATGGTAATATGGTTAGAGTTCTGAGATACGTCACGTATGGTTTTGCTTATTTCTTCTTCTGTCAGTGAATCGAGGGCAGAAGTAGCCTCGTCAAATACCAATAGGTTTGGTTTGCGGAGTAGGGCACGTGCAATAGATAACCGTTGCTTTTCTCCGCCCGATACTTTTACTCCACCTTCGCCAATAACGGTATCAAGCCCCTTGTCAGCTCGTGCAAGTAGGTTCTCGCAAGCTGCTTTATGCAGCACATCCATACATTCTGAATCAGTAGCGTCTGGTGCTACAAATAATAGGTTTTCTTTAATAGAGCCTGAGAATAACTGGGCATCCTGTGTTACCAGGCCTATTTGTTCACGTAGTTTATCAAGATCAATATCTTTTCCGGGTATATCGTTATAAAGTATCTCTCCTTTTTCGGGAGGGTACAATCCAACCAACAGCTTTACCAATGTGGTTTTTCCTGCACCAGAAGGTCCTACAAAGGCAATTGTCTGGCCCAGTTCTACCTTAAAGGAAATATCTTCCACCGCATAACCCGTGGCAGTTTGGTGCTTGAAGGTTACATTTTCAAATTCCAGTGTTTCTATGCCTTTAATTTTTGCTGGCTTTTCGGGCTTATAGTCTTTCGGAGTATCCATTATATTCTTGAAGTTGGCAAGCGATACTTGTGTTTCCCTGTAGGTATTAATAACGTTACCTAATTCCTGTAAAGGCCCGAAAATGAAGAACGAGAAAAACTGTAATGCCAGCATTTTTCCTATGGTGAGGTGATTGTTGAAAATCAGGAAAAGTAAACAGAATAGAATGACATTCTGAAGAAAGTTTACAATGGTGCCCTGCACAAAACTTATTGTACGGATATAGCGCAATTTTTTCAGTTCAAGCCCCAGTATTTTAACGGTAGTGGCGTTAAGCCTGTTAATTTCCTGTTCGGCCAGCCCAAGGCTTTTTACAAGTTCAATGTTCCGGAGCGATTCGGTGGTGGAGCCTGCCAAACCGGTTGTTTGCGTAACAATAGTTTTTTGTATGCCTTTTATTTTCTTGCTTAAAAAGGAACTTACGAAGCCCAAAACAGGAATCATGGAGAAATAAACAGGAGCAATAAGCCAATAGGTCTTAATAGAATAAATGGTGATAATTACAACTCCTACCAATGTGGTAAATACAATGCTTACGAACTGGAGTACAAATTTTTGAATATCGTCACGCACTTTCTGTATTTTCCCTAATGTTTCACCACTGCGCTGGTCTTCAAATACAGAGTAGGGTAATTCAAGGGAATGTCGTATGCCATCGGTATATATTTGAACACCCACTTTTTGGGTTACCACGTTAGTAAAATAATCCTGGAAATTCTTTGCAATGCGCGATCCCATTGCAAAGCACATGGAAATACCTATCCAATTTAAAATATGACGGTAAAATTCATCAGGAGTAAAGGTGTCCTTTTTCATAAGGAAACTATCGATAATGTGCTGAAGAACCATCGGGTTCAGCATGGAAAATCCCTGGTTGAAGGTAGCCAGCACTAATGCCAGTATAACTAACCCCCTGTATTGCTTAAGATAAGAGTATAATAACTTCATAAGTTTAAATGTAATAACCAATAAAGACGGAAAGGTAGCGGTTTTTACCTTAACCGGCTAAAGCCGGTATAGTTAGGTAAACCGGTTGGAATTATATTAGATGAAACGGGAAGCTAAACCTGCATACGTATTTTATGCGATAAAGAATGAATATGTAAGTGCAAAAAACTAGATACCTTGCAGCCATAAACATATAACTATGAAGAAAAGTACTCTTATCGCTATTACTATTCTATTTTCTGCGGCTACTATTATAGCCCAGGTAACGGTAAAAAAGGACATTATGTCTTATTTTGCCATGTTACCGGCTATGCCTTCTTCCATGCAGGATGCTTACCAGAAATGCATTTGCAGGCCTAGCGGGTGCACAGCCGATTCATTGGTTTCGCCTATAAACAGAAGCTTGAAAGGCGACCAGGGTGCAATGGGTAATCTTACGGCAACCCAGGAAAAAGTGAAAACGAACGGTGAAGCCTTGGGAACACAAATGCAAAACGACCATGTACAGCAAATGAACGATGACCAGAAGTTACAATATGCCCAGAATAACCAGCAGCTGAATGGCGGCAACCCTGATGCGATAGCCTGGGCGCAAAAAATGAAAGACGACCCTGCCGAAAAAGCCAAATTCCAGGCCATGACACCCGACCAGAAAATGGCGTATATGCAGCAAAATGGTTTAATGAAATCGGCAAACTATAACAGTCAATTCTCTATGGGAACATCAGATTCGGGTAAAGCTACTGATGCGCTAAGAAAGCTAAAGCAGATGCAGACGACTGAATCAAATGATCCAAAGGTTCAGGCATTCAATGATGCGACCGATATGACCAAAATAAATCAGGCGCATTCTCAATTGGACCAGCAACAACAAGCAGAGCTTAGTAAACTGAATTTAGGCGAAGGTACCACTAACGCTGCAGCGGCAAAAGTGGTATCAAATAAGTATAAACAAAAGCACCTTGACCTGGCTTCAACCGAATTGCAGAATATGGTAAATGCTTACAACGACCTTTATAACAGTTATAAAAATGCGGCAATACCATTTTGTTCGGCAGTACAGTCAATCAGCTATGGCTATACAGGCGATGCTAATCAGGACCATGAGATTAACATGCTTGCTATGGGCCAGGCCGAAGTACTTAATTACGTAAGCCAACTGACAAATGGTGTAAAGACCATATATGAGTTTGGCGCTAAATGGCAAGTTACCAGTCTTCAATAAATTAAAATTTTAATTATCAATAACCAAAACCCAAAATCATCATGAAAAAACAATTACTTTTTGTAGCTACACTTTTAACTGCCGCTATCGCTTCTCATGCTCAAATTATTAACGCCGATTTCTCTACCTGGACAACCAATTCGTTAGATCCTTCGGTTATGGACCCTAACACTGGGTTAGGCACAACAGGATGGTGGGAATTCAATCTCCTTAACAGTTCAAGCTTCGGAAGTAGCCCTGCGTCAGTATTTCAGGATGCAAGTGTTGTGTACCCCGGCTCAACCTATTCAGCCAGGATTGAATCAGTTGTTCTGACTACAGCATCGTATGGCATAATAAAGTCGTATGGTATACGCGATACTATGGGGCTATTGTTTACTGGTACCGTAACAGGCACAGGTTCTGGATACAAACCAGGCGAACCTTTTACCCAACGTATAGGAGAACTCGATTTCGAATACCAGTATGTTCCAAACGGTAAGGATACAGCTTATGCATTATTAATTTTGACTCATTATTCAGGTGGTAAGAGTAACCAATTAGGCGTAGGGTTGACAAAAATACCACCTGCTGCTTCGTGGACTTTAGGTAAAATACCTGTTGTATATGATAGCGCTACAGGCAACCCAGATACTGTTTTAGTAGAGTTCAGCGCCACCAGCCCATTTACCGGGGGTGGGCCACTTCCTATTGCAGGCAGCAAACTATGGGTTGATAATGTTTCTTCGATTGTAGCAGGTATTGATAATATAACTGCATATTCAACTAACGTAAGTGTTTATCCTAATCCGGCTTCTACCGAAGTTAACTTCAGGGTATACGGACAAAATGCTTATACAGTTGATGTATTTGATATAACCGGGCAAAAGGTGAACAGTTACAGGATAGATAATAATGTGCTTTCTGTAAATACACAGGTCTATTCCACGGGTCTTTATTTGTACCGTGTTTATGATAAAACAGGGAACTTATTAAACATTGGCAAGTTTAGTGTTGCAGGTAAATAACCAGCGCCAATCATAATAGAAAAGCCTCCTATGAATTCCACGGGAGGCTTTTTTATTTAATTAATTTTTCTGCTATTTAATTATTTCAACTTTCTGTACATCGGTACTGCCATTTGCTGTTGCTATTTTCAGCAAGTAAACTCCATTAGGTAAGCCATCAACCGGAATTGAAGTAAATTGCATAGAAGGAACAGTACTCAATATTTCTCTACCTGTTAAATCATACAAGCCAATTTTTTCAGGAATATATCCTTTCGCCCGGATATTCAAATAATCGCTGGCCGGATTGGGATAGACGTTTAAATCAGATGGTTTTGCAATAGCCGGAATTCCCGTAACGCAACCGGTGGTTTCTTTTTTAAGCGCGGAGCCGTTTATTATGTAAAAGTCTTCAGCAATGGCCTGATAATAAAGGTTAGCTATTGTGTCGTTATGTATTATTAACGTGTTTTCGTCATTTGATATATTGGCCGAATTAGTCCAGTTATGTGAGCCTGTAAGTACCATCGGGTCTGAGCATGTATCAGAAGGGTCTACCACCATGTATTTGTTGTGATATATATAACTGCCGGTATAAATAGCAACGTTCGCCCCAAGGTAATTTGATAGAGTAGTATAGGCATTATATCCAATACTATACTGATCAACAACACCTGCGCAATAAACCCCGTACTTGGCGCAATTAACTATTGCTGTTGCATCATCATCTTCTGAGAATGCATACATACCAAAGTACAAATCGTCGTTTGCAGTGGCAATTGTGTTAAATATATGACTGTTTACGCTGTCGGTAGGGCTGAAATACAGCTCAACCTTAGAGCCGCCTATAGAGAAAACATGATTTTTCACTGATGTTTTATATGCTCCGAACTTTGAAGTGGTTTTATTAGCTGCACCCCCGAAAACAGTATCGCCCCACATAATATTAAACTCTTGTGTATAGGCAAGTGCCAGTTGTTTTGACTGTATGATGAGGTGATTGTTATAGTCTTCAGAGTTCATTTCATTGCTCCAGTCAGCCGAACCTGTAAATACTATAGCCTCACTAGAATCGGGTGAGTCTACATCAATTATAATAAACTTGTTGTGCATAATTGTATAATTGGAAGTGGTGGGGCTTGGTAAAACAGGAATAGCACTGTTCAGTAAACTTAATCCGGAATTTGGAGCGCTTCCGTCACATATCCACCTGATTTTTACTCCCCTGCTATATGCATTGTTAATGGCGGTTGCAAAAGCGCCCACGCCACTTGAAGAGTATGCGGAATAATCGTATTGTGCAACGTCAACAGTATATTTAGCTTTATTAACGTAGGCAGCCATGGTGTCGGAAATAAAACTTGTTGAGTACTGGGCAACTACACCATTGCTTCGCGATGCATCTATAGGGTGATTAAAACAGATATGTATTTTACTTAAGATATTTTGCTGTGCTGTTAAGGGAATGTTAAGCCCTATAAAAAGGACAAGCAAAAGAAATGGAATCTTTGTATTCATGTAGCTCATAATCAATTGTGTTTTAGCTCAATACTATTAGGGGGATTGCCGCTTTAACAAAAATAACCATAGCTAATCAGTACCTCTCCTTTGAAGTGTTAAATAATTGTTATGTTTTAATGTATGGTGTTTAGCATGCTTGATAATCACAAGGAAAGTACTATAAGTTACTTTTAATCTGTTCACATAAATGTACTCTTGTTTTAATTAAAGCATAAGACTTCTCGGTAACTGGCTTAATAAGCACGCTGTAGTTTTGCTCTCGCCCTGGAAATTTATTCTTACTAACAATTTCATTTACCCCTGGATGAAAAAGAAATACCTCTTATTTATTGTTGTTTTCTTTATTTGGTGCAATTTCCATATGAAGGCTCAACTCTGGATGTCGATGGGTTATAGCCCGGCTTATACTGGCGGTACCCATAATCAATGGGCTTATTCCATGTGTGCTGATCGCAAAAATAAAACAGTTTACGTAGGTGGACTTACTCTATTTGATAATAATAGTACTACAGGTAATGTTAACTGCAATTATATGGCTAAATGGGTGGCCAGCGCCGCCCCTACAGCCCCCAAAGATACCAACGGTTACTGGTACGTGGTTGGAACAGCCGCATATAATGGCGTAAATGGTGATGTTTACGCACTTGCTATAGATACGGTTAATGAAATTGTTTATGCAGGTGGAAATTTTACTACAGCTCATGACCCAAGTACAAGTTCTAATATTTCAGTAAATAACATTGCTTCATGGACTATAGCTACATCGGCATGGGGAGCATTGGGCGGTACAGCTAATGCCGGGGTTTCGTCACCGACATATATTGCAGGACAGCAGGCCCCCATTATGAATGAGCCTAATGCCGGAGGAAGTGGAGGAGGAAATGGTGAGGGATGGGGAGGAGGAAACCCGGTTCAGGCGTTAGTAGTCGACTCTGCAGGTAATGTATATGTAGGCGGAAATTTTACTAAGGCAAACGGTAGCTCAACAGATGGGTTGGGTAGTAGTTTTAACAATATTGCTATGTGGAATAAGAGCACCAATACATGGTCTGCCCTGGGAGGTGGAATAACAGGACAAGTAACAGGTTCGTATGGGAAGAAAACTGAACCGACGGTATATGCATTGAATATATTTAATGGCAATTTATATGTGGGCGGGCAATTTACAACAGCCGGTGGTACAACTACAGTAAACAATATAGCCGAATGGAACATACATAGCCAAACATGGATTGCAATGGGAGGAACTACTGTAGGATTAACAGTTGTAACGAACAGTGCGTATTATTTATTTTATTCAGGTGCACCGGCTGTTCTGGCATTAACCTCATCTAATTCTTTAGGCAAACTTTACGCCGGCGGAAATTTTTCTACTGCATATAATGGCGCAGCTTCCGTTGCGCTGAACAATATAGTTTCATGGAATGGCAGTACCTGGGCTGATGTGGGTAGCGGTGTTTCAGGAGCTGATGCAAAAGATGGGACTGCATGCACCAGTGGTGCAAAGAAATGCGGTGATGGAGCTGAAGTATTCTCGTTACTTTTAAATAATTCATTATTTGTTGCGGGCGATTTCAGGTATGCAGGAAGCCCTGCTCTTGAAGTTAACGGAGTTGCCTATTGGGATGGAACCAATTGGCACCAGATGTCAACTGATGGTGCGAACGACCCCGGCTTCCAGGATGATAATGATAACTGGCAGGATCCGGGCGATGTTTTGTGCTTGGCGCTGCTAAAAGGGGTAGGTGCGTCAGGAACAGGTATTCTTTATTGTGGTGGTTCTTTTTCAAGTACATGGACAGGTGGAGCTCCCGGCTCTTCGGGCGGTGGTTCACCGTGTTACTTTTCAATAGATTACACAGCTCAATTTGCGGCGAACAATACTATTCTTCCTATAAATTTAATGTCTTTCAATGCTCAATATAATGGAGCGGAGAAAGATGTTTTACTGAATTGGACCACAGCCACGGAAACAAATAATAAGTACTTTACTATAGAAAAAACAACAGATGGTGAAGTTTGGGATAGCGTTACTTCGTTGCCAGGTTCCGGTAATAGTAATATGGAGAGAAATTATTCAACCTTTGATCCCAGGCCATTTGCCGGTGTATCCTACTACCGGCTTAGGCAAACTGATTTTGATGGACATAGTGCCTATCCGGCACAAGTTGCTGTAGTAACTATTCCTGACGAAGATGTTAACGGGTTGCAGGTAATTCCTAATCCTGTTAGTAACCTTACTACAATATCATTTAACTCTGCTGTTTCGGTTCCTGCTACGGTTGATATATATAATTGCCTGGGTAAATTACTTAATACCATACAAGTTCAGGTTAATACAGGGTTTAATACAATTCCTTTAAGTTTATCGGGCTATGATAATGGCGTATACATAGTAACAGTTAATAATACAGTAAGTCAGTACTCTGCAAAAATTGTTGTATGTCGTTGATAATAAGAAGGATTTTGATACCTTTTGAGGTATTAATGACATATTGTGGCGTGTTAAATAGTAAATTATACATAGTGTTTTGATAATACAGGGTTTACACTACTTAACGAATATTGTTACATCAAAATAAGACATCATGTCAACAACTTCACAGAAAATGAAACAGCGTTCACTACAACCGGTTGCCATTATTATTTCCATAATAATAATTATCGGAGCATTTGTTTTCTATGCGTTACATAATAATAAATCAGCCACTGATGGTAAAGGCGATACTTCAATTAATACCCTACCGGCCGATGTAAAAGTTATGCTTTCTGGTGCCGGTTCAAGTTTTGCTTATCCCATATATACAAAAATGATAGATGAATACCGCAATCGTAGCGGAACGGAAACTACTTACGAATCAATTGGCTCAGGCGCAGGAATTAAAAAACTTGTCGCCCGAAATGTCGATTTCGGGGCTTCAGATGCTTTCCTGTCAAATGATGAAATGGCTATGTTTCCTGCACCGGTAGTTCAATTTCCGACATGCCTCGGTGCTGTGGTGCTAACCTATAACTTGCCAGGTAATCCTGAACTTAATTTATCACCAGATGTTATTGCCGATATTTTCCTGGGTAAGGTTACCAAGTGGAATGATAAGAGGATAAAAGAAGAAAATAAAGATGCGAAATTGCCAGACCTTGACATTACAGTTGTTCACCGTTCTGATGGAAGTGGTACATCGTATATTTTTACAGATTACCTTTCAAAAATAAGCGATGAATGGAAGAGCAAAGTAGGCTCGGCTAAGTTGCCCAGCTGGCCCATTGGTCAGGGTGGTAATGGAAGTGAAGGAGTTGCCCAGATAATAAAATTTAAGCCGGGTACAATTGGATATGTTGAGCTTGTATATGCATTACAGAAATTTATGGATGTAGCTAACGTTAAAAATTCTTCAGGTAAATATATTAAGCCTTCTCTCGAATCGACTACCGTTGCGGGTAATATTGATATTCCGGCTGATACACGAATCAGTATTACTAATTCTCCCGTAAGTGATGCTTACCCGATTTGTAGCTTTACATGGATAATGCTTTATAAAGAGCAATCGTATAATGGGAGAACCAAAGCACAGGTTACCGATATGATGAAAGAATTATGGTGGATGATACATAATGATGGTCAGCAATATGCCAAACCATTAAATTATGCTCCATTACCTCAGAATGCAATGCTGGCTGCAGAGAATGTGCTGAAATCGGTTACCTATAATGGGGAGCCTGTTCTGCAGTAAAGAAATTTCTGGTTTTACGTAAAGATTATATCAATGATTGTCAATGTAATCTATATCCTGCAGATTTATTTAATAATTGCTTAAAGTGCGGGCAAGTTTAATTGTTTACTTTTCCGAACCTGATAAAAGTTTAATATCATATTACCCCTGGATATGAAAAAAAATACTTTAGTAACGTTCCGTTATTTATTCGCAACAAGTATTCTTATAGTAATACTTAGTTATAATGTAAATGCCCAATTAACCACCACCCGGGCAGGTAACTATAAATCAATGACCTACCTTGTGAACAATGTTCTTTTGGGTAGCGGAATTGTTGCAACCAATATCAAATACCAGGGAATTGATACTTCTTTTGGTTTTTTCAATGGCACCAAGTCTAATATAGGCATGGATACAGGATTGATTATTACTAATGGAACTATTACTCTTGCAGACGGACCAAATTGTAAAGCTAATGATGTGAGTGATGGATCTTGTACTACATACGCCTATAGTACAACTGATGGCTGGCCCGCCTCAGCTACATACCAGGATACCGACCTAGCTAATTTAATTGGCACAACAGTAAGTAATACCTTTTCATGCGCGGTTTTACAATTCGATTTTGTTGCAACTTCCGATTCAATAGAATTTCAATATTCCTTTGGTTCAAATGAAGAACCACATTATGTTGGCAGTAAATACCTTGATGATTTTGGTTTTTTCTTAAGCGGACCTGGAATTGCAGGCCCTTTCACACATGGGGCTGTAAACCTTGCTCTAGTACCCTTTACTGCTACCGCGGTATATATTAACTCCGTTAATTGTTCCACTAATTCTGCCTATTATGTTTGTAACTGGCCATCGTCCCCTGGTTGTTCAACTTGCCCGGCAACTGTAGCCGCAACTACGGTAGGTTACAATGGTTTTACTACTGTATTAACGGCAGCAGCACATGTTCAATGCGGCCAGAAATATCATATAAAACTTGGTGTTGCCGATATAGGTAATGGAAAATTCGATTCGGGCGTATTTCTAAAGGGCGGCAGTTTTAAACCTGCTACAGCCAGTATGGCAGTAACAACTCCGGCTCCTATATGTAGCGGCAGTTCTACAGCTATTGTTGCCAGTAATGCAACCAGCTACACCTGGAGCCCGGCTGCGGGGTTGAGTGCCACAACCGGTGCTACAGTAACGGCAAACCCAACAGTAACTACTATATATACGGTGGTAGGTACAATGGGAGGCGGATGCGATGATACTGCAAAAGTTACCGTTACCGTTAACCCTACACCAACAGTAACAGTAACTCCTTCTTCGCCTTCAATTTGTGCAGGTTCTTCAACAAAATTAACCGCTGCAGGTGCTACTACATATACCTGGAGCCCTGCAACAGGCTTGAGCGCCACAACAGGAACTTCCGTGAATGCTAATCCTGCTTCTACAACAACTTATACTGTAACAGGAAAGAATGCAAGCGGATGTACCAGTAAAGACAGCGTTACAGTAACGGTAACCCCTTTACCTGTTGTATCTGTAATTATAACAGGCATTTCTCCTTCTATTTGCGGAGGCGATACTATGGGTATGATTGCAAGTGGCGCAACAACTTATACCTGGAGCCCGGCTACAGGTTTAAATCAAACGACAGGTTCGCATGTAATTGCAAACCCGACGTCTACAACAACATATATTGTAACGGGTACCACCAGTGGCTGTTCTAATACAGCTTCAATAACCATTACTGTTTTCCCTACACCTACTGTCACTGTTACACCGTCGGCTCCGGCAGTTTGCCCGGGAGGTTCTGTTACTATGACAGCAGGGGGCGCTTCTACCTATGCATGGAGCCCGGCTACAGGATTGAACCAGACAACAGGCTCGGCAGTTATATCTACACCAGCCTCAACAACAACATATACTGTTGTTGGCACAAGTGCAGGTGGGTGCAAAGACACAACTAAAGTGACTGTTACAGTTTCTCCAGGCTTAACAGTTACTATAACACCGGCAAGCCCGCTATTATGTAACGGAGATTCGGTTGTACTTAATGCAAACGGAGCTGCCAATTATACGTGGAGCCCTGCGGCTAATTTAAGTTGCACCAATTGTCCTAGCCCTATAGCAAATCCGACATCATCGGTTACATATACTGTAACAGGAACTTCCGGTTCTTGCAGCGCAAAGGATAGTGTTACTATAACGATAAGCCCCAAGCCTGTAATAACTGTTTCGGCTACTTCATCTACTGTTTGTACAGGCTCTCCCACAACATTAAACGCAGGCGGCGGTTCTACATATACATGGAGCCCTGCAACAGGATTAAGCGCAACTACAGGTTCTTCGGTAACTGCTAATCCTACGGTAACAACTACGTATATTGTTACAGGTACTAACGCCAGCGGTTGCACTAATACCGCATCAGTAACAATTACTGTAAATCCTTTACCCGTAGTTAGCGCAACTGCAGGTTCACCCAATATATGTTCGGGAACAAATACAACATTAACTGCCATTGGTGCAAGCACTTATTCATGGAGCCCGGGTACAGGATTAAGCGCTACTACAGGTTCACCTGTTACAGCTTCTCCACCAGGTACACAAACTTATACGGTAGTTGGAACCAGTGCAGCTGGATGTAATGATACAACCACAGTAACTATAAATGTTACCCCAACACCAACAGTCACAATTAACCCGGCCAGCCCCGGAATATGTTCCGGCGATACTGCAGTTCTTACTGCCAGCGGAGCGACAACATATAGTTGGAGTACAGGAGAGACAACGGACACAATTGTAGCGCACCCTGCCACAACTACCACGTATACTGTTACTGGAACAAATGGAGGCTGTACTTCAAAAGATTCTGTTAAAGTAAGTGTAGGCCCTCTGGTAGTAACGGTCAGCGCATCATCTTCCACAATATGTTCAGGTGCATCGTCAATGTTGACGGCAGCAGGTGCAACAACGTATACATGGAAACCCGGAACAGGATTAAGTTCTACAACAGGTTCACCGGTTACTGCCACACCGGGAAGTACACAGACATATACTGTAATAGGAACTTCGGGCAGCGGATGTATTGATAGCGCAAAGATTACTATAACAGTTAACCCAACGCCTACGTTGTCGGTTACCTCATCAGCTCCATTAATATGTTTTGGTGATACAGGAGAAACAGTTAAAGCTACAGGTGCTAAAACCTATAACTGGAGTCCTTCTACAGGAGTAACGTCACCTTCCGACTCTGTTACAACAATAAACCCGGGTTCAACAACTACTTATACAGTAACCGGAACATCAGCATCAGGGTGTCCGGCTACGGCTACTGTAACCATAACGGTAGATAAACCAGTTGTTACTGCGTCATCCACATTACCAACGGTTTGTGCAGGAAGTTCAACTACATTAGATGCTCTGGGCGCTTCTACTTATGCATGGAGCCCCGGAGGAAGTTTAAGTTGCACAACCTGTTCAGGCCCGAATGCAAATCCGGCTACTACTACCACATATACTGTAGTAGGTACCGATGCTTCGGGTTGTAAGGATTCTGCCAATGTAACTGTTACGGTGAACGCATTACCAACTATAAGTGTAGTAGCCGGTGATAGCGCAATCTGTTCCGGTCAATTAACTTCGTTAACAGCAAGTGGCGCCAGCAGCTATACCTGGACTCCTGCATCCGGCTTAAGTTGCACCACATGTGCTAATCCTAATGCAAGCCCTGCTACAACTACTACTTATACGGTTGTGGGAACCGATGCCGCAGGTTGCAGTGATTCAGCTAAAACTACGTTAACAGTTAATCCTACTCCTTCTATTAGTATATCTTTATCGGGTAACGATACACTGTGTTTAGGTCAATCGGTAACGATGACTGCAAGCGGAGGTGTTACTTATGCATGGAAACCAGCTACGGCTTTGAGCTGCACAGCTTGTCCGAATCCAATTGTTACGCCTGCAACCAGCCCGCTAACTTACACAGTAGTCGGTTCAAGCGGAATGTGCAGTGATAGCGCGGTTCAGTCTATTTATTTATATCCGCCTTTGAATGTTACTATGAAAAATGATACGGTATGTGTAGGAAGGCAAGCACAGGTAAGTGTGACTGTAGCCGGAGGAAAATCGGGATATACTTATGTTTGGAGTAGTGGACTTGGCAGTGGCCCTGGCCCATATAATGTTACAGCTTCTTCTTCTTCCTTTTATGTATGTACTGTAACCGATGGTTGCGGAACTGTAATAAAAGATTCCGAAGAAGTGTATTCAGTTCCTGTACCTAAAGCAATATTTACAGCCGCTCCAGATACTATTATGGGAGGCCAGTATGTAACATTCTCTAATTTAAGCACAGGTGCTACATCATATTTTTGGAATTTTGGTGACGGAGGTTCTTCTAATGCTATTGACCCGTATTACCAATATAATATGGCAGGAAATTTTATTGTGTACCTGGTGGCTTCGAATAGTTGGGGTTGTGCAGATACGGCCTCAGATACAATATATGTGACTGAAGGTATTGTGGTGCCTAACGTATTTACGCCTAACGGAGACGGAATGAATGATGTGTTCCATGTAAGGGCAGGCGGTTTGAAAACCTATGAAATAGAAATATTCAACCGTTGGGGGCAGAAGGTATTTGAATCTGATTCGCCTATGATAGACTGGACAGGTAGGAGCTTATCGGGTGTAGAGGAATCGGACGGAACATACTATTGGATTATTAAAGCGACAGATTACGCTAATAAAAACTATAATCTTGATGGTTACCTGCAATTGATAAGGTAAGGTGTTTTCTCAATGTTAAATTTTATATTGCCGATTTTCTGAGAATCAATAGATTATACTTAGAGATATAATGGATATGTATATTTAATATCTGCATAATGCGCAGGATAAATAAATTTTCTATTTTGCTTTTGTTAATTGGTTGACAGATTATAATTTGAAGGTCTAGTTCGCTGTTTAATTCTCTTTTCTACCCTGGATGAAATGAACAAACTACGATTATTCTTTTTTGTTTTTTTGCTGATACTTTTATCGCCACGTATTAGCATTGCCCAAAGCACTAATGTTGGTATTAGGTCTTTAAGCGACAGTGCAGAGTCGCATGACGAAAAACTAGCCACTCTATTAGATTCATGTAATGTGTTTGATGTTGTTGCCTCACGCGTAAATGCATCGAAAGAGGATATGGACATATTTTCAAATTACTATAACGATACTATATACAATGATAGGATAGAGTTTTTTAATGACAGGTTAAGAAAATTAAATAGTGCCACGGATGTTCTGAAGTATGCCGAAGTATTAGAGGATAAATATGTAAATCTTTATCAACGTTTACAGGAGATTAAAAAAGAATATCCCAGTACGGTTACAGAATACAGTACTAAGCGTTTCCTAAAGCCAATGGGCGCATGTAACCCCAGTTGTTCCGACATAGGATTTGAATCGGGAACACTTACAGGATGGAATGCTTACTATGCCGGTAATAATTCAACAGCTACAACTATGACATACACAGGTGCTGTTGGCGGAGCTTGTGGCGCAGTAACTAAGGCTGCTTTTGATGTGGTTATAAATAAGTATCATAAAAATAGCGATTACCAGGTACAGATTACCAGTGGTGCAGGCAATGATCCTATAGCAGGGCCGTTGATTCCGGTGGTAGCTCCCGGCGGAGGAAATTATTCTTGCAGGTTAGGTGATACTAGTGTGGGAGGCTCAAGAGTTGGCATTATTGACCAGGCATTTACAGTTACAGCAGGTAATACCGACCTCAATTATATGTACGCTGTTATTATTGATAAAGCCCCCGCAGGACATACGTTTGGCCAGCAGCCGCACTTTATCGTAACTATCACTGATCAGACAACCGGAGATACCCTGCAATGCGGACAATATATAGTTACCTCAAGTCAGGCCACATCAGGGTATAAAACTGTTTATTACCTCATACCTGCATACGGTTGGTGGGATTCTATCTATGTTGCACCCTGGAAAAGTGTGTACGTTTCGTTGCAGAATTATATCGGACATTGTATAGATATTCAGGCTATTGTTTCCGATTGCTTTCCTACCGCAATCGGCCCTCATTTCTGTTATGTGTATTTCGATGCCACCTGCGGGCCCCATAGTATTGTAACTTCAACACCATCTACCTGTGGAAGTAATATTTCACTTACTGCACCGGGCGGAGGAACATATATGTGGACCGGCCCTTGTGTCGTCGGGTCGGATACAGGGCAAACAATAACGGCCGGTTGTAGCGGAACATATACTGTTACAGTTACAAGTCCGGATGGTTGTAAAGATACACTGCAAAAGGCCATTACCATTACATCTGCAATGAGTGTTACTTCCACAAGTAAAAATGCCGGCTGTGCTACAACGGGCAGCGCTACCGCCAATCCTACCGGGGGAACTGCACCATATACATATAAGTGGAGTAACGGAACCACTAATCAAAGTGATACAGGATTAGTAGCGGGAAGTTACACCTGTGTTGTTTTATCTGCCGGCGGATGCGAGGATAGTGTAATAGTTACCATTACAGGTGGCGGCGCCATAACTGCGACAGGTACTAATGTTAATGAGAAATGTTTTGGAGGAAATACCGGCTCCGGCACAGTAACACCTAAGGGAGGTACTGCGCCGTATACATATAGCTGGAGCAGCGGACAGACAACATCGAGCATTACTGGACTAACTGCAGGAACATATACCTGTACAATAAAAGATGCGGGAGGATGCAC
>JABDGY010000009.1 GCA_013285805.1 Bacteroidota bacterium | reverse complement strand
TTCCATCTACACTGCCATTTTTAATGGGGGTTTCTTCCGCCAATACCCCATTATCGTAAAATGTTTTTTCAAGCCCGTTTTCTTTACCGTTCACATAAGGGCGTTCTACATAATATCTTTTTTCAGGTTCTGTTTCGTTTTCTCCGCAATCATCGCGCACAACACCATTGGTTACACTATCATTAACATAAGTGGCCTGGCACTCCAATTTACCTTTTTTATTGTACCATTTAGCAATGCCATTTCTTTTTCCGTTCGCATATATAACTTCACCCTTCAATTTCCCGTTGTCGTAATAATCTTTCTCTGTTCCGTTTTCAATACTATCAACGAAAGGAGCTTCGTAGTTTAATTTTCCATCTTCGAAATATGATTTTACTGTACCATTGGTTACCCCATTCTTGTAAGGCATCACCGTACATAGCTTTCCATTACAATATTCCCGCTCTATCCCATAAGGTTTACCTGCTTTGTATATTGTCAGGGTACAATAAGAAGAAACAGCAGATGTGGTTTTATTTCCGTTTTCAAGTAAATACTCACACCACTTACCCTCTTTTTTGCCATTTACCATTAAGTTCTTTGCCTCGGCTTTATTGGTAAACCCGCTATCGGGGTAATCTTGCCCCAAAGCAGTAAGAGAAAAGGAAAGGAATATTGCCAATGAAAGTAGTTGCATGAGTCCGAATAAGCAGTTTAAATTGATAATAAATTTAGCAAAATTTATTTGATTTATATCTGTCAATTTTTTTCAACACCCTCTTCTTTCTGTGGCATAAGTAGTAACTTTGAAAACTTATTATGGAAAAGGACTTTTTAGATGAACTAAATAGCGAACAACGAGCCGCTGTAATGTGTACCGAGGGCCCGGTAATGATTATTGCAGGCGCAGGTTCGGGCAAAACAAGGGTGCTAACCTATAGGGTTGCCCAGCTCATGAATAACGGGGTTGACGCATACCGTATTCTGTCGCTTACGTTTACCAATAAGGCGGCCCGCGAAATGAAGGAACGTATAATTAACCTGATAGGCCACAGCGCCCGCGACCTGTGGATGGGTACATTTCACTCTACTTTTGCAAGGCTATTACGCAGGGAAGCCGATAAGATTGGCTACCCGGTAAACTTTACCATTTACGATACCGACGATTCAAAGTCGCTGCTGAAAAGCATAGTGAAAGAACTGGGCTTGAACGATGCGGCCTACAAGGCATCGTCGCTGCTGGGGCGCATATCAACCCTTAAAACCATGCTTATTTCGCCTAAAGAATACTTTGGCGATTTGCAATATATGAATGAAGACAGGGCAGCGCGGCGTGAACACTTCGGGCAGATATATGAGACATATAACAAGCGCCTTTATAAAGCAGGCGCTATGGACTTCGACGATATACTATACCATACCAACTTATTGCTGCGCGATAATCCCGCTGTGTTGCTTAAGTACCAGGACCAGTTCCGTTATATAATGGTTGATGAGTACCAGGATACCAATTTTTCGCAATACATGATATTGCGTCAGCTTGCTGCGCGCCACCAGAACATTTGTGTGGTGGGCGATGATGCACAGAGCATATACGCTTTCCGCGGGGCCAACATCCAGAACATACTTAACTTCCAGAAACATTACCCCGATACGCAGGTGTTTAAACTGGAGCAGAACTACCGCTCTACCCGGAACATTGTGAACGCTGCCAACCAGCTTATTTCTAAAAACCGCGACCAGCTTAAGAAAACGGTGTGGACATCGAACGAGGAAGGGGAGAGGATAAAAATACTCCGTGCCTTCACCGACTCGGAAGAGGGAAGGCAGATAGCCCAAGCCATATTCGATTCACGCATATCGAAACAGGCAAGCAATAAAGAGTTTGCCATACTGTACCGCACCAACGCACAGAGCCGTCCTTTAGAAGAAGCCTTGCGCAAACTGAACATACCTTACCGTATTTACGGTGGCATTTCATTCTACCAGCGCAAAGAGATAAAAGATTTAATGGCCTACTTCCGCCTTACCATTAATCCGCACGACGAAGAAGCCTTGCGCAGGGTAATCAATTATCCGCAACGTGGTATAGGCGATACATCGCTCGATAAGATGATTGTCGCCGCCGGCGATAACGACGTTAGCCTGTGGACGGTGATGGAAAATATTGCTGATTTCAACTTGCCTCTGCAGTCGCGTGCTATAGAAAAGGTAACCGAATTCATTACCCTTATAAAAAGCTTCACTGCCCTGTTGCCTACTTACAATGCCCACAAGTTGGCAGAGTATATTGCCAACACTTCAGGGCTGATGAAGGAACTTTATAACGACCGCACACCCGAAGGCATTAACCGTATGGAGAACATACAGGAGTTGCTGAACGGCTTGAAAGACTTTGTGGAAAAGGCCGACCCCGAGGGGCAGATGCCTACGCTCAACCTGTTTATGGAAGATGTGGCGTTACTTACCAGCGAGGACATTAACGAAGACGATGAGAGGGACGCCGACAAGGTGTTGCTTATGACTATTCACGCGGCTAAAGGATTAGAATTCAATTACGTATTTATAGCGGGGCTTGAAGAAAATCTTTTCCCTTCGCAAATGGCGATAACAACACGCGAAGAACTGGAAGAGGAAAGAAGGCTTTTTTATGTGGCGCTTACCCGTGCCAAGAAACAGGCCAGCTTATCATACTCTATAAGCCGTTACCGTTATGGCAACTCACTTAGCTGTGAACCCAGCCGCTTTTTAGAAGAAATACCGCAGGAGTTTATAGAGAATGCGGTGGGCTACTCTCCGCAGGAAGAAACGTATCAATCGTCGTTCCCGAAAACACCTAAGGTGTTTAATGTGGCTCCGCCTGTAATGCAATCGCCACTGACTAAAAAGAAACTTGTGAGCCTTAACAAGGCGCCATCGACTTTGCCACCGGTTGATAATAGTCATCTGGCCGGTTTGAAAGCCGGCATGAAGGTTGAGCATGACAGGTTTGGCATAGGCGAAGTAATTACCATGGAAGGTGCGTATCCCAATAGCAAGGCTACAGTAATGTTCCAGAACGGCGAGAAAAAGCAACTACTGCTGCGGTTTGCCCGCTTGAAAATTCTCAGTTAAATCTTTTGGGTTTTTATCGACCCATTTTTGTAGATTTGTTGCAATCAACTTATTGAAATCGTATGAGGGGACGATTTAACCTATTATTAGTACTGTTCTTATCCGTTTTATTCATCAGTTCATGCACTTACAAGCGCAACCCTACCGAGGTAGTAGTGTGGCAGCTTGCCGACCCTGGTGTAATTAACCCTGTTACCGCTGCCGATGCAGTGGCCTATGAAATTGATAATAATGTATTCCAGCCCCTGCTCAACTTCGATTACCGCACACTTAAGTTAGTACCCATACTGGCCGATAGCCTGCCGCAGGTAAGAGCCGATTCTGCAGGCCACATGTATATAACCTACGAATTACGCAAGGAGGCCAAATGGGATAATGGAACACCCATTACCGCCAAAGATGTGGAGTTTACATTTAAAGCCGCCTGCAACCCCGGTGTGAATGATGCTCCACTGAAAACTACACTTGATCTGTTGAGTGATTTAATACTCTATCCCGATAACCCCAGGAAAATAACTTTTGTGTTTAAAGCAAGGTATAACCTTGCGGTGGAAACTACAGGCACTAATACATGTGTATTGCCCGAATATGCCTACGACCCTAAAAAATATATGGAGGGCTTTACCTTTAAGCAGATGCTTAACGATACTGCTCTTGCGCACGACCCTAAAATGATGGCTTTTGCAAATGACTTTAATTCGGAAAAATACCAGAGGGACACTACCGGGGTAAATGGTAGTGGCGCATACCAGTTTGTAGAATGGACCACCGGGCAACGTGTAGTTTTGAGAAAGAAAAGAGGCTGGTGGGGCGATGCGCTTGCAGGCACGAATTGCTTTTTTGAAGCGTATCCCGATAAAATAGTTTACCAGGTAGTTAATGACCAGACCACCGCCCTTGTTTCGTTAAAGGCAGGTAACCTTGATGTAATGAAGGCTATAAAGCCACAGGATTTTACCGACCTTTCCAAGTCCGATAAGTTTACCGCTAACTTTAATACGCTAACCCCTTTAATGTTTGCCTACACCTATTTAGGCATTAACATGAAAGAGCCCAAACTAGCTGATGTGCACACAAGGCAGGCATTGGCGCACTTGGTTGATGTGAAGCGTATAATACAGGATGTGTATTATGGATATGGACAGCAGGTGACAGGCGGCATATCACCCATGGACTCGCTAGACTACAACAGCGATATAAAACCATACGAGTATAATCTCGATAGCGCAAAGGCTTTGCTTGCTGCGGCAGGGTGGACAGCCAGCGAGGGAGACGGCATACTCTATAAAGTTATAGATGGTAAAAAAACTCCTTTCACAATCGACTTCCTTGTTAACCAGGGAGCAGATGTGCGCAAAAAAGTAGCCCTTATTTTTAAAGAAGAAGCGCGTAAGGTGGGCATAGATGTGAATATAGTAGTGAAAGAATTTAATGTGTTCCAGGGCCTGTTGAAGAAACATGAGTTTGATATGTATACCAGCGGATGGGTCTTCCAGCCGGGGCAGCAGGATTTTAAACAGGTTTTCTATTCCACCTCGGCATTAGATGAGGGCTCGAACCATGAAGGTTTTGGCGATGCAACTTCTGATGCACTTATAGACTCTATGCGTGTAGAACTTGATGTGAAGAAAAGGGCAGGCATGGAGAAAAGATTACAAGTGATTATGCACGACCGTTGCGGATATATATTCCTTCTTGCTCCTAAAGCGCTTATTGCTATCAGCAAGAAATTCTCAAACGCCTATGCCTCGTCTAACAATCCTTTCTTCTGGGAGGCCGGGTTTAAGGCCGCGGGCGAAAAGTAAATAACAAAGCATGCTCAGGTATATAGCGAAAAGGATACTGATATTTATACCTACCCTTATTGCTATTTCGCTCATCACTTTTATTATCAGCGTTAACGCTCCGGGCGACCCCGTTGAAAGTATTTTAAATAAGAAGTCAGGTGATGCCGGGCAGAATACTCGCGGACTTACTGATGAGGCGGCTTACATTGCCCTGCGCCACAAACTGGGCCTCGATTTACCTTTATTTTATTTCAGCATAACCAATGCCACCGAAAGTGATACGATTTACCGCATTGCGCGAAAAGATGTGCGCGATAATCTTACCCACCTTGCTTTTATTTATGGCGATTGGAATAGGGTGGCTAAATATTATTGCGCTGTTGAGCGATTGAATAATATGCTGGCCGGTGAAATACATGATTCGGCCTGTAATGCGAAATATATAGAAATGCGCCCCATGGCTGATGCCTTATATACAACCTTTGAAGAGGATAAAATTGGTAATCTTTTTAATAAGTTACAAGGTTGTATGCCGGGAATTTGCAATGTAAGCGAAGTACCCGGATTTGTGAATAGTGCCAAAGACGCATTTTATGAAGTGGTTGCCAATAAAAATTCTTCCCGGAAATATTTTCCCGTTGTTCATTGGTATGGCTTCAGGAATCAATATCATCATTGGCTGGTGGGCTTTTTGCGTGGCGATTTAGGAACATCGTACCAGGATATGCGCCCTGTTGGCCCCATTGTATGGGATGCTATGAAGTGGACCATGGGAATAAGCCTTATATCTATTCTGCTGGCGTATTTTATTGCTATACCCATTGGAGTAAAAGCAGCAGTAACGCGAGGGAGTAAAAAAGAAAAACTAACTACCACCGGTTTGTTTGCGTTGTATTCATTACCCAATTTCTGGATAGCAACCATTTTAATAATCTTTTTCTGCGGAGGCGATTGGCTATCGTGGTTTCCTGCACCGGGTACACCGCCTATACCTTCCGATGCACCATTTTTATATCATATTACCCAAGGCATTTATCGGTTAATTCTTCCATTGTTTTGCTGGACATACACATCGCTTGCTTTTATATCGAGGCAGATGCGGGGCGGCATGCTGAATGTAATAGGGCAGGATTATATACGCACAGCCGAAGCCAAGGGCCTGCCGGAAAAAACTGTTATATGGAAACATGCTTTCCGAAATTCACTGCTGCCTGTCATAACGCTGTTTGCTAATATATTTCCATTGCTGCTTTCTGGCTCCGTAGTTATTGAGCAAATCTTTTCAATTCCCGGCATGGGGCAGATAAGCTACAATGCGCTGGAAGCAAATGACTACCCTGTAGTATTTGCCAATGTTATGTTTGCCGCTTTGCTAACCCTGTTCGGAACTTTAGTGGCCGATATACTTTACGCCGCTGTTGACCCTCGTATTTCATTTTCTAAAACAGTAGCCTGATTAATATGAAACTGAAAAATATATTGACCATATTTAATCCTGCTAAACGTGCTGACGATGCCATGCAAAGGGTATCGGATGGGCAGGGTTATTGGGCAATGGTGCGCAAGCAGTTTCGTAAAAACAGGATAGCCCGTTATTCGTTCCGCTTTATAATTTTTCTTGTGGCGCTGGCGTCTTTAGCTGATGTGCTCGCTAATGAAAAACCATTAATGTGTAAATACAAAGGCAATGTTTATTTTCCTGTATTCAGGGCTTTTACCGTTAGCGTGGGATTAAATACCTGGCCGACAGATTTACAAAATGTAGAATGGAAAAAACTTAATTACGATTGGGTGGTATTCCCACCTGTTCCTTACCTACCCGAAAATATCGACGAAGCTAATGTACATTCTGTCGGGCCATTTGATAAGCAGCATGTGAAATCAACGCGATGGAGACACTGGCTGGGTACTGACGAATTGGGGCACGATGTTTTTTCGGCCATGATATACGGAACACGTATTGCATTGCTCGTGGGACTTGTTTCCATGAGCATTGCTACACTCATTGGTTTGCTATTGGGCTCACTGGCCGGTTACTTTGGAGATGAGCGCTTGAAAATGACGCGCATACGAATTACATTTAACCTCATCTTTTTTTGTCTTGCTATATTCTATGCATTCAGTTTACGGAGCTATGCTATAAGTGATGCATTAGCTCAATCGACTTTTTTATTTCTGGGGCAAATGATTTTCAGCCTTTTCATTTTTGCAGTAATCATGCTTATTGGCAACCTACTTGCAAAACCTTTTGAGTACATTCCATTCCTATCTAAAAGAGTAAACATACCCGTAGACATTATTGTCTCCCGCTGCATTGAAGTAATGATTTCGATTCCCACATTATTCCTGATTATGGCTATTGTAGCAATTGCCAAACCTTCGCTAATGTTGGTTATGTTAGTAATAGGTGCATTATCATGGACGGGTATTGCCCGCTTTGTAAGGGCTGAGCTTCTGCGTATACGCAGCCTTAAATATATTGAGGCTGCCCATGCGCTGGGTTATTCCGAGTTCCGTACCATATTCAGGCATGCCTTGCCCAATGCATTATCTCCTGTTCTGATTGCTATTGCATTTGGTATTGCAAGCGCAATTCTCACAGAAGCTACTTTATCGTTCTTAGGTATTGGTGTTCCTGCTGAAACGTTGACGTGGGGCGCACTATTATCGGAGGCACGTTCGAAGCCTACGGCCTGGTGGCTGGCAATTTTTCCTGGAATGGCAATATTCTTTACCGTTACAGTATATAACCTGTTGGGCGAAGGTTTAACCGATGCCATGGATCCACGGTTACGGAAATAAAAATGAAATTATTTACCTGCTCACCATAATCTTTTTCACGATGGAGAAGCTGGTGTTCGATATTTTAACGAAGTACAACCCTTCAGGCTGGGCCGATAAATCAAGGGAATAGGTTTTACCATTTGCGTTATCAGAATTCAATGTCTGAATAGTTTGCCCGAGTACACTAATTACTTCAATGTTTAAATGCGATGGGTCACTTAACGAAACAGCAACATTAAATTTGCCCGGGGAGGGGTTAGGATAAACATTTACCGAAGCGTTAAAAATATACTCCTGTATTGATGAGGGAGCAGTACAGGCAGTAGAAGTAACAAGTATTGCCAATGGCCCGCTTAAAGCCGCCGATGCAATTGTGTACTGGTCCTTGGTAAATAGGTTCATGCAACTGTCGTTGCTATATTCCATGTAATTTTCAAACATAATACCGGGGCTTGTGGTAGAACAATTATCAGTGTATGGGAATGGTGGACAACCAAAAGTAGGCCCCCAGCCCTGGCCATAACCATCATTCAGGTTATTTCCTTCAGGCGGGGTATCGGCACAGCCATCGTCTGTTCCACCGCTGCCGGGGCAAAGTCCCCCATCATCGCCCCAGGGGTGATGAAGGTCGAGCAGGTGGCCTATTTCATGGGTAATGGTTCGGCCCAGGTTGTATGCCGGTAAGGGTAGGTAGCCCGAATCTCCTACCGCTTCATAAAAAATTACGGAGCCAAAAGTATTGTCAAGCGGTTTAGTAGGAAACTCCGAATAACCTAGCAGGCCCCCGCTTAAGTTGCATATCCATATGTTCAGATATTTATTGGGGTCCCATATAGTATCACCGCCTAAGTAAGGAAGTTTTGCCGCATTATTTGAATAAGAGAAAGAGGTAGTAGAAGTTTGTTTATATACTACACCGGTAGTAGGCTTTCCGTTAGGGTCGGTTTGCGCAAGGCAGAAACTTATGTTAAAGCTTGTTGCCGCTGGTTTAAACGGGCCGGGAGTGTCTATAGTATCAGCATTAATGCGGTTATAATCCCTGTTTAAAACTTCTATCTGCCTCTTTAGCTGAGCCAGTGATATTTTTTCAGCGGGTGTTGCACTATTCCACAATACGTGAAAAACTATGGGTATAGTGTAACTGGCAACACTGTCGGTTCTTTTTAAACCGTGAAGTTCTGTCCATTTAGCCATTTGTTTCATGGCGGCATCGCGCCTTGCTTTACGCCCCGGGTCCTGTTTTTCAAGAAACAGTTCATATTTTTCCATATCGAGGCAGCGGACATAGCTATGCTTTGTGCTTGGTATAAGCGGGTTAACTTCCTGCGAAAAGGCAGGAAAAACCACCAGAAGGGAAAATACGGCAAAAACTATGGTAACCCTGCATTTCATATAACAAATATAAGCAAAAATCCCGGCTTTTTCAGGGCCGGGATTCAAGATTAAGTAAAACAGTTTTTACCTGTTATTCAGCATTATCTTCTTTGTAATGGTAGACTTATCAGATACCATCTTAACAAAATACATGCCTGTAGGCTGGCCCGTTAAATTTATGGTATAGGTTGAGTTAGATACATTGCCCCAATGAGCCTGTTGTACCAATTGTCCCAGCATATTATAAACTTCCACATTTACATCGCTTGGCGAATCAAGTGAAAACTCAGCGTTTACAATACCACTGGTAGGGTTAGGGTAAAGTTTTACACCCGACTCAAGGTCGTAATCGAATGTTGAAGTAGGATCGGAACAAAGTACAGGCCAGATAGCATTTGATATATTAAGGTTCCATATGGCTGAAACCTGGTACCAGCCGTTTATGGAATATTTGGCCGCAACATCATATTGCCATGCTGTGTTAGGGTTTCCTCCATCGTTGTTAGTATCGGTAATAATTACAACCGTGTCGGTTTTATAATTGGTAGCCTCAAGGGTGAAATCAACACCAACGTAATAAGGCGTAGTGATAGTAACCGGTGAGGTAAATGTAACCAGTGTTGGTACAGTGTCAACTATAGAGCTTAACGTAATTGCTTTAGTAGCTTTTACTGCGCCAGGGGCACCACCCGTACCGGTATTATCCCATATATCAACGTTAACAGTTCTTCCTACTGTTTTAGATGAAGACTTGCCAAAGAAAACATACACCTGGCCAATAGTGTAACCGGCAGGAGGAGCAGATGAGAAATACTCAGCTTCCTTTTGAACGGTGTCTCCGTAACAGCCACTTACAAAACCGTTGCCTGTGCTATAGTAAGTAAGGTAAGGACTGGCAGGCAGGTTGCTTAATGTATCGCATGCATTACCGTTCACTACATTAATGTAGGCTGTTTTGCTTGCAGTATTGGTACCTGCGCTGTTTGTTACTTTAAGGCTAACGGCGTATTTGCCAACGGTATTGTATTTAATATTAGCAGGGTTCTGCGCTGTTGAAGTTGTAGTAACTGCACCTGTAAAGGTCCAAGCCCATGAGGTTGGGAAACCGGTAGAAAGGTCGGTAAAGTTAACAGTTGTACCTACCGGTATGGTTGTAACGTTAGCAGTGAAATCAGCTACCGGAGCCAGTGGAGGAGGTGTAATACCAATAAGGGCACCTAGGCTGGTGCTGAAATCATCTCCGCTACCCGTTGGGGCAAGGTTATTAAGAGCGTACCATCCGTCACTGGAACCACTCCATCCCCAGTTCATATGGAAGTCGTTGCTTGAGTTGAAGCCGTCGCAAACCCATGTGTGGCCACCTGCTGAAGGGTCTGTTCCAAAATATTGTATGGGTCGGCTGTGGTTAAGTTCGGTTTCCAGTGTATCCTGCCATGTGGTGGCATTGGCAAATGCATTTAACCCATCAATAATTTTTGTTGAATACCCGAAATATTTGGTGTACGAAGCCTGTGCGCATACCGCTTTCTCTGATGTAATAACATAAGCGCCGCTGCCTGAAGGGCTGTAATCCATTTGCACGCTGATACCTGCATCTGACATAACCCTTGCTATATCTGTATCGGAAGTATTTACCGCGCTGGTTGAAGATGGGGTAAGGGACATGGCAGACCAGTTGTAACTATGCGAAGCATAATTTGCCGATAATGTGCCATAATTTTCAGTAAAACCACCAGAAGTGCAATCACAATAAGAACTTGAGCTAGTGCCTTTAGGCGGGTAGCTCCAGTACCTCATAATTTGGGCCATGGCTGTTGCGACGCAACCGGTTACCGACTGGGTTGAAGCAGTTGAACCTGTAGTTGTTGGTGGGCAGAAGTAATTGTAAGGATAGGGAGGATACTGTTGGTCCCAGGTACTTTTAACAAGATAGGCGGTACTCGAAGGGAAGGGGTTAGCCAGTACTTTGTGGGTTGCCCTGTTAGTGGTAGGAACTGTATTATTAATGTAGGCAGTCCATTCGTTTTTAATATCCGGTGTAGCTATTAGCCTGAGTGAACGTATGGTAGCAATTTCAGCATTGCGCTTGTTCATCCAGAACTCTATATTAGTACCTGGTGCAGGCACAAAATAGTGGCTTGTATTGGAGTACCCGATAATAGGGCGTCCTGCATCTTCAGCAGATACAATTACAAAACCGCCGTCAGGTGAATTAATATCAAACGCATAATAAGATACAACACCTGATGCATCTCTTTCGGTATAGGCAAGTGTTATGCTTTTTACAGCTGTGCCAAAAGTCTGGGTGTATAAATTGGTTGCCACGGTTTGAGCCGTGTTTTGCGAAACAACCCCCGCATTAGCCATACTAAGGCCTGCAAAAATTGCAACAATTAATAAGGTAAGTTTTCTCATAACGGTTGGTTTAAAATTTATTTTTTTATTCTGTTTAAAGTTCGGGTAAAATCTATTTCTTAACGCTCTTCTTAGGTGACTGCTGGGCCATAGGAGCCTTTACTGCCTTTTTAGGCGCGTTAACCTTGGCTGTTGTCGGAGAGTTTTGTGAAAAGGCTGCAGTTTGTAATAAAAGTATGCAGGTTGCAAGGGTGAGTAATTTGTTTCTCATAACAAAGAAATTATTAGTTTTAATTATGTTTTAAAAATATTCTCTAAACAAAGATGAAGAATAATTTTGAGAATTCCAAATGCCGGATGGGTGATTTTTTATTAATTGAAGCATATGACAGATTCATTACTACTTATTGAAGACGAAAAGAACCTTTTGTCCGTCATAAAGTTAAATCTTGAAATGGAGGGTTATGCTGTAACTGCATTCGACAATGGTGAAACGGCCTGGCAGAAGTTCAGCGGCCCCCGGTATTCACTAATAATATTAGACGTTATGCTGCCGGGTATGGATGGCTTCGAATTATGCAGGAATATACGCAAGGTAGATAAGCATACCCCTATACTTTTTCTTACCGCCCGCGGCGATGCTGAAGATAGAATAAATGGCTTGAAATTAGGAGCTGATGACTACCTGGTTAAGCCCTTTCATTTAGAGGAGCTTCTGTTGCGCGTGAAGGCATTATTAAGAAGGTCGTCTGCTTTACCGGAGAAAGAAAAGGAAGAATATGCTTTCGGGGGAAATACTATCAATTTCCTGAATTACGAAATACAAACAGCAAGGGGTATCAAGCATCAGCTTAGTAAACGTGAAGTAGAGTTGCTGAAGTTACTCATTGAACATACTAATGAGGTGGTTCCCAGAGATTTAATACTTGAAAAGGTGTGGGGTTACGAAACCATTCCTTCTACCCGTACGGTAGATAACTATATAGTGAGTTTCCGTAAATATTTCGAAGAAGACCCTAAAAACCCCCGCTACTTTCATTCTATTAGGGGAGTAGGATATAAGTTTACGGCCAATTAATTCTTAATAATATGTATTTCGGTGCGGCGGTTCTGCTGCTTGCCTTCCGGGGTGTCGTTACTTGCAATTGGTGTTGACGAGCCATACCCTTTAGCCTGCACTTTATCAGCCGACACACCTTTACTCACCAGGTAATTTCTCACCGATTCGGCCCTCTGCTGCGATAGCTTCATATTGGCATCGTCGGTGCCCACATTATCGGTATAACCAGCCACTTCAATAATCATGGTGGGTTGGTGTTTCATAAAATCAACCAGTTCATCCAATTCTTTATCCGATTCCTTTTTCAATGTTGCATTGCCACTATCGAAAAACACATTTTTCAGGGTGAATGTTTTAGGCAGTTCCACGCGAATGGTGAAATTAAACGTGAGCATCTGGTTTTCGGCAGGAGGAATAGAAAGGTTCTGCTTATAGTCAGCATTGGCTGTGAATTCCTTATAGAATATTTTATAATCGCAGTTTTTAGGTAAAAGCAATTGAAACTTTCCGCTGGCATTGGTTATGCCTGAATACATTTTCTGCGTCTTTAACGATTGCAGTGAAACCTTTTCACCAGGCATTGGTTTATTTTCAAAACTAACAACAGCAACTTTTACCAATGCATCACTGTCTGTTGGTTGTAATTGCTGGCACATTGCATTTACCGAAAAGGTAAATAAGGCAATTGTAGCGAACATTATTTTTCTCATGGTGCAATTATTTAATTTTTCTGGCTATCATCAATCCATCCCTGATAGGAACAAGTACATTCTCTACTCTTTTATCGGCAGTTATTTTATCGTTATAAGCCATTATGCTTTTGGTATCGGCATCTTTTTTGTCTTCTACTACTTTGCCGCTCCATAGCACATTATCGGCAATTATATATCCGCCCACACGAATTTTATCGAAAACAAGGTCGTAATAACCGGAATAATTCCTTTTATCGGCGTCAATAAAAACCATGTCGAAAGTGTAGTTGAGTGTGGGTATTATTTCCAGCGCGTTTCCTGTATATGTTTTTATCTTTTTTTCCATGCCCGCCTCTTTAATATATTTCTTCACCATTGGTAATAACTCATCATTTATATCAATAGTATGCAGGGTTGCTTTTTCGGGTAATCCTTCTGCAATACTTATGCCTGAATAACCCGTAAAAGTGCCTATTTCCAATACATGTACAGGTTGTATCATGCCGGTGAGCATTTTTAAAAACCGTCCTTGCAGGTGGCCCGAAAGCATTTGCGGCATTAACACATGCGCATGGGTTTCGCGGCTCAGTTTTTTCAAGACTTCAGGCTCGGGTTTGGTGTGTGCCTCTATATAATTTTCAAGGGCATCGGAAAAGAAATTCATATGCGGTTTTTATGACTATAAATATAGGCTTTTCAACGTTATGGTGTTCAAAACCTTGAATGAGCGGTAGTTAACTGATGCCTCTATTAACGGAATTTTGTATTCCAATATGAGGAAAGTACTCCTTCTGATACCCGCCGTATTGGTGTTCTTGTCGGCTTACGCCCAGGAAAAGAAGATGTCGGGCAAAGAAAAAAAGGAAATAGAAATATACGGCGCTGATGCGGAGTACCTCTTTTCGGAAGGTAACTACTACAGGGCGCTGCCCCTTTACCTGAAACTAATTAAACTCGATTCTGCCGAGGAATATTACTGGTACCGGGCAGGCATTTGTTATATATACACCGACGAAAAGGAAAAGTCGATTACATTCCTTGAAAAGGTATATGATGAAGATGCTGACGTAAAAGATATACAATATTACCTGGGACGGGCCTACCACATAAACTTTAAGTTCGATACAGCTATTACGGTATTTAAAAAATACCTTGCGGGCCACCCTTCTGAAGAAAAGAAGCGCTCGGCACTGAACTATATAAAGTATTGTATAAATGCCAAGGAGCTGGTATCACACCCCGTGAGAGCCTATATAAGGAACCTCGGGCCGGGAATTAATACTTCTGCATCGGAATATGCGCCCGTAATTACAGCCGATGAGTCGGAACTGATTTATACATACAGGGGGCCGCTTAGTACGGGCGGGCTTATGAATGATAAATTCAGGGCCGATACCAATGGGGAGTATTATGAAGATATTTTTATATCGCACAAACTGGGCGATAACTGGCTGGCCCCCGAACCTATAGCAGAGCTTAATACCAAAGCAAATGATGCCAGTATAGCTATATCAACCGACGGGCAGCAACTGTTTACATTCAACAGTAATGAACATAATGGCGGAGATATTTTTGTAAGTACATTGGATGGGTATAAATGGTCCAAACCGGTTCCATTGGGGCCTAATATTAACACGCCTTTCTGGGAAGGAAGCTGTTCACTGACTTCAGATGGCAAGACACTTTATTTTGCCAGTGAGCGGCCGGGAGGTTTTGGTGGTAGAGATATATGGGTATCGCGTAAGCAAACCGACGGCAGCTGGGGTCCACCGAAAAATTTAGGTAAGAATATTAACACCGAGCTTGATGAAGATGCACCATTTATACACCCTGACGGAGTCACCCTGTTTTTCAGCTCAGAAGGGTGGAATAGTATGGGTGGAAGCGATATTTTCTATTCTACACTCAATTTGGCCGACAGCACCTGGAGCATTCCTATAAACCTTGGTTACCCCATTAACTCTCCCGATGACGACCGTTATTATGTATTGAATGCCGATGGCTCACGCGGATATTTTTCATCGAACCGCAAGGGCGGTTACGGGCAGCAGGACTTATATAGTGTAACACCCGGTACACATGGCGCAAGGCCGGTGTTGGCGCTTACTGTTGGTGTGGTAACGGCTGATGAAAAACCGGTTGGTGCAAATTTAACCGTTACAAATACTAAAGACAGCAGCCAGGTGGGCAGTTACAGGTCGAATACTGAGACAGGCAAATATATAATTGCGCTTACCCCGGGTTCGAAATATAAAATTGCTATTGAAGTGCAGGGCGCCAATCCGCATATTGAATACCTTGATGTAGATTCGCTTACAACTTTTGTAAAGGTTCAGGAAGATATACACCTGTATACGCCCGAATACCGCAAAGAACATAACATAACAGTATCAGACACCTCAAATGCATTGCAGGAAAGTGTTAACCAACAGGTATCTGAATATAAGGCCGACCAGAAGATTGACGTTTATGAAGCAAAGGTTTACCAGCGCATTTTAAATGAATATGGTACCAAGGATTCAGCCGGAATTACCTATAATGTTGAACTGGGAACTTACCAGAACCCAGCTGATTTCGATTCTACTAAGTTCAGGGGAATAGGACAAATTATGAGCAAAGTTGACCAGTATGGAAATACGGTGTTCTATGTTGGCCCTTCAAAAACCTTGTTAGATGCCGAGGTGCTGAAGTATAAAGTAATAAGTAAGGACAGCAGCATGAAAAACAGGCTGAATGTGACGGTTGATAATAACGGCAAACGCCAACAGATTAGCCAGTTTTATATACAGGAATATACACAGGACAGGGAAAATTATATTCCTGACACGGCTGAAAAGGTAGTAACATCAACATCTATTGTGAGCCTTAATACAAAAGATAAAAATCAGGGAAATACCAATGGTGTTATCGATTCGAGTAAAATTACACAGGACTACGGAAATGTAAAAGTCGATGGACTTACATACAAGCTTGAGCTTGGAAGTTATACCGATACCACACAGTTTAAGCTCGGGTACCTTAGCAAGTATGGCAACATTACAAGCGAGAAAATGTCAGACGGTACCACGCACTATTACATAGGTAATTTCAAAAGCCTTTCAGACGCACAGAAATTTAAGAATGATGTTATAGCGAAAGAGCCGGCTGCAGCCAATTCACTGGTTATGGTTTTTTACTTTAATCAGCAGCCGAAACCTGTGCAGCAGTTTTTTGCTTCTAACGATTGCGACCCCGGACCTCCGCAAGACTTTTCATACTTTGCCGATAAGGACCTGAATGACCCGACAGTATATGCCAAACTTATTGATATGGCAGGCAGCGTATGTATTGAAGGATTAGTTTTCAGGGTGCAGATAGGAGCCTACCGCCACCCGGAAAATTATAAGTACAAAAACCTGTTAAGCTTTGTGCCTCCTCCTCCGTTAGTGAAGAATTACCCCGATGGCATTACCAGGTTTACCATGGGTGAATTTAAACAACTTAAACTGGCCGAAATATTCAGGCAGCGCATTAAAGGCAAAGGCACGAACGACGCATGGATAACAGCGGAGTATAAAGGCCAGCGCATGTTATTGCAAGACCTTATTAAGGCCAATTTCTATACCCACGCAATAAACTAATTACTTACTTGGCTTATACCCCGATTGCTTAAGAATAGCGTCGGCATTTGTTTCTGCCATTAACTGGGGAATGGTTTCATGGCGGTTGTGTTTCATAAAGCTGCGCACTATCTGCCAGCCATACCAGTTACCATCGCGGGCAGGGCAATCGTGATTAATAGCGGTATTGAATGGCCCGTCGTCGGTATATTTTAAAATATCGTTCTGGTTAGTTGAAAAAAGCAATTTCTCCTGGATGATATGTGCCCAAACGTTAAATTCATTTGCCTTGTTCCATTCCAGCTGCTTTTCTGTGTAACGCATTTTAATGGTATCATCAAGCTCCGGCATTAAGGCATCCATCAGGTACATTATTTTTCCTTCGTGGGTTATTTGCGCCAGCATATCGTTTTTATCTTCATTAGGTTTAAAAGTACTTTCCAGCCAGCAGTAAACCGCATCACTAAGCATATAATCTTTATTCATATGCATGATTTTATATTCAGGGAAACGCAGCATTTTATAAAACCCCGATTTCTTACCCAGGTACATATCAAGCGATATGGCAAGGGTGCTGTCCTGGTAAACTAATGCATAGTTGAAGCCGCTCATAGCAGTAACTACTCTTGGCAAAGGCTTGTCAGGGAAATAATATTTAAAGTGTTTGAAGACATCTGTAACCCCTTTTTCAAGGAATGACATATCAGGGTACATTTTTTCGCAGGTATCGTAAGCTGAATGCATATCCTTATCGGTTATAAAGCGCTTAAGGCTATAGGCGTATGTAGAATCCATTATGCCGCCATCGTTAATAACCCCGGTCACAAAAAAAGCATAAAATCTGCCATATTTTTGCTGAAGGATTGCAGTATACTTTCCAATACTATCGGGCGACATGGAGAACATATCTTTCTCCATCCTGTCGACCTTTACGGGCTCTAGTTTTACGCCTGATACATCTACTTTCAGTGGGTTACTGTTGCACGATGCAAGCAACAGGATGATAGTGCCGGATAAAATAAAATGGGTATTGATAACTTGTTTTAACATTTGTACAAAGGTAATTATGTTCCGGTTTTAGTAACATAGAGGCCCCGCAGTTTTTTATTTAATGGCTCGGAATAGAACCTCGAGATGAGTTGCGCCAGCATAGAAGAAACAGAAAGAAAGAGTAATAGCCAGAGTAGTTTGGTATAATCGCCCAATTGCTCGCGGCTTATCCATGTTTTCATTAAAGCAAGCACTATAATATGAAACAGATAAAGCTCGTAACTGTTTTTCCCAAACGAACATATTGTACGTGTAACAATGTTAGTTGATAATATATGTGGCATTTGTTTTTTATACGTTAGAACTAAAAGTACTGCAGTGCCAAGGGCAATAAGTGATACGCCAACCACCACATTATCCATAATTCCACTGTAGAAATAGGTAATGGCAACTAAGGCAATGGCTAAAATGCCTATTATCTTCCCTTTAGTTCCCCCTATTGTATATTTCCTTGCAAATAAGGCAGCGCAACACCCCAGTGCAATACCGTCGAAACATGACCAGTAGCCATAAAGCGCAATAATTTCATCATCTGTGTGAAAGCTTCTGTAAACAGGCCCGAGAATTATCAGGGCTATCCACACAGGGAGTATAAAATGTTCTTTCCTGAACAGGAGACAAAGTATCGGGAATGTAAAATAAAATACCTCCTCAACCGAGAGGGACCAGAGAATATTAATGCAGTAATTGAAATACCCAACCTTTGCCATTAAAACATTGTGCCAGAAAGTGAGGACAGAAAGAATGGTGGTAAGCATTGACACATCTTTTGACGCACTATTCTTGAAAATGGTAAGCGGCGTAAGGCTCAAGAGAACAATGATTGCCAGCACAAGCAACAGGGTCGGAATTATACGTGCAAAGCGCATTAAATAAAATTGCAGGGGATTTACATTGCCAAGTTGCTTGTAGCGTTCAACTGATTTGGATGTGATAAGGAAACCTGAGATAACGAAAAACATAGTTACACCGTAATTCCCGTTTCGTGTAATAGATACAATAACCTTTTTCGAGAATAAGTTGCCTAATGCACTATCGCTTAAATGGTATGCCAGGCCAAAATGAAGTAATAGGACAAGGATTATTGAAATGCCCCTCAGAAAGTCAACATATCCGTTTCGAGAAGAGGATAATAGCATATAGGGAGAAGCAATATTTGGGTAAAAGAGTTAAGTTTTCTTTCTGAACTATAGGGGCAAATGTAATTATGTTGAAGAGAATTGGGCATTTACCCTCAAGCAGGGAAGGTCTTCTGATTAAATATATCTAACTTTATAACATATTTTAACAAATCCATGAGCAGGCTGTTATCGTATGTCGTTATAAATACCGAACATGAACTACAAATTGATAACCGCAGTATTGGTTGCAGTATCGCTGCAAGCCTGCTCACAGCAAAAGCCTCATAATATTAACCAAACTACTACTAAAATGGATAGCGCAAAACATGTTCCCACAGGAAAAGAAAGCAAATACAGAAAGCTTACCCCTGAAGAAGAAAGAGTTATTGTAGATAAAGGTACCGAAGCCCCGTTTACCGGAGCGTATGAAAACAATACGAGAAAAGGTACCTATGTTTGCAAACGCTGTGGCGCCCCTTTATACCGTTCAAGCGATAAATTCAATGCAAATTGCGGATGGCCTGCATTCGATGATGAGATTCCCGGAGCAGTGAAAAGAATTCCTGACCCTGATGGCATGCGTACAGAAATTGAGTGTGCTAATTGCGGGGCTCATCTGGGGCACGTATTTACAGGCGAAGGATTTACTTCAAAAAATACTAGGCATTGTGTGAATTCAATATCGCTGATATTTATACCAGCCGATAGTACGACAGGAGGAACAAAGTAAGTTGATTCATAAGGGATAAAGCCCCCTAAAGTTAAATACAGAATAACCCCAGACTTAAGTCTGGGGTTATTAGTTACAATACTTTTGGGGCTTTAGCCCTGAAAGTAAGTTTATGAAAGTACGTTCATTTCAGCCGATATCTGTTCCCATAGCTTAAACTTCTCCTCCAGTTTATCCTTCAGCGACTGGTATTCGGCAAAAAAGGCGGTTGAATCGCTGCTATTGTAAAAGTCGGGGTTGTTAACTTTCTTATCAGCCTCGGCTATTTTCTTTTCCAGTTCCGATATATCTTCTTCAATCTTGTTAATCTTCGACTGAAGCTGCTTTATCTTTTTGCCGTTATCTTCCTTTTGTTCTGTGGTTGCAGGACTAGCTTTAACTTTCTCTTCTTTCTTTTCACGCACGGTGCTCTTCAATTCATTCAGCCTTTCCAGTTTACGCTTGCGCATAAATTCATTTATATCGCACAGGTGCTCTTTCACATGCCCTTCTCGGAATTCATAAAGCTTGTGCACCAGTCCATCTAAAAAGTCACGGTCGTGAGATACAATAAGTAATGTGCCTTCATAGGCGAGCAATGCCCGTTTCAGAATATCTTTCGAACGAATGTCAAGGTGGTTGGTAGGCTCATCGAGCATAAGCAGGTTGTAAGGTTGCAGTAACAATTTGCATAATGCAAGCCTTCCGCGCTCACCACCGCTAAGTACTTTTACTTTTTTATCTATATCGTCTCCGCTGAATAAAAATGAGCCCAAAAGGTTACGCACCCTGGTGCGCATTTCACCCACTGCCAGTTCATCAATTGTATCGAAAACAGTTTTATTTACATCAAGTTTTTCAGCCTGGTCCTGTTCAAAGTAACCCATCAATACACTATGTCCGAGTTTCAGTGTACCTTCATATTCGGTTTGCCCGGCAAGCATTTTCATCATAGTGGTTTTGCCTTCGCCGTTTCTTCCTACAAAAGCTACACGTTCGCCTTTCTCTAAAATGAAATTGGCGCCTGAGAAGATTCTCTTGGGTCCGTAAACCTTACCCGCATTTTCTACCGTAAGCACTATATTACCACAATGTGCCGGAGAAGGAAACCGGAAATGCATTGATGCTGTATCGTCTTCATCAACTTCCACAATTTCCATCTTGTCGAGTTTCTTAATAAGCGACTGTGCAAAAGCAGCTTTACTGGCCTTGGCGCGGTTCTTATCAATAAGAATCTGCGTTTTATTAATTATCTTCTGTTGGTTCTTAGCTGCAGCTTCCTGTTGTTCGCGCCTTTCTTTACGCAGTTCTAAATAATGGCTGTAGTTAGTCTTGTAATCGTATATCTTCTTATTCGATATTTCTATGGTACGGGTGGTAACAGTATCCAGGAATTTTTTATCGTGCGATATGAGCACCAGTGCACCGTCGAAGGTTTCAATAAACTCTTCCAGCCATTGCATAGATTCTATGTCAAGGTGGTTGGTGGGTTCATCGAGAAGCAGCACATCGGGTTTTTGTAGCAGTAGTTTGGCGAGCTCTATACGCATGCGCCACCCGCCACTAAACTCCGAAGTCTGGCGGTTAAAGTCAGAACGATCAAAACCCAACCCTTTTAGTTTCTTTTCTATTTCCTCGTCCATATTGGCCGAACCCAATACTTCAAGGCGGTGCGCTATATCGGTTATTTCGGTAATTAAGTTCGAATAAGTATCGCTTTCGTAATCTGTACGGGTCTCCAGCTCGTGGGTTATCTGGGCCTGGCGTTGTTCCAGTTGCTGTATTTCAATAAAAGCGGTTGCTGTTTCTTCAACTACAGTTCTGCCATGCTGGTGAACCATATCTTGTGGCAAATAGGCTATTTTTATGTTTTTAGGCTTACCAATGCCGCCTGATGTAGGTGTCTGTAAACCAGCCAGTAACTTCAACATGGTACTCTTGCCCGAGCCATTTTTACCGGCAAGGCCTATCCTGTCCCTGGGGTTAACCAGGTAACTCACATTTTCAAAAAGGGTAAAGCCCCCGAAACTTACTGTTATGCCATTTAATGATATCATCTCCTCAAAAAGATTTGCAAAAGTACGCTATTTTCAGGGATTTTCGGTGAGTGGTGCCTAAAATAATAAAGGCCCGACGGTTAAGTCAGGCCTTTAATCTACGCTGAGAGAGAGAAATTACTTAGCAGCTTTGGTTTCTTTACCAGTTGTCTTTGCAGGAGCTGGCTTAGTAGCTTTAGCTGGTGTAGTAGCTGTTGTTGACTTAGCACCTGTTGTTTTTGCAGGAGCTGGTTTGGTAGCAGGAGCAGCTTGTTTTTCTTGAGCAAATGATACACCTGCGAAGAGAACTAATGCTGCTGCTAATACTGTGAACTTTTTCATGACAGTTAAATTTTAATTGGTTAATTATGAAAGCGAAACTATATGTTGAAAATGAAGGAATAATGAAGAAAATGAAGCAGTTACGGTGTGTAGCCGAAAATTTTAAAAAGCAGAAGAATAAATAAATTCTATTAATTCACTGATTATCAGTGTATAGTAGCTGATTCTTTCCCGCTATTATAGTACATTATAGTAGTTGTTTGCCCGCCTGAAAAATCTATTTCAAAGAAACCTTTTTCATTCCAAATCATGTAATCGTCATTGGTATTTGCCCCCAATGCAGCTATGTTTTCTCCCTTCATGTGCTTGGTTTTACTACCTGAACCGCTGATAATGTAATGCACATTATTAAGCGTATGGTATTGCAGTGCATGCAGGTGGCCGGTAGCATAATAGAGGCCCGGGTACTTTTCAAATATGGCAGTAAGCTTATCGGCCATGGTTTTATAGGAGGGGAATGATTTGCTCGATTGCTTTATACGTTTCATAAAACCTGGGCTCTTAAATGGTTTGTTATGAAGTTTGCCCGTTGTGTAAACCGGGTGGTGGGCAACTACGATAATAGTTTGTTTGGCTGCAGTGGCGGCTGCAAGTACACTATCGAGCCTTGTATAAAATTGCTGCTCCATAGTGTGGTTTGCGGCAGGGGTGCTTTTAAAGCCCAATAATATCAGCCATTCGGTATCTATAAAAACTATTCTAAGTGTTTTGTTATTCAGTTCAACCGATTCAGGGCCGGGGCTTCCGTTCTTAGGCAGAAAAACATTGTTGGGGTTTTGTATAGTAGTGTTATTACTCAGGTTGGCTTCAATAAACGATTCCTCCATTTTCAGTGCCTTCTTTCCCTTGGTGTATGTTGTATTCCACCAGTCGTGGTTGCCGGGCACAAAAAATACTGAGCCTTTGTAGCCGTCCAACGTATTTAACTGCGACTTAAGCTTGTTTTGGGTAATACGGCTGCTATCGAATCCTTTAAATCCTTCCACCAGGCCGAAAAATGTATTCTTATATGAATTGTCTCCCAGGAAGACTACAGCGCCCTGGGCGGAGTTCTGCATTTTGCTTTTCAGGCTGTCGAGTGTTTCTCCTGTCATCTGGTCCTCACCCGCATCGCCTACAAGAAATACCTTATATACCTGTTGGGCGTTGCAAACGGATAGAGCAAAACAGAAAAAGAGAAACAGATGAGACTTTTTTGCTTTCATGTAAATGAAGATGTAAAGATACCATGTTAAATAATTAAAGGAAACAATCTATTTTGTTGCTGCTTATAAAATTGATTCTATTTTTGTCCCATAAATACTTTCTTATGAAAAAAGGCCCGATTTCCTCGTTTATCGAAAAGAACTATCTGCACTTTAACTCGGCTACGCTGGTTGATGCATCGAAGGCATATATAACCCACCTTGATAAAGGTGGCAAAATGATGGTTACACTGGCCGGGGCTATGAGTACGGCTGAGCTTGGCATATCATTGGCTGAAATGATTCGCAAGAACAAAGTATCTATAATATCGTGCACGGGCGCTAACCTTGAAGAGGATATTATGAACCTTGTGGCCCATAACCACTATAAACGTGTTCCGCACTACCGCCAGCTTTCACCGGCCGAAGAGTGGGATTTGCTGGAGCATGGCTACAACCGCGTTACCGACACATGTATTCCTGAAGAAGAAGCTTTCCGCAGGATACAGAAGCACATACATAAACTCTGGAAGAAAGCGCAGGACACAGGCAAGCGCTATTTCCCTCATGAATATATGTATGAGTTGCTGCTTTCGGGTGTTATGAAAAAACACTACGAGATTGATGTAAAGAATAGCTGGATGATGGCAGCAGCCGAAAAGAACATTCCAATTATTGTTCCTGGCTGGGAAGATTCTACCATGGGTAATATATTTGCATCGTATTGCATTAAAGGCGAACTGCAACCCAGTATTATGAAGAGTGGTATTGAATATATGATGTGGCTGGCTAACTGGTACACCAAAAATTCAAAAGGCCAAGGTGTAGGCTTTTACCAGATTGGCGGCGGCATAGCGGGCGATTTCCCGATTTGCGTTGTGCCCATGCTTTACCAGGATATGGAAATGCATGATGTTCCTTTCTGGGCGTACTTCTGCCAGATATCAGATTCTACAACAAGCTATGGTTCATATTCAGGCGCTGTGCCCAATGAAAAAATTACGTGGGGTAAGCTGAGTGATAAAACTCCGCGCTTCATTATTGAATCAGACGCTACTATTGTAGCGCCTCTGATGTTTGCCTATATATTGGGGCAGTAATAAAATATATTTGTCAAGAGTAAACAAAAAAGGTGGCCCGTTTCGGAGCCACCTTCTTTGCTTAATAACTAAGTGATTTATTTCGCCAAATCAAAACGGTCAAGGTTCATAACCTTGTTCCAGGCTGCTACAAAATCTTTTACAAATTTATCCTGTGAGTCTGTGCATCCGTAAACTTCAGCAAGTGCCCTTAGCTCTGAGTTTGAGCCAAAGATAAGGTCTGCGCGGGTAGCGGTCCACTTTACTTTGCCCGTTTTGCGGTCGCTTCCTTCAAACACATCTTTAGCATCTGTTGTTGCTTTCCAGGTTGTGTTAAAATCAAGCAGGTTCACAAAGAAGTCATTAGTTAGCGTCTCGGCTTTTTTGGTGAACACTCCATGCTTAGATTTATCGAAGTTGGTATTAAGAACACGCATGCCGCCTACCAGGACAGTCATTTCAGGTGCGGTAAGTGTTAGCAATTGCGCCTTGTCAACCAGCATTTCTTCAGCCGATGTTGCGTGCTTAGGTTTAAAATAGTTGCGGAATCCGTCAGCCGCCGGTTCAAGAACTGCGAATGATTCTACATCAGTTTGCTCCTGCAATGCATCTGCTCTTCCCGGTGTAAAAGGAACTTTCACATTATGGCCTGCATTCTTCGCAGCCTTTTCCACACCCACACATCCGGCCAGAACAATCAGGTCGGCCATAGAAACATGCTTGCTACCTTTGTTGAACTTTGCCTGGATACCTTCCAGGATATTCAAAACCTTTGCCAGCTGAGCAGGGTTATTTACCTGCCAGTTTTTCTGAGGCGCCAGGCGAATGCGTGCACCATTGGCACCACCACGCTTATCAGAGCCACGGAAGGTAGATGCCGATGCCCATGCAGTCGATACCATTTGCGATACGGTAAGTCCCGATGCAAGTATCTTCTTCTTAAGCGCAGCAATATCACTCGTACTTAGTTTGCGTTTTGCAGCCGGTATAGGGTCTTGCCAGATAAGCACTTCCTTAGGTACCTCTTTACCCAAATAGCGTGCAATAGGGCCCATATCGCGGTGTGTAAGTTTAAACCAAGCACGGGCAAATGCATCTGCAAACTCTTTTGGGTTCTCATGAAAACGTTTTGAGATTTTTCCATAGATAGGGTCAAACCTCAATGAAAGGTCTGTCGTGAGCATAAATGGCGCATGTTTCTTTGATGCATCATGTGCGTCAGGCACTAAACCTTCACCTTTGCCACCTTTAGGCTTCCACTGGTGTGCACCGGCAGGGCTCTTTGTTAATTCCCACTCGTAGCCGAAAAGATTTTCGAAAAAGTTATTGCTCCATTTTGTTGGGGTAGTGGTCCAGGCCCCTTCAAGGCCGCTTGTAATGGTATTATCACCGTTACCACTACCCAATGTATTTTTCCAGCCGAGGCCTTGTTCTTCAATGCTTGCGGCTGCGGGCTCAGGCCCCACATATTTGCCGGGGTCAGCAGCGCCATGGGTTTTACCGAATGTATGTCCGCCTGCAATAAGCGCAACAGTTTCTTCGTCATTCATAGCCATGCGGCCAAAAGTTTCGCGAATGTCACGTGCCGCGGCAATCGGGTCAGGATTTCCGTTAGGGCCCTGAGGATTCACATATATAAGGCCCATTTGAACGGCCCCGAGAGGGTTTTCCAGTTCACGGTTGCCGGTATAACGTTTGTCGCCAAGCCACTCTTTTTCTGAACCCCAGTAAATGTCCTGCTCAGGTTCCCAGACATCTTCACGTCCGCCACCAAAACCAAAAGTTTTAAAGCCCATTGACTCAAGGGCACAGTTACCTGCAAGTATCATAAGGTCGGCCCATGAAAGTTTTTTGCCATATTTCTTTTTAACCGGCCAAAGCAGCAAACGCGCCTTGTCGAGGTTAGCATTGTCGGGCCAGCTGTTGAGCGGGGCAAACCGTTGTGTGCCCGAGCCTGCTCCGCCGCGTCCGTCTGATATACGGTATGTACCTGCGCTGTGCCATGCCATCCTGATAAAGAAGGGGCCGTAGTGGCCATAGTCTGCCGGCCACCAATCTTGCGATGTGGTCATTAATTTAAAGATGTCTTTCTTTACGGCCTTCAAATCAAGGCTTTTAAACTCCTTTGCATAGTTGAACTTCTCATCCATAGGGTTGGACAGGGAAGAATTCTGACGGAGTATATTTAATTTCAATTGATTTGGCCACCAGTCGTGGTTGGTTGTGCCGCCACCTGCGCTTTGTTTCAGTGGCCCGCCATGAAACGGGCATTTTGCTTCCGCACTCCCATTCGTTTTTGTTTCAGTTATAATTTCCATAATTTATAGGTTAATGATTTTTTAGATTATACTATTTATATGGGGTAAATATAATAAATAAAAAAAGACAGTTTTGTGACCAAAGTACTTACCCTGTTCAGTCCATATTTTTCAGTTGTTTTATTTCGTAACATTGCAAATAAAATTTAAAAACCCAAAATAAGTATGTCAGCAACAGTAGGCCAGAAAGCCCCCAACTTCGAACTCCCCGATTCAGATAAGAACATGGTTAAGCTTGAATCGTTTAAAGGGGAAAATGTAATTCTCCTTTTCTTCCCTGCGGCCTTTACAGGCGTATGCACCAAGGAAATGTGCCAGAGCCGCGACGAGCTTTCATTTTATAACAATATGAACGCGGTGGTACTTGGCATTTCAGTTGATATGCCTTTTAGCCTTGGCAAGTTTAAGGAAGTGAACAACCTGAATTTCCCCCTGCTTTCCGACTTTAATAAAGAAACTGTGAAAGCATACGGTATAATGTACGATACCTGGGTAATGGGCCTGAAAGGCGTTGCCAAGCGTTCATCGTTTGTTATAGATAAAGAAGGCGTTATTCGTTTTGCACAGGTATTAGAAGTTGCAGGCGATTACCCTGACTTCGACGGCATTAAAAAGACGCTGGAAGGGTTGAAATAATTATAATTTAATCTGGTAGAAAGGGCGATTTTTATCGCCCTTTTCTGTTATATTTGATTGAGGTAATTTGAATGTTGGATGAGATACAAAGTAGTACTGGCAATATGTTTATTAGTGGTTGTGAATTCGCTGGTGGGGCAAAACAACCCTATTAAATTGTGGCTTACCGATTTTCCTAAGAGTGATTTACCACCTGCGAACTTCAAAAAGAGCGATTACGGCAATAGAACCTCAAAGGATTATTATTACGGCATTGGTGTGTCAATAGATTATAAAATTGCACGCTACCTTGCATTTACCGAAATGGCTGCAGATACCACAAGCGGCACTGATGTGTTGATGATGCTATACGCAAATGGGTATGGGGTTAAGAGAAACTTTGATATAGCCATTCACCTTGCATCGGCCAATGTGTGGTCGGCTCCGGCTGAGCTGGATGGCAGAAGAAGCCATTTGGAATCAATGGAAAAGGATGGCACCGATAGTGTATTTGATTTTTGCGATGATATTACAAGCGGAGCTATGATAGGCGAATGTGAAGAAATACAGCAGGAGAAAAAAGATTATGAAAGAAGTTTGCTACGAGCGGGAATAATTAAAAACTGGCCCGCAAAGGATACGGCAGCACTCAATGTTTTGAATAAAATAGCTTACGGTTTTTTTGAATTCAGGTCGATGAATGAGGTTGATTTATCCGGCACAATGAGAGGAGCGTTTATGGCTGAGGCTGAGGATAGCATGGAGACAGAGTATCTTGAAGAAATAAAAAAAGCCGATAACTGTGAATTTATAGGTCGTTCAAAAAAGGAGTTTGATGAGGCCGACAGCCTGTTAAATGTAACCTATAAAAAAGTAATGAGCGTACCTGATTCAAAAGCACAAATAAATTGGGGAACAGTTACCAAAGAAACCATAAGAAATACTGAGAGGAAATGGATAAAATACCGCGACGCATGGGTGCAATTCAGTAAAGTGCGCTGTACTTCTATTACCGAAGTATCTATAATGACATTCTTTACAAAGCAAAGGATTAACGAATTAAAATCGTTTTTACCTTAAAGGACAAGAAAATATTCCCGGGTGTTCGGCGCAATAAAATAACTCCCCGCCTGTTTTTAGTGTTGTGTATTCCGTCAATTTTGTTAAATTCGACGATTGCTATATAAGCGCAACACACCTCACAACCAATGGAAGTATTCCTGCTCTTAGTTTTAATAATACTTGTAGTCTTATCCTGGGTAATAACATCCGATAAGATTAACCGCCTTGAGGGAAGGATAAAAGAACTGACTAACAGGGTAAAAGATATATATGTTGCCCAGGTAAATCAGGAGGTTAAAAAGGAACCTGCTAAACAAACTCCTGCTATAGAGGCTCCTCCGAAACCGGTGAGTGAAGTTAAGCCGCCTATTGTTCCGGTTACTCCCGTCGTTCCTGTTATAAAACCCAAAATAGTTGAAGAAAAGAAGCAGGAAGAAAAACCACCTGTTGTGACGCCTGTACATTATGAACCGATACCACAGGTTAAGCCTAAGCCCGTAATACCACCTAAGCCACCCAAACCTTCTTTCTTTGAGCGCAATCCTGACCTTGAAAAATTCATTGGTGAAAACCTGATTAACAAAATAGGTATTGCAGTGTTGGTATTGGGTATTGGCTTCTTTGTAAAGTACGCTATTGACCAGAATTGGATAAATGAATATGGCAGGGTTGCTATTGGTCTTTTATGTGGTGGAATATTGCTGGGCATTGCGCATTACTTGCGTAAACGATTTAAAGCATTCAGCTCGGTGCTTGTCGGTGGCGGAATTTCGGTGCTGTACTTTACTATTGCCATTGCTTTTCACCAGTACCATATTTTCGACCAGGCGGTGGCCTTTATTATAATGGTGGTTATAACTGCTTTTGCTGTGTTCCTGTCGTTGGCTTACGACCGTATTGAGCTCGCAGTAATTTCCGTCATAGGCGGCTTTGCAACGCCTTTTATGGTAAGCACTGGAGAGGGCAATTACATTGTGCTGTTTACCTACCTTATGATATTGAACGTGGGTATGCTGGTAATGGCCTACTTTAAAAAATGGAACCTTATCAATATACTATCATACGCGTTTACGGTTTTAATTTATGGAGGTTGGCTTATAAGTAAACTGGGTGACTCCGATTCACCTTATATGGGCGCGCTGATATTCGGCTCACTCTTTTATTTTGTCTTTTTCCTGATGAACGTAGTCAACAATATTAAAGAGAAACGCATATTCGCTTCGCTCGATTTTATTTTACTTATAAGTAATACAGCACTCTACTATGCAGCGGGCATGTATATAATGCACAACATTCAACATGGCGATTTTGAAGGGTTGTTTACTGCAGTGCTGGCTGTGTTCAATTTTGTGTTTGCGTTCGTTCTTTATAAGAGGCAGGGTATTGACCGCAACCTTGTTTTCCTGCTTATCGGGTTGGTATTATCATTCGTGAGCCTTGCTGCACCTGTGCAATTACAAGGGCATTATATAACATTGTTCTGGTCGGCTGAGACTGTATTGCTATTATGGCTATCGCAGAAGTCGGGCATTAAGTTAATGAAGCTGGCCTCGATTATTGTAATGTGTTTGATGTTTATAAGCTTGCTGATGGACTGGAGCCATGTTTACAAACTTGTCCTTATAGGCGATAATACCTTGAAACCATTGGATATTGTTTTCAATAAAGGGTTTATTACGGGCGTGGTTTCTGTTATTTCCATATTCCTTGCTGCTGTATTTTTAAAGAAGGAAACAGAAAAGACTCTATATGGCTGGCTCGATTTAAATGGTTATAGGATTGTTCTTAATATAATAGGCGTCATAGTTCTTTACCTTACTATGCTTCTTGAGCTTTCTTTCCAGCTCGATACAAGGATGGGTTATGAGCCAGCGTGCTACATAATTATAGGTTTCTACAACCTGTTGTTCCTTACCGGGCTACATATTTATGTTATGCGCCAGAAATCGTTTGTGCTTTCGAACATACTTCTTATTGTAAGCGCCTTAGCTTTAATCATTTATATTTTCTTCTACAATTATCAAATCGTTCTCACCCGCAACGATTTCCTGGTAGGCACGCATGCAACCCTTTTCAATTACATGTTCCACTACCTGACTATGTTATCGGCTTTGGGGTTGCTTGTAATTACATTCATTCACGCAAAAAGAACATACACATTAACATCTGATATCGGTATCATGTTACTCTGGTTCACTTCAATAATTGCAGTCTACATTGCAAGCGCTGAACTTACGCATGCCACAGTTATGATAAGCTATAAAGTCAGTTCTTCTGTATCTGGTTTTGTGGACCAGTCCGTAAAAATAGGTTACCCTATTTTGTGGGGTATTTGCTCGTTTATATTAATGATACTGGGCATGAGATTAAAGATGCGCCACCTGCGCATAATTTCACTCAGCTTGTTTTTTATAACACTGGTAAAGCTTTGTGTGTATGATATACGCGATGTTTCGGAAGGTGGAAAAATAGCAGCCTTTATATCACTGGGTATTATTTTGCTTGTGGTGTCGTTCATGTACCAGAAATTAAAAGTGCTTATTCTTTCAGATGAGGGCGATAAACAAAAACCCGGAAAAAATGAGTAAAAGATTTTTCTCGATACTCTTTCTTGGCATTTCTGTTGCTACTATGGGGCAGGACTACCAATGGCAGGCCAAACTTGATAGTATTACAACCGATGGCTTTTACAAAATACAATTGCCGCCTGCTGTTATATCGAAATTAAAATCGGGTATGAACGATTTGCGTATCATGGATGCACAGAACAAGGAAGTGCCCTATATTTTGCAGAAAGCTACACCCAAGCCCGATTCATTGCTCTTCAAAGAGTATAAAATAATGAGCCTTGAGAATGCTAAAAAACATACCACGCTCATTTTGCAAAATGCCGATAAGAATAGGATTGACAATATTCAATTGGTGATAAAAAATGCCGATGTTTCAAAATCGTTAAGGCTAAGCGGTAGCGATGACATGAAGCAATGGTACGTTATTAAGGACAATTATTATATAACTGATGTTTATAGTAATACCGGAACCTCTACGGTCAGAATATTCGATTTCCCCAACAGCGATTATGAATATTTCAAAATTGAAATAGATGATTCCTTAAGCCCTCCTATTAAGATTTTGAAGGCGGGGTATTATGATACATATAAAGAAGATGCAAAGTACAGTGAATTGCCATCGCCGACCATAATGCAGGTAGACAGCAGTACAACATTTGAGGATGGCAGCAAAGCAAAGGGATCTTTCATTAAACTTACGTATAATGAGCCACAGACAATAGACAAAATGATATTTGAAGTTGATGGCCCCAGGTATTATCATCGTAATTGTTATTCTGGAGTTATTGTTGAAAAACCAAGAAGTACACCAACTAAAAAATATTTTGACCCTTCAGAGGAGTTTATACTTTCGTCAAATGGTGACAATACCATATATTTTTCACTTCATAATATCAAGGAACTATGGTTTAACATACGGAATGACGATAACCAACCTTTGCAAGTAAAAGGTATTAAAGCATATCAGATTACAAATAGCCTTATTGCATATATGCAAAAGGGCAAATCTTATAAACTTGTCTTTGGCGCCGATAAAATATCTGCACCTGTTTACGACCTGGTTCATTTTAAAGACAGTATCGCGGGCGTTAAACCAGTTGCTTTGGGTGCAATTGCTTCTATAGCACAAACTAAAGCCACGGCTGTAAATACTGCACCTTCAAATAAGGCTATTATTTGGGCAGCGCTGGCTGTTGTACTAATCCTACTGGGAGTAATGTCAACCCGCATGATTAAAGAGATGGGAAAGAAAGGCTAATATTCTATCCCGGAATTAAATTTATCTTCTTTCCAGTTGGCGGGGTTGTTTTGAATATATGTTGAAATACGATCGTATTCGTCGAATGAACGGACAATGTGGTCATGAAAACGGGGTTGCCAATCAAATGCGATGTTGTTTTTTCGGGCATATGTCGTTACAGATGATTTAAATCCCCTGATTATTGATGCAAGGTTTTTTGATTGCGGTCCAAAACGTGCAGAGACGCGATGCATCGCGTCTGTACGTGTGGGTTCCCCGTTCCCCGCAGAGACGCCATGCATGGCGTCTGTACCAGGTGAATTATATTGATTTTCCGCAATAATTAATAATCCATGAAAATGGTTTGGCATAACAACATAATTTCCAATTCGGAGATTCATATCCTGCCTCAATTCAATGGTCTTTAACCATTCCGATTCCACAACCTTGCCTAATTCAGATAAAATCACCTTTTTAGCCCTTATTTCACCGAAATGTGGTACCCTTTCCAACGTACAAATGGTAACAAAATATATTCCCTTATTTGCATAATTCCATGATTGCAAACGAGCAGATGGTATCCTGTATTTATTTTGAAATAAATTATCTGTCAAAGGAAATCGATTAATTCAAAAGTAATATTTTTACTATATTGGTGAATAAGTTGCACCAATAATGCGGTGTTTTAGAATGAAAACAAAACTACTCATACTCCTTTTATTTATTGCTAGAATCGGATGGGGGCAAGAACCGCAAGATATTGATAATAAAATATCTATAGAAATACCTCCATTAGCAACACTCAATCCTATATATAATACACCTTCATATGGCCTTGGTGTTGAAGCAAAAATAAAGGAGAATATAGCTATCTATGTTGAAGGGAATGGATATTTCCCCCTCACATCAAATACTTTTTTAGCATCTGGATATAATGAACAATATCGGCTATCTGATGTGAGAGGGTACTGCGTAAGAGCAGAAATCAAATTTTATCTTAACAAGCAGGGCTTTACAAGCGGTTATTATCTTTCTGCTGAGGGGTTTTACAAGAATCAATCATTCAACTGGCAAGACTCGATACACCTTACCCCAGCCTACTTAACTACTTTTAGAGATTATAAAACTGTTTACTGCTTTAACTTGAAATACGGATGCGTATTTGCTCATAAGAGCGGAATCCTTGTTGATTTTTACGTCGGCTTGGGGGTAAGAATAAGAGAAGTATCCTCAACTTTAAACCCACAAGAAGTTGCGGCATTAAAATATAGCGACGATAACCAATATAATTCAGGAGGAATAGGTGATATGACGAATCCGAACGGTCACACAGTACTACCTAATATTACAGCAGGATTTAGGATTGGTTACTCTTTTAGTCAGTAGGCTATAATATCATCCCCGCACCAACAGTCTCGTTGGTAGTTTCATCAATCAAAATTAAACTGCCTGTGCGGCGGTTCTTGCGGTAGTTATCGAAGAATAAAGGCTTGGTAGTGCGAATAGATATTCTACCCACATCGTTCAGCTTTATCTCTTTATCATCTTCAATGCGGTGCAATGTATTGATGTTTATTTTATAATGCACTTCCTTTACTACGCAGCGCGCATCTTGAGTGGTATGTTTTATGGCATATTTATTGCCAACTATTAATTTCTTTTCATTCAGCCAGCAAACCATCAGGTCAATGTCCTGTTCAACTTTAGGCTGATTGTTTGCCCGCACAAGCATATCGCCACGGCTAATGTCAATATCATCTTCAAGTAATACAGTAACCGACATGCCGGGTGTGGCTTCTTCAATAGGTCCATCGAATGTATCAATGGCTTTTATCTTGGTGGTAAATCCGGAAGGTAGTGCCATTATTGTGTCACCTTTCTTTAAAATTCCACCGGCTACTTTTCCGGCATATCCACGGTAATCATGGTATTCGGTCAATTGCGGGCGTATAATATATTGAACAGGGAAGCGGCAATCGATCAGGTTTTCGTCGCTTGCTACGTGAATATTTTCCAAGAGATAAAGCAATGTACTACCACCGTACCAGGGCATATTCTTCGATTTATCTACCACATTGTCGCCATTAAGCGCTACAATAGGTATAAACTGCACATCAACCACTTCAAGCTTCGACGAGAACTTTTCATACTCTGCACGAATCCTTTCAAACACTTCTTCCTTATAGCCTACAAGGTCCATTTTATTTACGCAGACTATAATATGTCGTATGCCTATTAGCGAAGTAATTAGCGTATGCCTGCATGTTTGTTCCGATATACCGTTGCGGGCATCGACCATAATAATTGCCAGGTTAGCAGTGGATGAACCGGTAACCATATTGCGTGTATATTGAATATGGCCAGGAGTATCGGCAATAATAAACTTACGGCGAGGGGTAGAGAAATACCTGTAAGCAACATCGATGGTAATACCCTGCTCACGCTCAGCCCTTAGGCCATCGGTAAGCAATGCAAGGTTCACCTGCTCTTCACCACGTTGTTCACTGCTGTGTTTTATAGCCTCGTACTGGTCCTCGTAAATCGATTTGGTGTCGTATAGCAAACGGCCTATCAGCGTACTCTTACCATCGTCAACGCTGCCGGCAGTGAAAAAACGTAACAGCCCTCTTGTGGCTCCTGCTGATTCTATTTTATCTGTAAACTCGCTCATCTCAGAAATATCCTGCTTTTTTACGGTCTTCCATAGCTGCTTCCGAGCGTTTATCATCGGCCCTTGTGCCTCGCTCAGTAACCCTCGATGCTGCAACCTCTTCAATCACCTCATCAATATTCGATGCCTCCGATAATACAGCGCCAGTGCATGTCATATCGCCAATGGTACGGAAGCGTACCGTATATTTTTCGTACTTCTCAGTATCTTTCAACTTAAGGTAAGGCGATTTTGCCAATAACTGCCCGTCCCTGTTCACGCACTCACGCTGGTGAGTGTAATATATGGAAGGAATAGGAATATTCTCTTCTTTAATGTATTGCCACACGTCTAACTCTGTCCAGTTGCTTAGCGGGAACACCCTGAAATGTTCTCCTATGTTTTTCTTACCATTGAATAAGTCCCACAGCTCCGGTCGTTGGTTTTTTGGGTTCCACTGGCCAAACTCATCTCGGTGCGAAAAGAACCTTTCTTTTGCCCTTGCCTTTTCTTCATCTCTACGGGCGCCACCTATGCAAGCGTCCAGTTTCAGTTCTTCAATAGCATCGAGCAAGGTGACGGTTTGTAATAAGTTTCTGCTGGCATTATAGCCCGTTTCTTCTTTTACGCGGCCTTTATCAATAGAGTCCTGCACATATTTTACAATCAGCCTGGCATCAATTTTCTTTACCCATTCATCGCGGTAAACCAGTGTTTCTTCAAAATTATGGCCTGTATCAATATGCATTAAGGCAAACGGAATCTTTGCAGGCCAGAAAGCTTTGCGGGCTAAATAACTGGCAACAATAGAGTCTTTACCACCTGAAAAAAGCAAGGCAGTTTTCTCGAACTGGGCAGCCACTTCGCGTAAAATGTAAATAGCCTCCGATTCAAGTTCATCTAAATGATGTGTATTGCTATGCATGGGTCGTTTTTCTCTCTGGTTTACAAATATAATTAAAGACGGGGCGGCAAAAATAAATATAAAATCTATAGGTTAAGTAGATATTTAATAAATTCTGATGAAAAGGGCGCCAAAAGCTTAATTTTGAAGTATTGTTGATACTCTGCCAACGTATTAAACGTTTATTTGTACGAATGAAGGGATTGAAATGGATATATATTGTGGCTGTAGCCATATTTCTGGCAGGTTGCGGAATGGAGAGCTGGAAGGAATTTAAACCCGCCCCTTCAAAAAATAAAGGGATTACTGATGTGGAGTTGAAACCCGATTCAAACATTGCGATAAGTTTTTCGGAAGAAATTTCTACAGCCAATGCCAAAGGGAATGGACTGGGCAATTTTAACCTACTGGCAAGAGTTACATTGATGGACGACACTGCCATTAGAATTGATAGCATAGGGTACGATGTGAATTTTCTTTACGGCAGAAAGAAGCAGAGCGCGGTTTACCACCCCATAAAACTTAAAATAGATAGTGTTTACGCCGGATATAGCGATACGTTTATCGATTACAGTTGCTTTAAACATGCCCCTGCGCATTTCAAAATTCTCAGGGTAAAGGGAGAGAACCAATTGTATAAATATGAGGAGAATGGATTTGATACCATAAAGAGTGATGTAAAGAAAATTAAGCTCACCCTTTTCCTAAGGTACACCAGGCTGGAAAAAACAGTGGAATATAAGATGCCGATTGTTTTAAAGCCAAAGTCGCACCATACTTTACTGGTAGGGCACGATGATTCACCTAAGCCCGAACATCTTTCAGGTTCAGCTCAATAGTAATAATAACCAATAAAGCCACTATAAGCTAAAATTATGAATAAATTGGAGTATATAATAATCTTAATCATTACTCTTTTTATTAATAGCTGTGGCATAGCCAGATGGAAGGAGTTTGAGACTCCTCCGTATAAAAAAGATGTATTCCAGGATTATAATATGGTAGTACCGGATTCTGATTTATGTGTTCATTTTTCTGAGGTGATTTTTTCTGAAGGAGGAGACTATAGTCTCTATGTTTCGGTTGAATCAAATAGAAATGAAAGAATAGTGATTGATAGTATCCGCTTGAATGTTGCCTTCGCGTTGCCGAAAAACAAACAAGTAATTTCTAAAGGTGAGTCATATATAAATATTGACAGCATTTATGACGGTTCCAATATTAAAAGTCTCAATTATAATGTTTTTAAAGATATTCCCTTTTATTATAAAGACTTGGATAAAAAAGGACGAAAGCAGTCATATCATTTTCAGTACTACGAGGATGTTTCCCGAAAAACAAAGGAAATAGATGTTGCCCTATTTCTCTATTATAAAATAGGTGAATCGGCAAAGAGATTCACTTATCCAATAAAGCTTAAACCAAGGTGGCATTCCACCCTTTGGATCGGACGCGATGATTAAAGCTTATGCCTTAATATCTTTCAGGTTCAGCTCAATAGTAACAATACCGTTCCATTCGTTTTCGCGCAGGCTGTAACTTATCTTGAAGGGTTTGCCTGAATTGGCAATGTTCAGGTATTCGCCCATATCGAATCCTATGGCGTTAAACGATACATTCGGATTATCAGCTTGCATAAGCGATAAGCGCAGGTGGTTGCCACCTACGACAGATGGCTCACGTTTACAAACCACATTTTCAGTATAAAAAACGGGTGCCATATTTCCCGGCCCGAAAGGAGCAAGTTGTTTTAATACCTTATAAAAGCTTTCATTAATAGATGAGAAGTCGATTGGTGAGTCTATTTCTATAACAGGGCGCAGTAATTCATCGGTGATTGTTTTGGTAACTACTTCTTCAAATAACTCTGTAAAGGCAGGCAGGTTTTCTTCTTTCATGGTTAAGCCCGCGGCGTACTTGTGCCCGCCGAATTGCTCCAGCAGGTGTGAGCATGAATCAATAGCTTCATACAAATCAAAATCACGAACCGAGCGTGCAGAGCCTGTTAGCTTGCCATTGGAACGGGTAAAAATTATGGTAGGGCGGTAGTAATGCTTTTCAATAAGGCGCGATGCTACAATGCCAATTACACCTTTGTGCCATTCGGGGTTATAAAGTACTGTAGTTTTTTTCTTTTGCAATTTATTGTCGGCCGCTAACATCGATATGGCTTCCTGGGTAATCATTGTATCTACATCCCTTCGCTCGAAGTTTGTCTTATTAATAGACTCTCCCGAAAGTTTAGCTTTTTCAACACTTTCAGCAATTAATAACTCAACTGCATTTCTGCCGGTTTCAATTCTTCCCGCCGAATTTATACGTGGTCCAAAGACAAATACAAGATCGTTAACAGTAACAAGTTTACGTAGCTGTACAAGGTCCATTATGGCTTTAAACCCCGCACGCGGAGCTTCATTCATTCTCTTCAACCCATGGAATGTAAGTACGCGGTTTTCTCCGTTTATGGGAACAATATCAGATGCAATGGCGAGTCCAACCAGGTCGAGGTACTGCTCCAGCATTTCAAAAGGCATCTCATAGTTTATCGCAAGAGCCTGTATTAATTTGAAACCTATTCCACAGCCCGGTAATTCCTTAAAAGGATATTCACAGTCTTCTCGCTTGGGGTTAAGTATGGCAACAGCTTCAGGCAATGTTTTGTCAGGCTTGTGGTGGTCGCAAATAATAAAGTCAACACCCTTTTCTTTAGCATGTTTTACTTTGTCGTGTGCTTTTATTCCGCAGTCTAATGCAACAATAAGTTTGTAACCATTTTCCGCCGCATAATCAACCCCTTTGGTAGAAACCCCATAACCTTCGCTATAGCGGTCGGGTATATAATAACCGCAATTTAATCCCAGCCATTTTAAAAATGTATAAACCAATGCAACCGACGAAGTGCCATCCACATCATAATCGCCATATACTAATATCTTCTCATGGTTCATGGCTGCATCGGCAATACGTTTTACAGCCTTATCCATATCCTTCATCTGGTATGGGTCGTGCAGCGCTTTCAGGTCGGGCCTGAAGAAATCTTTAGCCTGTTCGTAGGTTTCAATTCCTCTTTGCACCAGCAGGTTGGCAATAACAGGGTTAACACGTATAGCTTCGCTAAGCTTGCGCACCTTGTCTGCAGGAGCCTGCTCCTTAACACTCCATCTTTTTTCCATGAAATTATATTAACGTACTACTGCAGCGTGATATTCGGCATCACACTTTTCACTGCAGAATCCCTGACTCTTTTCTTCACATTTTTCGCATTGTATAATAAGCGTATGGCATGGTGGGTTGGCACAGTTCACATGCCTGTCGCATGCTTCGCCACATGTAGGGCATTTGCTCAGCACATCGCCGGTAATGCGTTCCCCCATCCTTTCATCAAATACAAAATTCTTACCTATAAATTTCGATTCCAGCCCTTGCTGCCTTATTTCGTGTGTATACTGAATAATACCGCCATCGAGCTGGTACACCTTTTCATAGCCATGATGTTTAAGCCATGCGCTTGCTTTTTCGCAACGCACACCACCTGTACAGTAGAGCAATATATTTTTGTCTTTCTTATCAGCCAGCATATCAAGCACTACAGGCAATTCTTCACGGAAAGTCTTTACCTGTGGGCATATAGCATTGTAAAAGCGGCCTACTTCACTCTCATATTTGTTTCGCATATCTACTACCAATGTTCCCGGTTCATCAATCATTTTATGGAAAGTAAGCGCATCAAGGCGCTGGCCGGTGTTTTCAGTATCAAATGCATCATCGGGTAAACCATCGGCCACTATTTTCTTTTTCACTTTCATAGTCAGCGCAAAAAAGGAACGGCTATCGTCTTCAATAGCTTTCTTAAAAGGGACATTTGCTAAATAAGGGTTCTGCTGCAGGTGTTCCTCAAATGCCTTGAAATTATGTTCAGGTATACTCATTTGCGCGTTAATGCCCTCATGCGCCACATAAATGCGGCCCAGGATATTCAAATGCTGCCAGTATCCGAAAAGTTCATCTCTGAAGCTAACCGGGTTCTCAATATTTACATAGCGGTAAAATGAAAGCGTGACCCTTTTAAAGGGTTCCGCAGCCACTTTTTTCCTGAGTTCTTTTTTACTAACCCTGTTGTATAAAAACATAAACCTTTCTTGAAGGGTGCAAATGTACTACAAAAGCCTTTATTAAAAAAGCCCTGACTATAGTAGCCAGGGCTTTCCAATCCTCAATTAACTAAAGTGTTTACCTGTTAATGATAGTTTTTGTATTAAATACTTTACCTGCGGTTATAATTCTTACAAAGTATGTACCGTTGGAAACATTTTGCAGGTTAACATCTCTGTTGATAGTACCGCCGTTCACCGGCATGGTAGTTGTGTATATCACTTCCCCGAGCAGGTTGGTAATTTGTACTTCAGCATTATTGTTACCTGTAAGTCCTGATAAAGCCAGCCTGAATTCACCATTATTCGGATTAGGATACAGGTTCAGTGTTGAGTTTGATTCTGAGAGCGAGTTAATACCTGTTACGCCAATATCAATTTTCATGCTATAAGAAGAGAAGTCGTACATGGCTCCATGCAATCTTCCATCAAAATTATGATGAGGCATAATCGGGTACTTATCGAACCAGATAGAAAGAGTTACCGTATGTATTCCGGAATATGTATACATGTGCGTGTAACTGGTCATCATAACCCCTGTATCGCCTGCGGTGGTGTCACCGGGTTCCCATGCATAAACTGTATTGTTGTTTACACCTGTAGAGGTACTGCTAAACCAATATCTGTGGACACTTAAAGAATCGTATGAAGCACTGTCAATAAAGCTGGCATGCAGTGAATCTACATTGGCTACGTTAACTATTTGGTATGTAGAATCGTAGCAATAACCGCTTCCGGTATTTGTTATACTTAATTTAGCATTGAAGGCACCATTGGAAGTATAAGTGTAGTTGAACTTGCTTGTGCCCGAAACAGTAGGAGAACCATCGCCCGGTGTCCAGTAGTATTGGGTTCCTGTAACTGTGTCAGTTGAAGTACTAATAAAGTGTACAAGGCCCTTAGCTGAATCGTTAGTTGCTGTAAAGCTTGCAACCATAGTACAAGGTATTGTTACATTACTAATTGTTACCGGAATAGTTATTGTGCTGTGGCAAAATGCGCTGTCGGCGGTATCACCAAGGGTAACATTATATGTACCGTTTGCTAAGTATACATGCGAGTATGTCGAAGAAGTGGTCATGGTATTTCCGCTACCATCACCGGGGTTCCAGTTCGACCACAGCATAGAGTATGAGCCAGTACTGGTGTTGGTAAAATTTACGTGCCCGTTAAGTCCCGTGGTATAGCTGAAATTGGCAACAAGGCCGCAACGGTTACTGTCGGCTGTTGACACGTCAATATACATTGAAAATGAACTGGTGCAGTATGCCGCGCCCGTATCCTCAACGGTAAGTGTAATCAAATAGTTGCCATCGAATGTATATTTGTGAGTCACTGTATCAAGATACTGAGTTGTAGGCCCACCGTCACCAAAATTCCATAGGTAAAGTGTACCTGCGTTAGTACCCGATGAAGTACTTGTAAATTTAACCTGGCCATTTGCACCTATTGAATAAGTGTAGTAAGCATTTAAGGTACAAGGTACAGTTACATTGCTAATGGTAATTACCTGGTAAGCTGTATCAATACATGAGCTACTATCTGCATTTAAAGCCAATGCTACTGTATAAGTGCCATTCGCAAGATATTGATAATTAAAGGTACTGGGGCTCCAGTGGTGGTAGCCGCTACCATCGCCAGGGTTCCAGGCATAGGTTGGAAATATAGCACCTGTTGAGGTACTTGTTAAAGTAATTTGCCCGTTGGCGCCAGTTGTGTATGTAAAACTTGCCGTACACGCACTGGCTGCATTAAACATGCCAATGCTTGCCACAAGCAGTAATGCCTGCAGAAGCCTTTTTTTCATTGTTTTCATAATTGTTGTTTTCATGTTTGGTTTTATTTTCATGTTTTATTTATTTTCTTTTGCTTGCCTTCACACACAAGTACGGAACTCTTTTATATAAGGTTGGGTAATTGTAAAATTATTTATATGCTACCGCAATTACCGCATCCCCATTCGTAATAGTTACCGATTTGCCTAGGCCATCGTACAGCGTGCAATTGAATTTTACATGCAGTTGCTTGGTGGTCTGGTTATTTTCATTGTTCTGGTAATTTGAAACAGAAAGAATTTGGAAATCGCTGGGCCCGCGTTGAGCCGAATCAGCTGAAGAATATACATGGCCTGTAGGGTCCGTATAAATAATGGTAACATTGGAAAGGCCTTGTGGGTTAGGAGCTGGACTGGGTGTGGCAGAATAATTCATAAAATATTGTTCATTCGTTGAGCTGGTTGTTGGAGTGAGATTAGTATTGGTTGTTGTTGTTATATTATTAACGTCCGTAACTGTAACAAAAGGGTGGCGTATATGGCTGGAGTCAACATACGAATGCGGAGTAGTGGAATCCCTGGAGATAGCTATACCAGTATGAGTAGTTGTATTAGGAACCGTTCCCGTAGAATCGCCGAAGTTATACACAACTTTATAAGGCTTTGCTCCACCATTAATAGCTACAGTAAAAGTAACGTTTATGGAACCGCTGTATGCCAAAGTGGCGCTTATAGCATTGTTAGGGGCTCCCAGGGTTAATACGTTAGTTAAACTGGTTGTATGCAACGTATCGAATTTTACGGAAAGACTTGTCTTATAATTACCAGGAGTGGCATACGTGTGATTTTTTATCACCGGAACTCCTGAGCCGCTTACTAATCCGGAGCTATCGCCGAAATCATAAGTATAACTTATAGGAGTTAACGTACTTGTGCCCAATGTTGGTGTAAAGGTCACAGCATATTTAGTAGATGTACCGCCCGGGCTATTATAGTTGTATGCATTTACATTTAATGCGCTATCTGATATATGCGGTTCTGAAGCACCGCTACCTAATGTCCTGTAATCGTTAAGTATAAATTTTATGCTCGACACACAGCCGCTGTTGCAGCCAAATTCTTTCAGGTTGCCCATATAGCTATATACACCTGCAGTGCTCTGGCTGTCGGAAGAATACATATAGTAATTATTAACACCTGCAAGCAAGCTTACCGGGCTACCATCCACATCACCATTAAAATAAAACACGGGTGTCCCATTAGTGCCTTCTGGTGTTATGTGTTCCTTTTTGCATGAGTATACAAATGCACCAAGCACTAAACAGATTATATATATCTTAAACCTTCTCATAATCTTACTTAATAAAATCGTAGGAGAGAATAAATCGTAAACCACTGTTTCTTTCAAATATATTATTGTCGAAGAATGAATTATCTTCTATATCCAGTAGTCCGTAATACCCTTCAACACCGAGAGTGAACCTGTTTACTTTTCTTCTGTAAGCCAAAGTTAACTGGGCATCGAATGGATTTACACCATCCATATAACCGGTTTTTGTAGAAGCGGTATTACCTGAAACCCCAAAATAATTCTGCTGATAGCTAACAACGCTACTGCTTGTATTTAACAAGTAAACGAAGTCGCAGCCTATGCCAATAATATTGTTGGCATTTAAATTATATTGGAATTTAAGTGGAACAGCCAGGTAATAAAGTGTCTTAAGCGTAACAGAATTTACATTGTTAGTAGCCCCGAAATCGTATTGTGTATTGCTACTGGAATACAACGTATTCATATTGGTAAGGCTGTTATACTGAATTCCCATAAGCGCAGAAACCTTGGTAGAGAAATAATGTGTTGCACTAATACCCAAAACAGGGCTTATGCCATTGCCCTGTGTGCCGCCCTCTTTCATCCATCCGAATGAATAGCCGGCGCCGGCATCGATACTAAGTAATGTATGGCTATATTTTTTTGAAGCCTGCTTAGGTGGCTGGCTTGAATTTGAAGAAGAAAGAGTGGTTGAGGTGGAAGAATCTGTTTTTGCCTTAACGGGCGTTGAAGCAATAGTTGTGTGGTTAGCTGTATCGCTGGGTTTTGCTACTGTAGTTGCAGCCACATTATTTGTTGTGTTAGCCGGTACTGAAGAATTAGGCTGTGTTTGTATATTGTTATTTTGTACCGAAGCAGGCTGAGTTGCCACATTGGTTTCATTGGCCGGTTGTGTGCCGTTCTTATAATTGGCCGGAACATTATTATTTACCAATGCTGCTGCATATTCAGGAGGCATTGCTTTCTGGTGTTTCTTTTTCTTAGTGCTCTCTGGCCTTACATAAGCGTATTGCGTAGCAGTATCCTTAGCTGTAATATTCTTTTTGTGCTTCTTACCCGGTTGACTTAGACTTACTGTAGCATTATTATTATGTGCGACCACAGGAATATTGTTACCTGTATTGATATTTGACGGAGAGGCTACTGGTTGCGGATTATTTGCGGCAGTATTATTTTCATTTCTACTTGTGGCTGCCTGGTTAGTAGAACTGGTGCCCGGAGTTGTATTCTGGTTGGTTAATACAATAGGTTGTTGTATAGGTTGAACGGTGCTGATAGCCTCAGATTTATTGCTATTGATAAAAGGATACATAATACCTGCACCAACCAATATACCGGCTGCGAAAATAGCTGCGATAAGTCCATACCTTCTTCTCTTTTCTGAACGCTCAATTTTAGCCTCGGCCTTTTCCCAGTTATGTTCATCAAACGGGAAATCGCGCTCGTTTAACTTCGAGCGGAGTATGTCGTCAAAATTTTCCTGTTCGTTCATAATAATAACAATGTTTTAACTGCAAATGCCATTTTAGTAAGCATGGCTTTTAATTGTTCTCTTGATGAATGAAGGTGCCATTTCGATGTTCCTTCTGTTATTCCCAGCATCTCTGCTATTTCCTTATGGCCAAAACCATCAACTACATAAAGGTTAAAAACTTTCTGGCTCATTGGCGGAAGGCTCATTACCAGTTTATGTATCTGCTCAGTATCCATTTTCGAAATGGCATCGTTAAACGCGGCCGATACGGGCAACTCTTCAAAGTCTTCTACATATTTAATATTCTCAACATGCTTTTTGTTTTTACGGTATTCATCAATCAGCGTGTTAACAATTATCTTTCGTATCCAGGCTTTAAAAGGTATGTTCGACTGGTACTTTTCAAGGTTGTTCAGTATCTTCAGAAAACCTGTGTTCAATGCTTCCTGCGCCTCTTCGTAATTACCTGTATATCGTATGCAAATGCTCATTAAATACCTGTACGTTTGTTTATATAGCTCATACTGCGCCTTGCGCTCCCTTCTAATGCACGCGGTTATTAAATCAATGTCAATATTCATTGGGCGCCATACAAATTCTCCAAATTGACCTTTTATACCAACTGGTACGGTAGCTTATTTGAAAGGGTTGGGTATTAATAGGAATGAGATTAATTGAAATACGTAAGTAATTGATAATCAATAACTATAAATTATGCTTTAAATGCATACCAAAGTTACTTAAAATAGAGATAAACAGGGTAAAAAAGGTCTGCCAACCACTAAACTTTTTACTACTTTCGCCCAACTTTCGAAAAACAGAGGATATGGATACAAAAACACTTGTAATTGGTGCCGGCGGACAAATAGGCAAAGAGCTTGTACAGGAGTTATGTAAAATATACGGGAACGATAAAATAGTAGCGTCGGATATAAGGAAGGATGAGGGTGTAAAATGCGATTTCGAAACATTAGATGTGCTGGATACCAAACGGCTGGTAGAAATAATAAAAAAGCACAACGTAAAAGAAGTATATCATCTTGCTGCATTACTTTCCGCAACCGCAGAACAATTCCCTGAGAAAGGCTGGAAGCTGAATATGGAGGGCCTGCTGAGTGTGCTGGAGTTGATGAAAGATAAAGTAATTGACAAAATGTTCTGGCCAAGTTCTATTGCAGTGTTTGGCCCTAATACGCCCAAGCAAAATACCCCCCAATACACCATTATGGAACCCAGCACAGTATATGGCATAAGCAAACAGGCAGGTGAGCGTTGGTGCGAATACTATAATAAAAGGTATGGGGTTGATGTAAGAAGCATACGTTATCCCGGCCTTATAGGATGGCAATCGGCACCGGGTGGTGGCACAACCGATTATGCAGTGCATATTTTTCATGAAGCAAGAAAGCAGAAGAAGTATGAATGCTTTTTGAGTGAGGATACTACCCTGCCCATGATGTATATGAGCGATGCTTTGCGTGCAACCATTGGTTTAATGCAGGTACCATCTGATAAAGTAAAGATACGTTCAAGCTATAATCTTGCGGGCATGAGTTTTTCACCCAAGGATATAGCAGCAGAAATAAAAAAGCATATTCCTGAATTTACCATTACCTATAAACCTGACTATCGACAACCTATTGCCGATAGCTGGCCACAGAGCATTGACGATTCTTTTGCCCGCGAACATTGGGGATGGAAGCACCAATACGATTTGGCCGCCATGACCAAAGATATGCTCGACCATATTAAGTGATTTGCTAATCAAATCATGAATCTAAAATCATAAATCTTAAATAAGTCTTGGGTCACAATAAACTGACACGGTTTGCCGAGGTAGCAACTTTCAATAATGTATTTCAGCCTACCGGTAATTTAGAGGAGGATAAAAACTTTCCGTTAAAAGGTAAGTGGCATGAGGAGTACTTTAAAAACAATAACCCTATTGTTTTGGAATTAGGATGCGGTAAAGGAGAATATACCATAGGGCTTGCACGCCGTTTCCCTAACAAGAATTTTATTGGCATGGATATAAAGGGCGCCAGGTTGTGGAGAGGAGCCAAAACTGCTTTTGAAGAAAAAATGAGTAACGTGGCTTTTGTGCGTAACCGTATAGATTTTATAGAGCAATATTTTGGAAAAGATGAGGTAAGTGAAATATGGGTTCCATTTTCTGACCCGTATCCGCGTAAAGGTAAGGCGGAGAAAAGATTGGTTTCAGCATCGTTTGTAAAGCGATACAGGAATCTTGCCAAACCCGGATGTATTGTCCATCTGAAAACAGATAATGAAGGACTTTACCAGTTTTGTATGGAACAGGTAGAGGAACATAAATACCCTTTATTAGTCAATTCTGATGATGTGTACAATGATGCCGAAAAACTAGGCGCAGAGCGCTATGCACTACTTACCGAAATACAAACCTACTACGAAAAACAATTTTTAAAGGAGGGAAAGAAAATACATTACGTGGAATTCGTAATTTAGCACCTCAATTATATAGATATGAAATTTGTAGCTGAAATAGATGTAATGCCCTTGAAAGCATTATTAGACCCACAGGGCCGTGCCGTATCGGGCGTTCTCAAAAATATTGGCCTTGGCGAACTCGATAATGTTCGCGTAGGAAAACATATTACCGTTGAAGTTGATGCTGCTTCGGAAGAAACAGCAAAGCAGAAAGTGGAAGAAGCCTGCAAAAAGCTGTTGGCTAATCCTATTATGGAGAGCTTTCACTTTACGATTAAAGCAAATTAAAATTTGCAAGCTATTAGCTAATAGCCAATGGCCAGTAGCTGTTATTGATTAGTATCTACCCTTGTTACTTTAATAACGCCATCAACCTTTTCAAGCTTTTTCATTAAAGCAGTAAGGTGAGCGGTATCATGCACAAAAACCATCAGGTTACCTTCAAAAGTACCATCGTTGGTATCGAAACTTATGTAACGCATATTTACGTTCAGCTCGTTAGATATAATCTGGGTGATGCTATTCACCAATCCAATCTTATCAATACCAATTACCTTAATACCGGCAAGGAACGAAATAAGTTTCTGGCTGGTCCATTTTGCTTTTACAATACGGTAAGCGTAGTTCGACATCAGTTCAATTGCATTAGGGCAATTCACCCGGTGAATTTTAATACCCTCGTGTATAGTAATGAATCCGAAAACGTCATCGCCGGGAATAGGGTTACAGCAAGGCGAAAGCTTATATTCCAGGTTATCGAGGTTGTCGCCGATAACTAAAAAATCTGATTTGCCACGTTTACTTGATACAAGTTGCTCAAGTGTTTTGGTAGGCTCTTTGGGGCCTTCAATAATGGTATCTTTTACCTTAACAAAGTCTTTTATTTCCTTGTTTGTAATATTACCCATAGACACACGGTAATACATTTCCGATAAATCAGATTGTTTCAGAAAGGCAGCCAGCTTTTTAATGGTGGCTTCGCTATGGTCGAGCTTATTATGATTTAATTTTTTAAGCAGTTCAACTCTACCGGCATCAACCTGTTTAGTACGTTCTTCTTTTAAGAATTCCTTTATGCGCGACTTGGCTTTGGCAGTTACCACAAAGTTCATCCAGTCCTGCTTGGGGGCCTGTTTGTTTGAAGTAAGAATTTCAACCTGGTCGCCGCTGTTTAGCTTATGACTAAGGGGAACAAGCTTATGGTTCACTTTCGCGCCAATACATTTTGCGCCTATTTCAGAATGCACATCGAATGCAAAATCGAGCGCGGTTGAATTTACCGGCATCGAGCGCATTTCACCTTTTGGGGTGAACACAAATATTTCGTCTGCAAAAAGATTAAGCTTAAAATCATCAATAAAGTCGAGTGCATTACCATCAGGGTTCGATAACGATTCACGTATCTTTCTCAGCCATTCTTCCAACGGATCTTCCGGAGGCCCCTGTTGACTACCTGCCTTATATTTCCAGTGAGCGGCATACCCTTTTTCCGCCACTTCGTTCATTCGTTCACTGCGTACCTGCACCTCTACCCATTGTCCATTAGGCCCCATTACTGTAGTATGCAATGCCTCATAGCCATTGGCTTTCGGGGTCGATACCCAATCGCGTAACCTGTCGGGGTTAGGATAATAAAAATCGGTAACTATGGAATATACCCTCCAGCAATCAGCTTTTTCCTGTTCAGGCGGAGAGTCTATAATTATGCGGATAGCGAAAATGTCATATACCTCTTCAAAGGGTACATTTTTGTTTTTAATCTTGTTCCAGATAGAATAAACCGATTTCGGCCTTCCGAATATTCTGAACTTAAATTTTTGTTCGAGTAACACCTGGCGAAGGGGAACAATAAAACGATGTATGTAACGTGCACGCTCAGCCTGTGTGTCTTTTAATTTCTGGTCTATGTTATTGTAAATTTCAGGCTCAGTGTATTTCAAACCCAAATCTTCCAGCTCTGTTTTAATATTATTCAAACCAAGTCGGTGGGCCAGTGGAGCATATAAATAAAGTGTCTCCGAAGCTATTTTCAATTGCTTGGTTCTTTCCATTGACTCTAACGTGCGCATATTATGCAGGCGGTCGGCAAGCTTTATAAGTATAACCCTTACGTCTTCCGCAAGGGTAAGTAACATTTTACGGAAGTTCTCAGCCTGCAAAGAAGATGATGCATCAAACACACCAGATATTTTGGTAAGTCCGTCGATAATAGACGCCACTTTTTTGCCAAACATTCCCTCAATATCCTTCAGGGTAATATCGGTGTCTTCTACTACATCGTGCAACAATGCGCAAGCAATGGCAGTTGCTCCCAAACCAATTTCTTCAGCTACAATACGCGCAACGGCAATGGGGTGGTATATATAAGGCTCGCCCGATTTGCGGCGGGCATCTTTATGAGCCTCAACAGCTACGTTAAACGCCTTGCGGATAAGCTTTTTGTCATCTTCATCGAACTTGCGGCGCGATGAGCGCAAAAGCCCCCGGTAACGGTTCAGAATCTCTTTCTTTTCCTGCTCTACATTAATAACTGGCGTTGTTGTTACTGGCGCTTCCATAGGCTTAAATACGGGTAATCAATTTGAGTGTGCAAATTTACGCTTTTATCCGCTTAAAATAGATAAGTTTGTCGCTCTTTATAGAGCAATATTTATGCAAAACGATTTGCTGCTAAGGGCAGCCAGGGGAGAAGAAACAGAACGTGTGCCGGTATGGGTTATGAGGCAGGCAGGGCGCATTTTGCCCGGTTACCGCAAGGTAAGGGCATCGGTAAAAGATTTTACTGAACTGGTTAAAACACCCGAGCTGGCCTGCGAGGTAACTCTTGAACCTGTGAATGTATTGGGTGTCGACGCTGCCATTATTTTCTCAGACATTTTGGTAATACCCGAAGCTATGGGACTGCCTTACCAGATGATTGAAAGCAAAGGGCCTAATTTTGAAAAAACCATAAAGACAACTAAGGATATTGATGCGCTGCGGATTGGAAGTACTGAGAACTGGGATTATGTAGTTAAGGCGTTACAACTTACAAAAAGAGAACTGGCAGGGAAGATACCTTTATTAGGTTTTGCCGGCAGCCCATGGACAATATTCGCCTATATGGTTGAGGGCCATGGTTCAAAGACTTTTTCTGTTGCCAAGAAAATGATTTTCAGTGAACCTGAAATTGCACATAAGCTGCTTAATAAGATAACAGAAACTACCATACATTACCTAATAGACCAGGTAAATGCCGGGGCCGATTTGGTGCAGATATTCGATTCTTGGGGTGGAATATTAGGGTATGACACCTATTGGGAGTTTTCATTACAATATATCTCCCGGATTTGCGATGAGTTAAGCAAGATTGCACCCGTTACCGTTTTCCCTAAAGGAGCCTATTTTGCCAACGAGCAACTGGCCAAACTGAATTGCAGGGTGGTAGGGCTCGATTGGTCAGTTAACCCATTGGAAGCCAGGGATATTTATAATGGTAAAACTCTGCAAGGTAACATGGACCCTTGTGTTTTGTACTCAGATATAGCCTCGATAAGGAGGGCAACTCATACAATGTTAAAAGCCTTTGGCAAACGTAATTATATAGCCAATCTGGGCCACGGGGTTTATCCGGATACCCCTGCCGACCATGTTAAGTGTTTTATAGACTCTGTAAAGGAGTTTAAAGGCTGATTTACAGAACAAACAATATTAAGGCAGTTTTCCCGTTCAGAATAGGGTAAATATGGCAGATTTAATTAAATTTGTAAGATTATAGACTATACTATTGACTAAGCAAAAACACATAATATTTTTGTTTCTATGCTCATTGGTGTTTGGGACGATAGACTTATCCGCCCAGGCTACAGTCTCGCCACAGTTGCATTGTATTAACGTTGACTCAGCAGGACATGTAACACTTACATGGGCATTGCCTCCGCATATTCCGGCTTCATTCAGCTCTTATAACATTTATACCACTACAAATAAAATAACCGGGCCATGGGCCACCAGTGCCACCGTTACATCGCCTGTACAAACTTCCGTAACAATTCCGGGATTGAATCCTAATATTTCGCCAGTCTACTTTTACATATTGACAGATACATTACCCTCAAATCTGACTGTACCTACAGACACTCTTGAAAGCATATTTCTCAAATGCACTAACATAGGTGGAGTTGCGCAGTTGACCTGGAATGCTATGCATACACCTAACCTACCTTCGTTTAACGGTTGGTATAAAATATACAGGGAATACCACTTTAAATGGTCATTACTCGATTCCACCCAGAACCTGAGTTATAATGACACCATTAACTTTTGCCACCTTTCAAAGGTTAACTACCAGATTGTAACTAATGACGCTTCGGGTTGCCAGTCATCTTCAAACTGGGCAGGTGGCTCGTTCCAGGAACTATGGAGCCCGCAGACAGTATATTTAGACTCTGTAAGTGTCGGCCCGGGTAATAATGTCAGCATTTCATGGTACCCAAGCAATGCTAAAAATGATACCGGCTATGTTGTATATATATTTAACGGAACCAACTGGCAGGCGGTTGATACTATTCACAGCAGAGATACGACATGGTATAATTATACAAAAGGCGACCCGGGTGCAGGTATTGTTCAGATAAGGATAGCGGCCTTGGACAGTTGTAAGAATGTAAGCCCCATGGATAGTACCCAGAATACTATTTTTTTAACGGGCGTAGCCAATTTATGCGAGCACACCTATACACTTACATGGAATAATTTTATACACTTTCTTCCGAACAATAATAACGTAGGGCATTATAATATTTACTGTTCATACAACGGATCTACTACTTACCAGTTAGTAGGCACAACACCAACCGGTGTTACAACCTTTACCCGGACCAATATTAACCAGCAGGGTACCTATTGTTATTTTGTGCGTGCAGTTGACTCAACCGATAATCTCATAACATCTTCTTCAAATATAGTTTGTTATACAGTTACCATTCCGCCTCCGCCTAAGTTCAGTTACCTTAGGTCGGCAACAGTTAATACCAGTTCGACCCAGAACCAGGTTTATTTATATTCAGCTACCGGTGCGGGTGTTAAAGAATATATTGTGGAACGTGCACCCAACCCTATGGGTATATTTGACACAATCGGGAACATAACCGCTAATAATGGTCTTTTTTACAGCTTTGTTGACCCCACAGCCAATCCTAATATACAAAGCTATACCTATAAGATTTTTTCAAAGGATAGTTGCAATTATATAATTGACAGTACCAATATAGGCCAGACCATATACCTTACTGCTGTGGCTAATGCCTCGGGCCAGAACATTTTAAACTGGAACGATTACCAGCAATGGCAGGGAGCAGTTAGTTATTACAACATATACCGCAATGAAGATGACGGGGCATTTTCGCTGATTAAAACAGTTGGCCCCGGCCAGGATTCATTGACCGATAATATAAGCAACATAATAACCGGGCAGGGCTTGTTTTGTTATTATATACAAGCTGTTGAAGGGGCAAATGGTACTTATGCTTTTGTCGATACAAGCCTTTCGAACATTGCATGCGCTTACCAGGACCCGATAATGTATATACCCAATGCGTTTAACCCTAAAGGGGTAAATAAAGTCTTTATACCGGTTGGGGTGTTTGTCGGCCTTCAGAATTACGATTTCCAGATTTTTGACCGCTGGGGGCAATTGCTGTTTGAAACAACGGAAACAACCCAGGGTTGGGATGGTACCTTCCATGGCAGGTTGGTGGAAGAAGATGTTTACGTTTATCATATTGTTTATACATCGAGCAAAGGAGAATTTTTTAACCGCAAGGGTACAGTAATGATGCTGAAGTAACCCTTTATGTCCCGTATAAAACTTAGTACAGAAATTAATGCTCCGTTGGCGCAATGCTTCGATTTGGCCCGCAGCATAGATTTTCATATTCAAACCGGGGTATCGACGAAAGAAGAAGCCATAGCAGGTAGAACATCAGGGTTAATAGGGTTGAATGAAGAAGTTACATTTCGCGCAACGCATTTTGGGATAAGGCAATCCCTTACTTCCCGCATTACGGAATATGAATATGAAAGCTATTTTACCGATGAAATGGTTAAAGGAGCCTTTAAAAGCCTTAAGCACCGCCATTCCTTCAGGCAGCAAGGCAATATAACCGTAATGGAAGATGATTTCTGTTATGAAGCGCCTTTTGGCTTGCTGGGCAGGTTATTCGATAAAATAATACTGCGAAAGCATATGGAAAACTTCCTTAAAGAAAGAAACAGTCAGTTAAAAAATGCGTTGGAAAAAAGGGAAATTACTTAATGATGACCGTTTGTGTTGCCGTGCCACCCACCTGTAATTGAATAAGGCCTGTCCCGACTTTGGTTCCCTTTGTAGCCTGTATATCAAAAATAGCAGGCAATTGAAATGTAAATTGTACATGGCCTGTATTATCGGTAGTTCCTGTGGCTTGCACTTGGCCAGGTGGCGTAATATTAGCATAAAGCTTAACACTTGCACCTGCAACCGGTACATTGGCAGTATCGGTAACAAGTATACTAACCTGGCAGGTAGTGTTTTTACTGCAGGAAGATTGGGTTCCTCCAAACAATAAAAAAAGCATTACCGTAAACGAAAAAGAGCAAAGTGTAATTATTTTCTTCATGCGCAGATTAAAAATCATGTAACTTTACATCATACAAAAATAAACAATTTTTGAAATGATAAAAGAAAATCTCACTATTTTAATGTTTTTATGCTTTTCGGCCATGGGAATGGCTGCAGGAAATGCAGGCCAGGCGGCCGAAAAGGAGACTAAGGTAAAAATACACACAACGATGGGTGATATAGTGGTAAAACTATATAATGAGACCCCTAAAACACGAGATAATTTCATTAAGCTGGTAAAAGACAAATTTTACGATAGTACGCTGTTTCACAGGGTTATACAGGGTTTTATGATACAAGGAGGCGACCCTAACTCAAAAAACGCTAAACCGGGAGTTATGCTTGGCAATGGCGACGCAGGGTATACTATTCCGGCCGAGTTTGTACCCGGTTTGTTTCATAAAAAGGGCGTTATAGCTACCGCAAGGCAGGGCGATAACGTTAATCCCACAAAAGCATCTTCAGGTTGCCAATTCTATATTGTACAGGGCAAAGTGTTCAGAAGCGGGGAAATGGATACTATGGAGCAGAGGGCAAACTTTGGCATTAAACAACAAATATTCACTAAGATTATCAGCGAACCTAAAAATGCTCAATTGAAAGCCAGGTTCATTAAATACCAAAACCAAAGCAATATCGACAGCCTTCAGGCCCTTACCAAAACTATAGAACCAGAAATTGACTCTATTTATGATAAAACCCCCAAATTCAGTTTTACACCTGAAGAAAGGAAGGCATATACAACAGTAGGCGGCACTCCGCAACTGGATAATAATTACACTGTTTTCGGCGA
>JABDGY010000008.1 GCA_013285805.1 Bacteroidota bacterium | reverse complement strand
GGGCCAAGAAGATTACTGTTGCCATTGTTCGCATATTGCATAAAGCAGGCATAAAATTTGCCGTATTGGGTACCGAAGAATCCTGTACCGGCGACCCTGCCAAGCGTGCAGGTAACGAATTCCTTTTCCAGATGCAGGCGATTAACAACATTAATATACTTAACGGTTATGGTGTAAAGAAGATTGTTACCGGATGCCCACATTGCTTTAACACGATTAAGAATGAATATCCGTCGCTGGGTGGAACATACGAGGTGATGCATCATACCAGTTTTATTAATGACTTGATAAAGAGCGGACGAATAAAAATAGAAGGTGGTTCATTTAAAGGTAAAAAAGTTGTTTTTCATGATCCCTGTTACTTAGGCCGTGGTAATGATATTTATGAAGCCCCAAGGGAAGTGATAATGGAATTAGATACCATGCTAACTGAGATGCAACGCCACAAACACAAGAGTTTTTGCTGCGGTGCAGGCGGGGCGCAAATGTTTAAAGAAGCAGAGAAAGGTAACAAGGAAGTAAACATTGAACGTACCGAAGAAGCTATGCGCACAGGCGCTGAAGTTATTGCCACAGGCTGTCCTTTCTGCATGACGATGATGACTGACGGGGTTAAACATTTTAATAAGGAACAAAACATAAAGGTGCTTGATGTGGCTGAGTTAATTGCTGAGGCTGCCAATAAATAGTCTCTATTCTTTTCCTTACCAGTGAGCCCTAAAATTGGAGTCATCAACCATTGGCTTGTAAGGTGAAGTGGTAACTGTCTGTTTAGCCAATTTATACTTTATTCCATTAAATGTGTATCGTGCTTTGATGTCAAAATCAAATGTATCGCTGCTTCGTATTAATTGCTTAATGGCATCTGGTGTTTCTGAGGTATCGTCACCTCCATAAATATCAAATCCGTCTTTGGAATAATCTCCCGATGTAGAAAATAAAATATCTGGGAACTGCTTATTAAATTGAGTTGAATCAATTTGCTGGTATGTATCCCACGCATCTGCCGGTACATTGCTTCTGCACACATTATCCTTTTCAAGAACCACTTTAAATGTGTTTCCGATTACTCCGAAGAAATAGGCATCGGAGAAATATGGACCGCCACCACTACCGTAAGAATTACCTATATAACAGCCAACATTACCACTACTGTACCTGAACAATTCAATTTTCGGCACTTGCTGAAACATTCCGTAATAACCGACTGCGGGAGTAAATGCCTTTAGTATCCATTTTTTACCTTCTTCTGTAAATAACGCTAACCCTAAAAATGCGCAGGTTGTTCTACCGCAGCCTATATAGTCGGTTTGAAACTCCGAGGTATTAAATGACATGATTATATTTCTTTTCCCATCACAAGTAAATAGTAATGTATCGACTATTTGTGTTTCATTGCTATCAGGGTATGGAAATATATCTACAGTATCGTCGCTTTCCCAGCCATGCTCCACAAGCTTTGTGCAGCTCTTGCATCTCCATCCTTCAAACACAACTGAATCGCTGCCATTTCTCCAAAGCTTATAATAACTGCCGGGGAAAAGTTTTGTTAGCGCGCTATCGACACTAAACGGTTCCGACAATGTTACATTGTGAAATGAGAATAAATTGTATCGGATGTTTTTTGTAAGTATTGGTGTATCCATCAAATCCTTTTCAGGTGTTGTATTTACCGGGTGCTTTCTAATTGAATCCATCAAGATTGAATCTCTCCGGAACAAATTAGCAGCTGAAGTTTTTACGTCTTTGGAAGTAACCTCATTACTACTTGTAGAATGCATACCACAACCCGGCAAGAAAATATGAATTAAAAGAAATATATAAAGTGGTTTTTTCATTACTCAAATTTCGAAAAAGACAAGACAGTTTTCTACAGGTGCATTAATGCACTAACAAGCTTTTAAGTGGTTTAGTATCATGCCTGGTCAATTTTTAAAGAAGCTACTGAAAGTTACTTTACCACCCCAAGCTCCTTGCCAATCTTGGTAAACGCTGCAATGGCTTTATCGAGGTGCTGCCTGGTATGCGCTGCTGATAACTGAACCCTTATACGCGCCTGTCCTTTAGCTACCACAGGGTAGAAGAAGCCGATTACATAAATACCCTCCTCTAAAAGCTTGTCGGCCATTGTCTGCGATAGTTTGGCATCGTATAACATAACGGGTACAATGGGATGTATGCCCGGCTTAATATCAAATCCTGCCTTGGTCATTCCTTCGCGGAAATACAAAGCGTTATTCATTACCTTATCACGCAATTCTGTGGTATTACTCAATAAATCAAATACTGTAATAGCTGCGCCTGTAATTACAGGTGCAAGTGAGTTTGAAAACAGGTAAGGACGTGAACGTTGGCGGAGCATATCAATAATTTCTTTTTTACCGCTGGTATATCCGCCCATGGCGCCACCCAAAGCTTTGCCGAGTGTACCTGTAAGTATATCAATCTTGCCAATAACTTCGTTATGTTCATGTGAACCGCGGCCGGTCTTACCCACAAAGCCAGTTGCATGGCTATCGTCAACCATTACAAGCGCACCATATTTTTCTGCCAGGGCAACAATGTCTTTCAGCTTGGCAATGTAGCCATCCATTGAAAATACACCATCGGTAACAATAATCTTAAACCTATCGGCCTTGGCTGCTTGTAATTGCGCTTCAAGGTCAGCCATATCAGAGTTTTTGTAACGGTAACGTTTGGCTTTGCAAAGGCGCACACCATCAATAATTGATGCATGGTTAAGTTCATCAGATATTATTGCATCTTGCTCGGTAAACAAAGGTTCAAACACACCTCCATTAGAATCAAAGCAAGCCGCATAGAGAATCGTGTCCTCAGTTCCTAAGAACTTCGATATTTTTTCTTCCAGTGTTTTGTGGATGTCTTGCGTACCGCAAATAAATCGCACCGACGACATTCCATAACCATGTGTATCCAAAGCCTTTTTTGCTGCAGCAATAACCTCGGGGTGCGATGACAAGCCCAGGTAGTTATTGGCGCAGAAATTAATCACCTCTTTGCCGCCCTGCACTTTTATATCGGCTCCTTGCGGAGTAATTATAATGCGTTCGCGTTTGTAAAGGCCCGCCTCGTCAATGGCTTTTAATTCGTTCTGTAAGTGGTGTTGGAATGCTTCGTTATACATAGGTAATTATTATAGGACAAATGTAAAAAAATGAATAGAGCCTGACCGAAAATGATGTATGCCAGAGTGAGGTTGTATCCGCTAGAACGCTGATGAAGCTAATCCTATAAGATTTTCACTGATTTATCTTAAATAATCATAAGCAATCTGCGGTATCTGCGTCCCATTGCCAAAACTTGCCATTTTTTGCCGTTTTCAGTCGGTCAATTTTACTAACTCACTGTTTTTCAATTACTTTTATTAGAAAGGTAACACTTTTGGGGGGCTTTTTATATTTAACATATTGATTTTCAATTATATGCCATTTAAAAACTCTTACCTTTTGTTTACTTTTTTCGCGCAAAGTCGCAAAGTAAACAGCCACGCAAAGGTTGCAAAGACTTACTCCTTATTCCTTACACCTCTTTACAGGTATGTTAAAACAATAACTTATCAATGCAATAACAAGGCATAAACAATAGAATTATCAATAAAAGGCCATTGTTATTGAATTTGCATGTGTCTGAAAACCAATAATGTTTATTGATAATATCAATAAAAATCATTTTAAATTCTTCACCACTAAGACATGAAGAGCACTAAGTTGCACTAAGTAGTCACCCTGAGCCTGTCGAAGGGTTACCGCAGAGTACGCTGAGCAAATTGCACGCTGAGTGCCGCAGAGGTATTACTTACTCCTAAACTATTTCAAAGAACATTCACCATCACATTCCTTCCCTCTCCTTGAACAAGGAGATGGGTTAGGGGTGAGGTCTTACCACAAAGTTCAGCAGCCCTAAGTAGTTTTAAAAGTGAAATCGCATTTTGTTTTCAACACCCCCCATATACGACGGGTAAATTCATACATTTACAATAGAATTTAACCACCGTGTACCCAAGGCATTTTATAATCCTGTTTTGTATAATAAGCCTGGTAGCTTGCAGAAACAATAGTGTGCCCATAAAAGTAAATGAAGGGGACACCGTACATTTTTTCAAGAAACAAGATGTTATGCCAAACGATTCTCATTCAAAACTTCCTAATGTTGATTTGGTGCAGAATAAATATAATCCTGCCGACACATTAACGGATAAACAAAAGAAGCTTAGAGATTCAATAGAAGATGCAGAATTCAGGCCGGAGGATAGTATCAGAGGAATTGGAATAATGGAAATAACGGGTTTCGATGAAAAGTACTGGATTTATGATTCAACCGGTAAAATAATGCTCACGATAGAACATTGTGAAAGTGATTCCTGCAATGGAGTGGGGGTATTTTATAAAAACAAGAAATATAGGGCGGACACCTTAGAGCCTCAATTCTTTGATTTTTTCGACCCCAGGGAGTTTGTACCTAACCCTGATTATTTCTCCTTAACGATGGACTGTATGAAAAGAACAGATAAGTACTATGAGGTGATTTATAACAAGAAGAAAAATTTAAGGGGGTACATAAAAATCAAAGACAGGAGTTTCCGGTATGAAACGGTGGCGCAATTTATTGAGGAACACACAGGACTTGGATGCGATTTTAACAGGGAAGAAAATCCTTTAAGAAAGGAACCAAACGATAGCTCAACAGTAATTAAAAACCTGGCAGGAGCGAGTAAAATATGGCGTGCCGAAGGTATTATGGTAAATAATAGGGCAACAGTCATAATGAAAGGAGACTGGATGAATGTAGAGGTGTATAGCGGCGACTATGGAGAGCAGGGCTGGATAAGATGGAGAAAGGGGAATAAGATACTGGTAAGGGTATATTACGCCTGTTGACTCCAGGTGAGGTTATTTATGCAAAAGCTCGGCCAATGTAACTTTCGATAACACTTCAGCAATTATCAACCCTGCTATAAATGTTACAACCGCTTTTCCTTTTTTCAGGTTTGTAGAAACCGAATAGGCATTGTATAACAATGCAACATTCCACACTATTAAAGGTATGGTGAGTATTACCTGTACAATAAAATAAGGGTTGGCCAGCAGTTTAAATATTTCATTCATAGAAGGCATATCACCTGTAGGATAGGGGACAGGCATAAATGCTAATAGAGCCAGAAGCAGCATAGGCCACCTGGCCAAAGCCACAGTACCTACAATATCTATAAGACGAACTGTAGTATCGGAAAAAATGCGCCCTAAAATATAGAAGGGTATTGTCAGGCTTGCCAAATCAACGGATGATTCAAGCCATGATTGCCAGAATTGGGTAGGGGCGCCGCAATGCATATCCAATGCCCCGTCGAAATGGGCGCGGCTGTAAAATGCAACTACTGCCGTTATAATCATTATTCCTCCACCTATGAGTAAAGCACGTACCCCGGCTATGTATACAAAAGGATTAAACAACCACTTTTTCATTTCTTATTCGAGTTTGAAAGTTTTTCATTCTGCTCCACACGCTTAATAATATCGTCAAGCATGTTTCTAACAGTCGGGTAACTAAGCTTCAGTTTCTCGGCCATTAACTTAAGACTGCCGCTACTTTTTACAAAATCGAGTATAAACTGCTGGTCGTCTAACGGTATGCTTGCCAGTAAGGGAAGCTCGAATTCGCCCGATACTTCGGTGGCGCAATTACCGCATATAAGGCTTTTAACCCGTAATGGCGATGCGCAACTGGGGCAGACATGTGGAAGTTTCTTTAGCATAGGAATCAATTTTATGACACAAATATAGTATTTATATTAATATAATGAATAATAAAATAAATAAAATTAAGTAAATATTCAATTATATTAAAAATATATATATTTTTGTGCAATAATTAAAACATAAAATAGTATGAAACGCCTTACATTTCTTCTTAGCCTTTTTGTAATAGGTTGCAGCCACGCACAGCAGCAGCAAGCTAATTCGCCTGCTCCTGATAAAGCTATTTTTATTGAAGCTGAAGACACCCTTAAAACACCAACCGGAAATATTTATGGCACCTTATGCGTGCCTGCAAATGCAAGCGGCAAGATACCCGTTGCATTGTTTATTGCAGGTTCAGGCCCGACTGACAGAGATTGTAACAGCCCAACACTTGGCTTAAAAACAGATGCCTTTAAACAACTGGCACATAAATTAAGTGAGGCAGGTATAGCAACCCTGCGTTATGATAAACGTGGCGTTGGCGAAAGTAAAGCTGCCATGAAAAGTGAAATTACTTTAAGGTTCGACAATTATGTTGACGATGCCATTGCTTGGGTTGAATCTCTGAAAAGTGATTCGCGTTTTTCAGGCGTTTATATTGTAGGCCATAGCGAAGGTTCTTTAATTGGTATGGTTGCGGCAGAACATAATGTGGCCGGATATGTATCATTGGCAGGTGTTGGAGAAACCGCTGATAAGGCAATTAAGCGACAATTAAGTAATTTGCCTGCCGGGCTAAAAGATACCGCATACGCAATTATTGATAGTTTGGTAGCAGGTAAAACAGTATTAAAATTCCCGATAAGTTTATATACACTGTTCAGGCCAACTGTACAGCCTTATATGATATCATGGTTTAAGTTCGACCCACAGGTATTGATTAAAAGACTGGCTATACCAGTATTAATTATTCAAGGCACAACAGATATACAGGTAGGAGTAGATGATGCCTTACGATTAAAACAAGCAAACCCATCGGCTACACTCGATACTATAACAGGCATGAACCATGTTCTGAAAATGGCGCCAATTGATCGCCAGGCAAATGTGGCAACGTATAATAACCCTGCCTTGCCTATAAATGATAAACTGGTAAAAGATATAGAGGACTTTATAGGAAAGAAGCAGTAATTATTTTGTTTTCCTCCTCGGTTTTGTGGGTGCTTTTTTCTGCGGTGGAATTATCTTCTTCTTTTTCTTGGCTTTAGGTTTGGGTATTCTGCCAATGCGTGGGTCGCCATGCAACACAAGTTCACAGGCTTTCACAACCAATGGTTCAAAGTCGTCGGCTTCGGCCTGCAGCATTTGCCAGCCGGTGGCACCCTTTCCATCGTTGAGTACCGATACTGAACAGAGTGGTGGAAATTCTTTCTTCAGGCTTTTATGATGTTGGTGGTCGGTAGCTATCCATACCCCGTTTACTTCAGGGTGAGATTTTTTATCTCGTAAAATGAATACTATTTTTTCACCCACATAAACCCCGTAACAACCAAAGAATGGTTTTATATAGGGCTCCAACGGCATAAGGTAATCGAGCACAAAAAAGAAGGGAATATTTTTGGTGTTGGGCATAACTACTTCCTCAATTTGCGGGGCAGTTTAGATTTAACAATTTCATACGATTGTTTTATATAACCTTCCAATTCTTTCCGGTTAAGCACTGTAATATCTTTAATTGTTATCCATTTATTACGTGCTAAATATTTTGCCGGAATAATTCCTTCGCGTGAAACAAGTTCGTCGAACTCATCGTCGCGCACTTTAAGGGTTATGCTTAGCTCGCCTTCGAGCGGCACCACGCAGAACATTTTTTCTACTATGCAAAAACAAAGGTCAGCGCCCCATTTTATATCTTCTTTAACACCGGGGAGCTTTTTGCAGAATGCCTGTATGTCTTCAATGTTCATTATTTCTTTTCCAGCACCAGCACAATTTTGTTAAAATCGGCTGAGGCATTAATTACATTGCGGAATACGTCATACATGTTTATCGGGTAACGTAATTGCGAATAATATTCATCGCAATACACAGTTACTTTATCGCCATCAATTTTATAGTATGAATGAAACTCTAATGTATGTGCATCGGTGGCCTTTCCATCGTACACATCCATATTAGCTGCGTCTAGGTTGGTTACTTTATACCCTTCGGGTACCTGGAAAGAAATTTCGCGGTGGTAGCCATGGTTGAATTGGTTTTCGATTGGGGTATGGCGAACGGTATCGCGATAAAGTTGACTTTGCGGGCCAATTATCTGCCCTATTTTAAACAGGTATTTGTTGCCTGTTTTTTCCAACACTGTGTTAGTGCTTAAGTCGGCTTCAACCACAAACGGGTTACGTAAAATGTCTTTTTCGTCGTACCCAGATACCTTTATATTAGTCGGTTTAGAATCCTGGAAATAGCCCTGGAAGACCTTGGTAGAAAAGTCTTTTCTGTCCTGGTCCGAGAGATAGCCGTAATAAGGTTGCGCCATACCTAAAGCCTCATAACCGGTAGTACTTATTTTATAATGCATATTCACCACACCCATATCAAAGTCGAACTTACAATCGGCATTTAGCACGTTCATGCTTTTTTTGTAGTCGTTGCAGGGTATGTCTTTAACCTTACCAACACCTGTCTGCACATCTTTACCAATGGTTATAGAATGCATAAAAAACCCTTTCTGGCATGTCCAGTTAAAAGGAATGAAACCGTAACGATATGCTGCTTCTGTTGGGGCTATATAGTCGCCGGTGGAAGGGAAGTAATAGACGAACTTCTGCAGGTAGGTCCATGTATCAAAGTCGCCATCGAATGCTTTATCAAAACGATCGGATGTAGATACCAGTTCATACTTTATTCCGGCAGCATCAAAAATCATATTATATAATTTAAGGGCTCCATATTCACTTGTAACATGGTCTTTAAATACATCGGGCAAGGACATGGCTTTATCATCGGGCACGTCTTCTTTAATGGCAATGCTATTCTTAAGGCGGCTTTCTATGTAGCGTATTTTATCCTCATCGCCCAGGTTTTTAATTTTCATAGTGTCAACCACTTTCTCCGCTGTTTTAGTATCCTGCTTGGTAATACTTTTATTCAGCAGGTCGAACAATCGCTGGCAGAAATCGCTGTATGAATAAAGGCGAGTATCGGCATCACGTCCTTTATTGTATGCAATGAGATATTCAAGTCGCATGAGCGCGCCATCTTCTGCCGAAAATTCTTCATGGTCGAAACCTTCCACATCGTGCCCTTCCGCATAAATGTGGCGCTTGGTTGTCTTAGATGAATCTACCTTCACATCGGGGAAACCATTGTAGCTTTTTGCCAGGAATACCAGGTAAGTAGGTGAGTAAATATCTACGCATAAATCTTTGTGCAAAGCTGTACGCCTTACATATTCCTCACCTGAAATACGATAAGGGCGCTTTACGGTATACAGGTATTCCACTTCACTTCCTAGTTCAATACCGTCAATGGCAAAAATCCGGAACGGGCCAAGGTTTTCATAATTATCTACGTTCTTAACATTCTTGGGGTCAAGGTTGGTAATCTTACCTTCCTTGCTTATGGCGCGCGCCTGCACATCAACAACTTTTACTCCGTCGCCCAAGGGAATGTATACAGTATTATTTTCTTCAATAGACTTGTCGGAGTTTACACGAACAATGTAATGGTGGGTTATATACATTACAAGTGAATCGTGCTCGTTGTAAGCATATTCTAAAATGCGTTTATCTTTTATCACCACCTCGTTGCGCTTCTCTTCATCGGCAGTAAGGTCGTGCAGGTGAGGGGCTTCATCCCAATGATAGCTTTTGTATTCAGGGTCGGGGTGGGTGTCGAATAAACTGCTTTGGGCATATAAATTTACAGAGACAAAAATGGCCAGCAGGCAGACAGAAAGTTTACGGAGCATAAAGGGTATTTTATTGTTTTATAAGAGTAACAGATTCATTGTAAGCGCGGCTCAGCGAGCGTATCATTTTGTTCCACTCCTGGAAATCTTTAGGATAAACCATCAGTGTGTTGATGTAAATATAGCTCTCGTTTACAATTGTGTTACCCTTTGTGTAATAACTTATTTTAAAACCACCCAGCGGGCCATTATAGCTTGTGCTCTCAGGCAGGTACGATACCTTATAGCCTGCAGGTATTTCAAGGGTATTAATACCCTTGTCAATATGTTTGAATTCAATTTCTTTAGGCGCTTCCCGGTCGGGTTGCAGCAAGTCGTTCATGAGCGTTTTCTCAAGCTGCATATTTATGTATAGCTCGTTTCCGTTTTTCTGCGCATAATCACTCAGGCTGAAATTATAGTTAATCTGCAGGTCCTTATCAAGGTTAGTAAGGTTGTCGAATGAATAGCTGTCTAAATTAAACTTGTTATTGCCTTTCTGTAAAAGGCCTGTCATATACGTATGTTCGTTTTTCTTATCAACGTTTTGCAACCTCCATCCCATTATAATTTTATCATACCCGTTAGCGCTCACCCTGCCCGAGCCTTTTATCATAGCCTGGTCGAGGCTCATGTGCACGCTATCGGTATATATATTACGTGCAGTATCCATAACAGGCACAGGCACAATGCGGTATTTCCCTTCGCCCATACCTACCAGAGCCTGCTTACCTTGTATCATTGATGTTGGAAAATCAAACGGGGAATGTTTGCCCGTGGCATCGAGGAAATAATATTTTCCATCCTGCACATAGGCGCATATCATGTGGTTGGTGGCCATAGGCGCAGGCACATCGGCAAAGGTGTATGGAATATCCCGTGTGCCTATCCATACCTGGTAAGCCTGCAATCCTGCCGCGCGTATCATTTCTGTGAGCGTGGTGGCCATATCTTTACAATCTCCGAAGCGGCGTGAACAAACCAACGATGCCTCACGCGGCACAAAACCGCCAAGGCTGTCTTCATAAGCAATATAGGTTATCTGGTTTTGTACCCAGTAAAATATACGCCTTACTTTTTCCAGGCTATCGGTAACGCCCTCTGTAATGGAATCAACCACGGCTTTCAGTTCGGGTGAAACAGTTTTGTTTACATCTTTAACCAGGCCATAATACCAGTTATACAAATCGTTGGTGTCTCCAAGTACCCTTACAACTTTTCCATCCTTGTCGGTGTACTGGTCAATAAGAACAATTACACCGGGTATATAGTAACTAAGATTTGCGGCATCTTCATCTATCTTAAGTTTCTTTACACCATGCATTTTCCAGGTATAGGTGGTGCTTTTACCGCTTACTTTCGATGTAAACTGCAATGTGCTGTCCTTTACGTTAAAAAGCTTGTAATGTATTTTAACGTTCGAAGGAAAAGTAACAGAGTATTCCACATCTTCTTCAGGGGCAAATGAACTGAAATAAAAATGGCCGAAGAGATGAGGGTCTTTCAATTTCTCGGTGTAAGAAAGAACTTCGCGGGCGCCGTTTACCACCCCGGGGTATATAAATTTATACGAACGGGCATCGTCATAAAAAGTGCCTTCCGAAAATTCATTGGTCTTCTGGAAGTCTTTTACCTTAAGGGCTTTATAATGGCTGCCATCGGGCACCATAGTTCGTACATCCAGGTCCTGTATATCTGAAAAACTCGACCAGTAAACACTGCGGTCAATATATTCCGAAGTTTTATCGGTAAGCATTAAAAGGTCTTCGTATGTATTAGTGTAAATCATGGGTTGGTCCTTCTCGAACTTAATTTCAACATCCTCTTTACGCGAAACATATACTGCATTTTCATCGGCGTATTTCTTACGCAACTGGGCATAAATATCATCTTTCTGTGCCAATGCGTTTGTCGCAGGTAATAATGATAAAGCGCAGAGAGTTAACCCTGCCAGAGTTACTATGTTGCGTTTAAAATGCATATGCGTTATTGTAGACGACTGTCGTTATAATATACCTCAGTTTTAAGAAGCTTTCCCATCTTATCGTAATACTTAAAAGTGCCCTGGCGGTTGCCCAGCACCCAATATTCCTCGTGTTCTAATTTTCCGGTCTCATAATAATAACGGCAAACCCCGTCTTTATTGCCCATAGAGTAATTTTCTTCCGACTTCAACTTGCCGCTTTTGTAGTAAAACTTCTGAGGGCCTTCCTCATTACCCCAGGAATAATTCTCTTCTATATATACTTTACCGTCGGGGGTATAGGTTGTTCTTTTCCCGTTAAGTTCTCCATTAGTGTATGTGTTTTCAAGCGCTTTTGCTCCGTTAGCATAGTAGCACACCACATTGCAGGTTCCCTTATCTACATTAATTGTCGGAACAAGTTTGCCATCTTTACCCGGGTATGAATAACCTGTAATTACATCGCTCTTATACCAGGTAACGCAATATAAAACACTGTCCTCAAAGTATCTCCTCGATTCCCCGGTTATGCTTCCGTCTACATCATAGCCGGTGCGTTTTATGCGGCCATCTTCATAATATTCCGAAAACGGTCCGTCTAGGTCTCCTTCAGAATAATTATTCTCATTCCTTAGTTTGCCGTTGCGGTAATAGCTGTGGGTGGTTCCGTCTAAATACCCCAGGTCGTAATTATTTACTTCTCTTATGCTACCATTATCATAATAAGCGGTATATTTTCCCTGCAGGTTATCGGATACATAAGTGCATTCAAGAGATACCTTTCCATCAGGGTAATACGACTTTTCAGGCCCGTCGGAATTACCCGCTACATAGGTGCGGTCAAACTTTACCTGTCCGTTACTATAGGTAGGTTTATAGTTACCATTTCCTTTGTCAGAAGCATAGGAAAACACTACTTTGGTTCCGGTGCTGTCGTAAAGCCATGCCTTGTCAAAATAACCCAGCGGGTTGGTATATTCTTCGGCTGATAAGCGGCCGTTAACATCGTAATAATCGGCATAGCCATAAATTTGATTGCGAAGAAAGTAACGGTGGTTGCTCACGGCGCCGCGCTGGTTATAGAAATACCAGTCGCCTTCTTCCTGCCCGTCTACATACCAGCCGGTCGATTTCAGTTGCCCGTTTTCATAGTATGCATGGTATAGCCCGTTGGCCATGTCATTCGAATAGTTCAACGAATCTTTCACTTTTCCGTCGAGGTAATATTCCATTCTCATGCCACTCAACAAACCATCTTTATAATTTTCTTCACTGGAAAGAAGGCCGGTATTGGAATAAAACTTCCAATGGCCCGAGCGCTTGCCGTTCGTCATATCACCTTCACTGTATTTAATACCGCTGGCATAATAATTCTCATACGCCAATTTACCACCCGATGATTTTTTGTCGACGGTTACCTTGCCGCTTTTATCGAAAAACTGCATGCCCTGCAATGTACCGTTGCGGTATTCAAAGTCGGCATCTTTAATTCCGTCATCATCATAAAGTATATCGGAACCATTCAAATCGCCTGTTTTGTTGTAATTTATTTCCTCCGATTTTTTGCCATTCCTGTAATAGGTTGTCCATGTATCAATAGACTTGCCATCGTTGTTAAATGAACCATCTTTATGCAAGGAGCCATCGCGGTAATAATATTTCCATTCGCCAACAGGGTTATCGTCTTTGTATGCGCCCTGGTCTTCTACCTTACCGTTTGACCAGTATTCCGTAAATGCGCCGTTTTTCTTGCCATTTTTATAGTTGGAAGAAAGCTGCTGCTGGCCATTCAGGTAATATTCCTTCTGTTCTCCGTCAAGGCCTATATCAGAATAATTTACCAGGTAATGTTGTTTACCATTGCTGTAATAAACAGTTGCCGCACCAGTAGGTTTATCATTTTTATAAGCGCCAACAGTACTGGGTGTACCCGACGAAGTAAATTCTTTCGCATCTCCGCTCAGTTTATCGTCCTGGAAATTATAAGTGGCTTTTTGCGCCCCATTCACGTACCACGATTCGGATAAACCTTCACGTTTACCATTTTTGTAATTGGTGCGTTCCTTCATTACTCCGTTATAGTAATAGGATACCCATTGCCCGTCTCGCTCGCCATTATCGTTAAAAACACCTTTCGCTTCAAGGGTACCGGTAAACTGGTTGTATATGGTCCATTCCCCAACGCTTTTCTGTTTTGAATTTTCTTCCCCCATGGCTTCCGTTACATGGTTATCGTAATAAACATACGACATGGTTTTTTTCTTACCATCAACCATTACTTCTTTAGTATTCCTCGAATCTCTTATCTGCTTTCCGGCCCAGGTAGTAAAATCGTCTATCTTCCTTTTTTCTTTTGCAATATCCTTTTGCAAATCATCATTGTTTATAGAGCCAACAATGAAATAGGCATAAGGTTCAAAGTAGTCGTTTTTCTGCAAGGCTACAAAGAAAGGCACATAAGTTTCCATCCAGAAATTACCGCTCTTGGCCGTATAGGTAAGCTTTTCCATAAACAACTGGCACTGCTTAATAACGCCGTATGAAATTTTTGTCTTGGCCTTATAATCATCATTCAAAGCCACCTTCGATTTAATAATAAGGTCAAGGTCCTGGAAATCATCGTCATGGTATTTTGAAGGGTCAACCATGGTAGCTTTATTGTAATCGTATTTTCCTTCGCTAACCTGTTCTATAAGTTGAATGGTGGCAAAAGAACGGGTAGAAAGCGGTTCTAAAAGCAAATAGAACTGGAATGATAAAAGAGCCGGTATCATACGTCCTTGTTCAAGGCAGCATTTGCCAAGGTAATAATGGCTGGAAGCATCAAAAACATTAAGTGTAATTGACCGTTCAAAGCATGCAATAGCGCTGTCGTACCGGTGCGATTTATAATAGGCAAGGCCTAAAGAATAATGTAAGTAGTAAAGGGTAGGATATTTAGGAATAACGGTGTCCTGCATAAGCTTAACGGCATCGTCGTATTTCTCCAGGTCGGTGTAAGCATCGCAAAGGAATTTATAACATGCAGGGGTGTACTCAGTATTTAGTGCAATATCTTTCCTGCATAAGGGTATAGCCGCGCTGTCTTCCCCTGCAGATATACGGCTTAGCACATCTTTATAAACGCACATCATATAGTTGGTATCGTTCCGGGAAACCTGTTCATACAATGCCGATGCTTCATCGTATTTGCCTGAATCCATTAAATCAGAACCTCTTTGAAGTATTTCACCCGAGTTGACAAGCTTAACTTCTTTTTGGGCATTCAATATTGTGCCGGTTGTAAGAAAGAACAATAATGTGCCTGCTGTAAATAAACGTGTTTTATTTTCCATGTGTTATAAAGGAGGAGTCGTAAATTTTTAAACCTCTAATGTAACAATTTTCTTCTCTGCCAAGCTATCTTGCCGTTTATCAGCATGTTAATGAAAGAGCTAGAAGGCGGTGAAATGGCCTTAACGCATTTGCCAGGGCTTAAATAAAACGGGAATAAGTGCTGTAGTTAGCTGATATTCTTTAGCATACGCAGGGTACAGGCAAAGTGGCCCGTATTACCCATTGGGCCCTTTAACAGGTTGAAACCCATTTTTTCATACATATGTACCGCATTTTGCAGTTCGGGCATAGTTTCAAGGTAAATCTTTTTGTAACCATGGGCAGTAGCAAAATCAAGGCATTTATTTACCAATGCTTTCCCAAGCCCTAAGCCTCTTGCCTGGGGTAGCAAGTACATTTTAACCAGTTCGCAGGTGTCAGCAGGCAGGCCCTCGGTAGGAAATATACCGGCACCACCGGCTATCTCGTCATCAATAATTCCGAGGTAGTAAATCTTGTTTCCACCTGTATATGATTCATGCATGTGGTTCAGGCTGTCATCGTAATATGCAGTTCCTGGCATGGTTACACCATGTTCTTCAAGCACAGTGCGTATAACCTGCCGAATGGTTTCATTGTCTGTTTTTTCTATTTCCCGTATTGAAAAACTCATACTAAAATGCATTTAATGTTAACTGCCCGCTTTCCAAATTAAGCAGCCATTTCTTCCTCCACAGCCCGCCCCCATAGCCAGTAAGGCTTCCATCTTCGCCAATAACCCGGTGGCAAGGCACTATTATTGCAATTTTATTCATGCCATTTGCACTGGCTACGGCTCTTATTGCATCGAGCTTCTTTATGGCAATGGATTGCTGTTTATATGAGCGAGTGGTGCCATAGGGTATGCGCAATAACTCTTCCCATACCTCTTTCTGGAAGGGAGTTCCAATCAGATGCAGGGGCACTGTAAATTCTTTGCGTTTGTTTTCGAAATATTCCACAAGTTCCTTTTGTAATTGGGGAAAATACTTGTGTTCGCCTTGCAGAATGGTGGCGTTTAAATCTTTAGCCAGCGATTTGAATTCTGTTTCCAGCATTCTTCTGTCGGTAAATTCCAGCATGCATATTCCTTCATCGGTTGCCCCGGCAAACATGGGGCCCAATGGGGTTTCGAAACGGGTAATGGTTATAACCATTTTATCTTTGCTTTTCGAGGGAGCTACACCTAGTGCAGATTTGAAAGAGTCGTTAAAACCGCTCAATGATTCATACCCTGAATCGTATGCAGCAGCAGTAACAGTTTCGCCTTGCTGAATTTTGGTAAATGCAGAATTGATACGTAACATGCGCTGGTATGCCTGGAAAGTAATGCCATGATTCTTTTTAAACCAGCGACGCAATGCATTGGGCTCTAAACCCCGGGAACGTAATAAGGCATCATTAATTTTTATGGCCGGGTGTTCACTTAATTCAATAAGCAGTTCTTTAATATGTGCTGGGGTAGCTCCCAGTTTTTCCAAGGGAGAGCATGTTTTGCATGGCCTGTAACCATGGGCAATAGCTTCTTTTATGTCTTTAAAGAATTCTACGTTTTCAGGTTTGGGCTTACGTGCGGTGCAGGTGGGGCGACAGAATATGCCTGTTGTCTTTACCCCTGCAATAAATAACCCCTCATAAGAAGAGTCTTTCTCTAAGAGAGCCTTATACATTATATCGTTAGTAAGCACAATAACTAATTTGAGGCAAAATTAGCCTATGGCAGAATACCATACAACCGAAAAATTGACAAGTAATTTTTAATTAGGCATAAATCAGCAATATTCCAGGTAATTATCTTTTCTTAAGAACAGAAGAGCTAATAATTGGTCGATATAAACCAGTTGTTCGTCGAAAATATTGATTTTCTGTTTTAATCATTTGTTTAAATCAGAATAATAAATATATATTTGTGCCATAATTCTGAAATAATGAAAACTGCCAAAACCAAAAAATCAGAAGAAAGCGCCGAGCAGAAGATTATTGAAGCTGCCAGGAAACTGTTTACCGAAAAGAGCTTCGATGCTGTTAAAACCCGCGATATAGCTAACGAAGCAGGCATTAACCTTGCTTTATTGAATTACTATTTTCGCAGCAAGGAAAAGCTTTTTGAAATAGTAATGCAGGAGAACATGCAGAAGTTTTTCCAGTCCATAGTAGGTATTATTAACGACGAAGAAACCACCATAAGAGAAAAAGTGGAGTTACTTGTTAACCGGTATATTGATATGTTGCTGAACAGCCCTGAGCTACCCATTTTTGTAATGTCGAATATAAAGAGCTCTACCCGTACGCAGTTCCAGGGGCGTTTCCGCGATTCATTTCTTATGAAGCAGGTACAGAAAGCGATAAAAAAGGGCAAAATGCCTGATATGAACCCTGTTAATTTCATGTTGAATGTAGTATCACTTACTATATTCCCCTTTATAGGTAAGCCTATGATAAAGAACTCGCATAATATGGATGATAAGCAATTCCTTGAGCTTATTGAAGAAAGAAGGACACTTGTACCCAAATGGATTGATGCAATGATGAAAGTGAAATAACCATGAATTATAAAAAAGGCATAAAAATGAAAAGAATAATTGCAGCAGTTGGGTTTACCATTGCAGCTATTGCAGTAAATGCCCAGGCTCTTACCCTTGATACATGTTATGCCAGGGCAAGGCAGCAATACCCGCTTATAAGGCAACGAGGATTAATAGAGCAATCGAAAGAGTATAATGTATCGAATGCAGCAAAAGGATATTTGCCCCAGTTTACGGTTAACGGACAGGCTACATACCAGTCGGCAGTTACAACAATATCACTCAGCGGTTTGCCGAAGGCGTTCAGCGGTTTAAGTTTTCCTACCCCTCCGCTGGAACAGTTTAATATTCACGGCGAGGTTGACCAAACCATTTACGATGGTGGTATGATAAAGCAGCAAAAGCAAGCCCAGGTAACAGGTGCTGATATACAGGAACAAAGTATAGAGGTGCAGTTGTATACGTTAAGGGATAGGATAAACCAGATGTTTTTTGGCGCATTGCTTATTGATGAGCAGATAAAGCAAAATAAACTTACACAGAAAGACCTGCAAAGCAGTATTGATTTTGTTCAGGCAGGAGTTACAAATGGTACAGCCTTGCAAAGCAGCCTCGATGAATTACAAGCCGACCTGATGCAGCAACAGCAGAATGAAATAAGCCTTAAAGCTTCACGCAAGGCATATATGGATATGTTAGGATTGTTTATAAACAAGGCACTTGATGAAAACACAACGCTTGCAACACCCCGTGATGTGACAGTCTCTGATAGTGTTCACAGGCCCGAACTTGCCATGTATGACTCACAGAAAAAAAGCGACGATGTACAGGACAATATGTTGAAAGCAGGTAACAGGCCGAGGTTATCAGCATTTTTCCAGGGTGGTTATGCATTGCCCGGCCTTAACGGATTTGATGTTAACCCTGCCGCGTATTACATTACCGGTATCCGTTTAAGCTGGTCGCTGGGTGGGTTTTATACCCTCAAAAATCAAAGGCAGTTATTGAATATCGACAGGCAGACGATAGATATCCAGCGTGATGTTTTCCTATTTAATACGAAACAAAGCGTTAAGCAGCAAAGCGCCGATATGATTAAGCTGAAGGAACTGATAAACAAGGATAATGATATAATAGGCAAACGTACATCAGTAAAAGAGGCTGCAAAGGCCCAGTTAGATAACGGTGTAATTACAGTACACGATTACATAAGCGACCTTGACGCGGAGGATCTGGCAAAACAAAATCTTCTGCTTCACCAGGTGCAATTTTTAATGGACGAATACGAATATCAGAATATAACAGGAAACTAAAAATTAAAATTCTTTAAAATGAAAAAGGTATCATTAATAGCGGCAGGAGTAGCGGTAATATTTGCGTCGTGCCACAACAGCGAGAATGATTTTGATGCGGCAGGTGCGTTTGAATCGGTGGAAACAATTGTATCTACCGAGGCAACCGGAACTATAATGCAGCTTAATGTAGAAGAGGGGCAGACACTTCAACCCCATCAATTTATAGGTTATGTAGATAGCGCGCAGCTTTATTATAAGAAGCAGCAACTGGAAGCGCAAATAGCGTCGACTACCAGCCAGATACCTAATATTCCTGTGCAGGTTGCGGCATTACAATCCCAGTTAGCCGAAGCCGAGAAGAACCAGACACGTATGAATAACCTTTTCAAGCAAAATGCTGCAACCCAGCAACAGGTTGACGATGCCAACACGCAGGTAGATATGATTACCAAACAAATAGAGGCGCAGAAGTCTTCTTTAGGGATAAGTTCAAATACTATTGAAAAAGACGTGGCACCCTTGCAACGCCAGATAGACCAGTTGAATGACCAATTGGCAAAATGCAGAATTATAAACCCTATTCACGGTACTGTGCTTACCAAGTATTCTGAAGACCATGAAGTGGTAATGCCGGGCAAGGCATTGTACAAAATTGCCGAAACAGATACACTGATTCTTCGCGCATACATTACAGGCGATCAGCTTGACAAAGCTAAACTGGGACAAAAAGTAAAAGTGAGAGTTGACAAAGGTGCTAAGCAATATGCTTATTACGATGGCCTTATTTACTGGGTTTCTGATAAAGCGGAGTTTACTCCTAAAACAATACCTACAAAAGAGGAAAGAGCTGATTTGGTGTATGCCATCAAAATCAGGGTTATTAATGACGGCTTCCTGAAGATTGGAATGTATGGTGAGATGAGTTTTAAATAAGCGATGAACGCAATTGAATTAAAAAATATTACCAAAACGTATAACAAGGGTAAAGTCCTTGCGGTGGATGATGTGTCATTTTCTATAGCCGAAGGGGAAATGTTTGGGCTTATTGGCCCTGACGGTGCAGGGAAAAGTTCCATTTTCAGAATGCTTACCACATTACTTATACCCGATAAAGGGACAGCCACTGTTGGTGGGTATGACATAGTAAAGGACTTTAAAGCTATACGCGGAATACTGGGTTATATGCCGGGCAGGTTTTCGCTTTACCAGGATTTGACGGTGGAAGAGAACCTTAGTTTTTTTGCTACGGTATTTGAAACTTCAATAGAAGAGAACTACAACCTGATAAAGGATATTTATGTGCAATTAGAACCATTTAAAGATAGGCGTGCCGGTAAGCTATCGGGTGGAATGAAGCAGAAACTTGCATTATGTTGCGCCCTCATTCATAAACCAAAAGTTTTGTTTCTCGATGAGCCCACAACGGGAGTGGATGTTGTATCGCGCAAGGAATTCTGGGAGATGCTGAAACGCCTGAAAGCACAGGGAATTACAATTCTGGTGTCTACTTCATATATGGACGAAGCCACACTATGCGACCGTATAGGTTTAATATTAGGAGGAAAGCTTTTATCCATTGCTTCTCCCGAAGATACTGTTAAGGCATACCCTGAAAAGTTGTATGCCGTGAAAGCGCCTGCCATGTACAAGCTACTGAATGATTTACGTAGCCACGACTGCACAATGAATTGTTACACATTTGGTGAATATCTTCATCTGTCAACGGAATGTGGCGAGGAGGAAATAAGGGAATTTTTAGCGGAAAGCGGCCATACAGATCTTGAATTTAAACCGGTAACACCGACGGTAGAAGATTGTTTCATACGATTATTAAAAGTTCAGAGTGATGGAAACGGTAATAAAAGCAAATAAACTGACCAAGCGTTTTGGCGATTTTGTGGCCGTTGATGAAATTACATTCGACGTCTACAAGGGAGAGATATTTGGTTTCCTTGGAGCTAATGGAGCAGGAAAAACTACGGCTATGCGCATGTTGTGTGGCTTATCTACACCTACTTCAGGCGAGGCTACAGTGGCGGGCTTCGATGTGTTTACCCAACCTGAAGAGATTAAAAAGAACATTGGCTATATGAGTCAGAAGTTTTCGCTATATGAAGATTTATCTGTTTTAGAGAATATAGAATTTTACGGCGGTATTTACGGACTGAGCCGAAGCGAAATAAGAGAAAAGAACAAAGAGCTTATTTCAAAACTTGGCCTAGAAAAGGAAGCAAATAACCTGGTGCGTTCATTGCCATTGGGATGGAAGCAGAAGCTTTCATTCCTTGTGGCTATTGTTCATCAACCTAAAATAGTTTTCCTTGACGAGCCTACTGGTGGAGTTGACCCTTATATGCGACGCGAGTTCTGGGATTTGATATATGATGCAGCCGATAAGGGAATTACAATTTTTGTTACTACCCACTACCTTGATGAGGCCGAGTATTGTAACCGGGTAACTATTATGGTTGATGGCAAGATAGAGGCGCTTGATTCCCCGGGTGGGCTGAGGCAAAAATTCGGAGTGGCCAGTATGGATGAAGTATTTTATAAACTAGCGAGACAAGCGAAACGATCGGCAGATTGATTAATAGCTAACAGCAACTATTATGAAACAGTTATTGTCATTTGTAAAAAAGGAATTCTACCAGGTTTTTAGAGACCCTAAGACCCTTGTAATGCTTTTTGGCTTGCCCGTTGTGCAGATTGTGTTGTTTGGTTTCGCGCTTACCAATGAACTTAAGAATGCCAATATTGCTGTGGTTGATAATGCAAAGGACCAGGCATCGCAACAGATAATAAATAAAATAGCAGGTAGCGAATTCTTCAATATTCAGAAAGTACTTACAAGCTCCTCGGAGATAGATGCAGCGTTTAAAGAAGGCAAAATAAAACTGGCCGTTGTTTTTCCTGTTAATTTTTATAACGACCTGATGCACACTAACAAGGCATCAATCCAGGTAATAGCCGATGCCTCAGACCCAAATACTGCTACACAGCTTACCAACTATATTAACACAATTGTCAGCGATTACCAGTCTCAACTGTCACCAAATTCATCTGTGCCCTATACCATAATACCTGAAGTAAGAATGCTTTATAATCCTGATTTGAAAGGAGCGCCCAATTTTGTACCGGGTGTAATGGCCATGGTATTGTTGCTGGTATGTGTTATGATGACATCTGTATCTATTGTGCGGGAAAAGGAATTGGGCACTATGGAAATACTCTTGGTATCGCCCGTAAAGCCATTGATGGTTATAGTTGCAAAGGCAATACCTTATCTTATTCTTTCATGGATTAACCTGGCTGCTATTTTGTTGTTGAGTGTATACGCACTTGATTTACCTATAAAGGGTAGTTTATTCCTGCTTGTAGCAGAAAGCACTTTATTAATTATTACTGCGCTTTCGCTTGGCTTATACATATCTACGGTAACCAAATCGCAGCAGGCAGCCATGTTTGCATCAATGCTGGGAATGATGTTACCTACTATGCTTTTAAGTGGTTATATGTTCCCTATTGAAAATATGCCAGTGGTGTTGCAGGTACTATCAAACATTGTTCCTGCAAAATGGTATTATATAATTGTGAAGGATGTAATGCTTAAAGGGCTTGGCTTTTCAGCTATATGGAAAGAGACCTTGATATTAATGGGAATGACAGCGTTTTTCATTGTGGTAGCGCTACGAAACTTTAAAATACGACTTGAATAATGAGACCGCTTTGGTTTTTATTACAGAAAGAGTTCAGGCAGATATTCCGCGATAAAGGATTTATCGGAAGGTTGTTCATTGCCCCTGCCATACAGCTTATATTGCTCCCTATGGCGGCAAACTTCACCATTAAGAATATTAACATTGCCATTGTCGACCACGACCATTCAACGGTTTCACAGGAGCTTGCCGACAAAATAAAATCATCGGGTTATTTTAAATTAACGGGGTATACCGACTTTAATTCAAAGGCTGATAAGCTGATTGAAAATGATAAGGCCGACATAGTATTAGAGATACCGGACGGCTTTGCGCAAGACCTTATTAAGGAAGGCAGCAAAAAAGTAGCTATAGAAGTAAATGCCATAAATGGTGTTAAAGCAAGCGTAGGCTTCGGCTACCTGAGTGGTATAATGACTGATTATAATAACCAGATACGCATGGAAATGGTGGAGCCTACACCCCTGCCGGCACAACCCGATATTGAAGTTGTTCCTTCCTTTTGGTACAACCCGACATTAACCTATTACATATTTATGGTGCCTGCCATTTTAGTATCATTGGTTACAGGTATTGCAGGGCTTTCGGCTGCATTTAATATTGTAAAGGAAAAAGAGATTGGCACAATAGAGCAGATAAACGTTACACCCATTAAAAAATGGCAATTCATTTTAGGCAAACTTTTACCTTTTGTGGTAATGGGCGCTGTAGTTTTCTCTTTCGGTTTGCTTATTGCATTTGTCGGGTACGGCATAGCCCCTATAGGAAATCTTATTACTATGTATACCTTCCTGCTGGTGTTCCTGTTTGCAATTCTGGGTTTCGGCCTGCTTATATCTACCTATACTGAAACGCAGCAGCAAGCGAATTCCTTAATGTTTTTGTTTATGATGGTATTTAACATGATGAGCGGCCTTTATACTCCTATAGATAGTATGCCCCAATGGGCAAAAATTATAACTCACTTATTCCCTGTAAGTTATTTCATTGATGTTATGCGGATGGTGGTGATAAAAGGTAGCGGCTTTGCTGATATAAGGTTCCATATACTATATGTATTCATTATTGGCCTTGTACTGAATACCTGGGCCATACTTAACTACCGTAAAACTACTTGATACTATAGTATGTTTTTACCCGTTATAGATGGCGTATCTATGTATATTTACCAACCTAATAAAACCTGCTCTTGTAAATAAGTATGAAAAAAATCATTTTGCTGGCGCTACTGACCTTAGTTATGTTGCCGGTTTTCTCACAAAGCAATTTCACAATAAGCGGGTATGTTAAAGATTCCGCTACAGGCGAAGAACTTATTGGCGCCACAGTATCAATAAAAGAACTTACCGCCACAGGAACAAGCACCAATGCATATGGCTTTTATTCCATAACCATACCACAGGGCAGTTATACGGTTACGGCTCAACTATTGGGCTATGCAGCCAAAACGGTTCATGTAGAGTTGAATGCCAATACAAAATTAGACTTCACTATCTCACAAGGAGGCACACAATTAAACGAAGTATCGGTAAGTGGCGAAAAGAAGAATGATAATATTACCAATACTGAGATAGGAGTGGAGAAGGTTGATATAAAAGAGATAAATAGCATACCTGTATTATTTGGCGAGAAGGACATATTGAAAACGATACAGTTATTGCCGGGTATAGAATCGGCCGGTGATGGTAATAGTGGTTTTTATGTAAGGGGCGGTTCGGCCGACCAGAACCTTATCCTGCTCGATGAGGCACCTGTGTATAACGCATCTCACTTGTTAGGTTTTTTCTCAGTATTTAATTCAGATGCTATAAAGGATGTAACCATATACAAAGGCGGCATGCCTGCGGAATATGGTGGCCGGTTAGCCTCGGTACTTGATATTAAAATGAACGATGGAGATAACCAGAAATTCAAAGTGAGTGGAGGAATAGGGCTTATATCTTCAAGAATCAGTGTGGAGGGTCCTATTAAGAAGAACAAAGGCTCATTTATAATTTGTGCGAGGAGAACGTATCTCGATGAATTCCTGAAACTATCAAGCGACAGTTTGTTGCGGCAAACCCAAATATACTTTTACGATATAAATGTTAAAGCCAATTACCAGTTGGGCGATAAAGACAGGTTGTACCTGTCGGGTTATTTTGGTAAAGACGTTTTGGGGCTGGGTACTACATTTGGTATTAACTGGGGGAACATTACCGGCACGTTGCGCTGGAACCATTTATTCAGCGATAAACTATTTTGTAATACCTCTTTTATAGTAAGTAATTACAATGACAATATCAGTATCAACTTCTCGGGTACGAGCATCGGTATTTTGTCGAGGATACAGGATTATGGTGTGAAAGAAGATTTCGAGTATTTCCTTAATTCAAAGAATAAAATAAAGTTTGGCTTTAGTTCAACCTACCATGAAATAGTTCCCGGCACTATAACAGCTGTAAATAGTTCAACCAGTAATGACATTGCCCTTACCGATAAATATGCATGGGAGAATGCCCTTTATGCTTCCCATGAAATTAAAGCCTCGCAGCGCATAACTATAAATTACGGGTTAAGGCTGACCGCGTTTAGCCTCATTGGCCCTGGAACATTTAAAACCTATAATGAGGCTACAGGCACAACTATCGACTCGAATGTGTACAGTTCAACACAAATTGTAAAAACGTATTTGAATCTAGAACCACGTGTGGCTGCTACTTATTTGCTGAATGAAAAGAGCTCGATTAAAGTATCGTATGACAGGAATGTGCAGAATATGCACCTTTTAAGTAATTCTACAACCACCAGCCCTACAGATTTATGGATACCCAGCAGCACATATGTTCAGCCCGAAATAGCCGACCAGTTCTCGGCAGGTTATTTCAGGAATTTCCATAACAACGATTACGAATTTTCTGCGGAAGTGTATTACAAAATAATACAAAATGCATTGGACTACCGCGATAATGCCCAGTTAAATTTTAATGAAAATGTAGAATCTCAATTGCTATTTGGCCAGGGCCGCGATTATGGCATAGAATTTTTCCTGAAAAAGAAATACGGACGTTTTAACGGGTGGATTGGCTACACACTATCAAAAGCTGAGATACAAATACCTTATATAAATAATGGCAGCTGGTACCCGTCGACACAAGACAGACCCAACGATATATCGGTAGTGGGTATTTACCAGTTATCAAAAAAGGTAACATTGTCTGCTACGTTTATTTATTACACCGGCAGCCCGGTTACTTTCCCCAGCGGCAAATATGATGTCGACGGTAATGTTTATTTTTATTACACCAGTCGCAATGGTTACCGGATGCCCGATTACAACCGCATGGATGTGGGCCTTACATGGCAGCGCAAGAAAACCGAGAAATTTGAATCGAGCTGGAATTTTTCTATCTACAATGTGTACGATAGATGGAACGCCTATACTATAACTTTCCAGACGAACCCCAACAATTCGCAGGAAACACAGGCAGTGTTGACGGCTTTATTTGGCATAGTACCATCCATTTCATATAATTTCAAATTCTAAGAATATGAAAAGAATTAACGGATATATAAAAAGCGGATTTGGAATAGCGGTTGCCAGTATTCTGTTTACAGCATGCCAGAAGGTTATAAATATAGACCTCAATTCTGTATCTCCCCAAACAGTTGTACAGGCTAACTTTACTGATATGGCCATTAGGGATACTGTAGTTTTAACCCAAACCGTAAACTTCAGCGACCCCAATTATTTTCCTGCTATTGCCGGGGCTTTTGTAACCATAGGTGATAATGCAGGTAACCTTGATACACTTTTTGAGTATCCCGTGGGAACATATACATCGGCAAAACTTACAGGCGTTCCGGGCAGGACATATACATTGAATATTGCAAATGCAAATGGAAAGTCATATAGTTCCACATGTACTATGCCACAACCGGTGAATATTGATACGCTAACTGTTACAAAAAGCCCTTTCGGAAGGAATTCACTAGTAGTGAATGTTGTTTTCCAGGACCCGGGCGGTGGTACAAATTATTACAAGTTTATAAAGAAGATAAATAGTACTGTAAGTACCCGTATTTATCTCACCGATAATCAATTGCAAAGCGGGCAAAAGATAACATTCCCTTTAGTGGGCGAGAACGACAGCCTTAAAGCAGGTGATTCTGTAAGGGTATATCTTGAAACAATTGACCCGAACGTATTTAAATACTACAGCTCGCTGAATAATGCCAGTGGTGGAGGCGGAGCGAATGTTGCGCCAGCTAATCCTGCATCTAATATTAATAATGGTGCATTAGGTTACTTCAGCGCGTATGCTGTAACTACCAAGAGTATAATAGTTCCTTAAACATAAGGTTTGGGCTAAAGCCCGGTATTTCTGATTTTATATTAACCCCCGACTTAAGTCGGGGGTTACAACACAAGGATGATTAGGGGCTTTAGCCCAAACAGCAGATGCTACTTCTTTATCTTCTTTACATCCGCCATTGAAATAGTGGCATAATACATCCATTTGTCTTTATGGGTGTACGGAATCTGCGCCCATTCTTTCATTTTCTTGCCTTCCATAGGTTCAAATAGGTGCGAGCCTTTCAAAGCAAGAGCTTCTTTCATTTCGGTGGCTGAAAGTTTTACCACAAGGCAGTCTTTCCACAGCATAGCACCTGATTTACCATTGGGCGCTTTAATGCATAATGAGCCAAACATCTTTCCTTCTTTCCCATCAGGAATTTCCCTGGCCATCTGGTGAAATAGTTCTTCGGCTTTGGTCATGTTACAATATTTAATCCAGTTGTTTCTTTTTACGAGTATCCACAAAACCCCTTAGTTCTATTAAGGGATACAATTGGTCTACTTTAGTCTCATCCAGTAATTTAAATTCTATCCAGCTTATTTGAGTTTCCATATCGTATTCACCAATAAGACCATCCATTAGAACATATATTGCATTTTTTAAGTTAGAAGAATCGTCAAAATTTTTGACATTTAATTCTAAGCCAATTTTATCGAAATCTTCAGCGTATCTAAAGTATATATCCTGATAACCAATGGCTAGTTGATTATCATATATTATTTTCATTGAATCACCTGGTATTCTTTGCCTAAATGCATTTATCTGCCAATTATTAATCTTTGGGGATTTCTCTACCAGTGATTGCACAATCGGAAAGTACTTCTTTACACCGTCTGCTGAAATAGTAAATTCTCGGATACCGTTTTTACGAATTGGGCTAAATGCGAAGGTTAAATTAGATTCAACTAGTTCTAAATTGTAACTAAGTTCATCAAACAGTTCTTTTTGGTTTTCTGTTTGAGTATAATAACGATACTCATTTGCGATGAACCACTCCCAAAATTTTTCCTCTTTGTAGGTTTTACCAAACATTTATGTACTATAAACTAAAAATATTCTAAATGAAATATAGTTCATTTTACAATTAAATTAATAACGCCTGCTGTGGCTTTCTTAATAAAGTCAACTACTTTGTCCTTTATATTGTGCGGGTCTTTTTGTATTTCAAATGCCACCTCAACACCTTCCGATACCAGCAGGCTGATTATTTCCGATTTCGTAGAGGTATCTTTTTTACCATATCCGCCAATAAATGAACGGAGCGCAATTGAGCCCAGGTGCTCGCTTATATAATCAACCTGTTCGCCCATCTGTTTCTCTTTTTCCTTGCAAAGCACAGAAAGCTCTGCCTTTCTCTTTTGCAGGCTGGCTAAGTCGTTTATGCTACTTCTCATTGTCTTCGTTGGTTAGGTGTATTATTCTGTTCATTATCGATGTCTCACTACTTTTACGTATACCATACTTGTATATCAGCAACAGTATTAAATAAATACCGGCAGAGATAAGAAAACCAAGTCCGTAATTATGCAGCCACTGCCCTATAAATAAGGAACATGCCACTACCAGCGACATTACGCATAGCAGGACGAGCAAAATACTTATAGCTGTGCTGGCAGAATAGGCTGTTATTTTGGCCATGCTTTCAATGGCTTCAAGGCGGGCCTGCTCGGTTCTCAGGTCAATGTATTCGGTAACCTGTTCTTTAAGAACTTTTAAAGGATTTTCGTTTGGGGTTTCCATAGGGTAGGTTTATTGACTAAAGTTATAAAATTAAACAGGATTAGAGGAAGATTACTATTTCCAATAGTCTTTCATCAATTCACCGATCCATGCAGGTTGTTTAACATCTCCCTGAGGAAGAAACTCTTTCACCACCGGCTTTATGTCTAATATAGGTGTGCCGTCGTCGGCATCCAGCATCTTAACTGTAATGGTTCTGCCCTCTCTTTTTACAAGTTCTACAATAGTTAATCCCAGGTGGTTGGGCCTGTCTTTTTTACGCTGGGCAAATATTCCCACCTTCGGCCATGCGGCATTCTCGCGCGGGTGTGCCGAGCCAATCATAGTTTTTTCTGCCTTGTTGAAATGATATATCACTTCAAGGTGCGAGAATGAATCAATAGCATCGAAACATTCGGCGGGTAGTTCGTCAACAAGGGTAATTTCTGAAACTACATTGCCCCAGAAGTCATCACTCATATCTGAACGACTATTCTTTACAAAAGCTATTGGTGATAACGAAATGGAAGGTTGCATAAGTTTAATTTTTAGTCGGGTACACAAACCCGGTTTCTTTTTCTTTCATTTTCAAGTGCTGTATACCAGTAATTCCAAATCTTCTTCAGTAATTCTTTTTTCAAAATGCAACCCGAGCTTTTCCAATAAGCGTATTGAACTTGTATTGTCTTGAAGGGTTGTGGCCACTACCGTGTGCATTTTCAATTCCTTAAGCACATGGTTTAATACTACTTTACTTGCTTCAAACGCATATCCTTTACCCATATATTGAGGAAGAAATGCAAATCCGATATCACTATGTTCCAGATAATCTCTTTTAATGAATGTTATAACCCCCAAATCAGTAAGCGAAGGCTTTAATTTTACCACCCAATAGGTAAGCCCTGCAGTATGCATTAGTTTTTCAATGTACTTTTTAGCATCGTCATGTGTTCTGATGTTCCTTTCTCCTATAAACTTAATCCACAAGGGTGTATTTACAAGCTCGAATATAAACGGGGTATCTTCGAGAGTTATTTTAGAAAGCAGGAGTCGTTCAGTTTCAAAAGTATCATTCATAATACCTAACCTTTACTAACTTTATTTGAACTTGACCAGTTGCGCTGTAAAAATATCATTTAAGCGTATTCCACCACTCTCGCCAATTAATGTAAGGTCGGCGGTAGTCCCATCGCCATAATGAGTAAGGTAAACTGTGCAGCGCGAATAACGACCTGAATTTTCGGCAGTGTATTTCAAATCGAAGCTTCCGGAAGGAATAATTTTATCCTCAGTAATAATATCATCATATTCCTTTCTTTGCACCTGTTTAAGGTCCGATGAACTTATTTCCAGGTTCCTCGGGTTATTGCCTTCTTTCGAAAGAATTATAAAGTCAATGGTGCTATCCTTAATATAAACAATTACAGAGTCTCCTTTTATAGGATAATTATATGTTCCGAAGTTGCCTTTGGTGTATTCAATATGGCCTACATAATCAGGTTTCATTGAATGATTCTGACCATTGGAAATTGAACTTATAAGGATTAAAAGTAAAACAGCTATTAAGCCTTTTTCTTTCATAAAAGAATGACGTATTAATAGTCGAATATAGAAATAAACCGTTAACACCGGGTGATTAAAGTAAATGCAGAAAACGTAACTTTGTGTAAATAAAGTGTTTGAATGAAACCACGATTACTGGTACTTGATGATTGGGAAGGGCGCGTAGCTGCTTCTGGCTGTTGGAGCAAGCTTAGCAATAGTGTAGATATAAAGTACATGCGCGAACCTATATCTTCCGCAAAGGAAACCGAAATAGCAGGTGTTGAATTTCTTATGGCAATACGCGAACGCACTGCATTAACAGAAGAAGTATTTGCTAAAATGCCGAACCTGAAATTAATTCTGCAAACAGGCGGTCATGCTTACCATATTGATGCACATGCCGCGCAAAAGAGAAAAATTACCATAGCGCTGGGACGTAAAATAAAAGCCCCGCTTGCTTCAATTCCTGAACTGACGTTTGCCATGATACTTGGCCTTCAGCATAAAGTGCCGCTGGCGTTAAAAGCTATGCGTAGTGCTGAATGGCCCTTAATTACAGGACGTAACTTATCGGGCCGCAGGTTGGGTATTTTAGGAAATGGCAGGCATGGTTCAAATGTTGCACGCATTGCAAAAACGGCTTTCAATATGGAAGTGGTTGCATGGGACAGGCCCGGAAGTAAAAACAATAACAGCGATGGTATACCAAGGGTGCATTTAGATGAACTGTTGCAAACCAGCGATGTGGTAAGTATTCACCTGAGGCTTTCACCCGAATCGACCGGGCTGATTAATGCTGGGACTCTGTTGAAAATGAAAAAGGATGCGATACTGATAAATACTTCGCGCGGCGCAATTATTGATGAGCCTGCACTGATTGATGCGCTTACTAAAGGAACTATAGCTGCTGCAGGGCTTGATGTATTTGCCCACGAACCATTGGCAAAAGATTCCCCCTTACGTTCATTGCTAAATATTATAATAACCCCACACATAGGGTGGACGGTAGAAGAGGTGTTTGAAGAATTTGCGCAAATAGCTTCAACCCAATTGTTTGAATTCATGAATGGCACACTTGCCCCTTCAGAATTACTTGAAGCGCATTTTTAATACCGGGGAAGAAGGATTTTACTCAATAACAAGTTTACCTGTCATGGTAACATTGTTTTCATTCACAATACGGTAAAAATAAATTCCTGTGCCGAGGTTACCTCTTTCAACTGTTACTTGTTTCCCTGAAAAAGGAACCTGCCTTACTTCTCTTCCTGTAATATCATAAAGGCTTAACATACCGGTTGAAACCTCGGTAGGGAGTAAAAATGTTGTATTAAGTGAAAAAGGATTAGGATATACTTTTGCTGTATTATTATCAGTAATTGATGCAATACCGCTGGGCGATTCACTAATTACAATATGCATAGTATTCCACAAATCTCCCCTGTCGGCAACACCATTATTGTTTACGGCATTTAATGCGGCCCAAATTGAAATGGTACCGGTTCCTGATGTGGGAGCGGTCCATATAACAGTATCAGCATAAACTGTTCCTGTTCCGCCCGTACCGCTTACAGGTGCAAGTTGTATTCCGTGTTCTACGGTACCTACATCAAAGTAAGTTGCAGGTGGGGCATAATGTGTATTAGGAGCAAAAGGTCCCGGGAAAGTACCGGCATCAAAGCCGGTGGCGGCAACAGGTGTCGTACCGGTTATAGCAGCTATCTGGAAACCATGTGTAGGAAGCGAATTGGTAGTAGTATTCACACCTGTAAGTACAATTTTATATGACATACCGGGCACATATTGGGTAGTTGCCTTACCGGCTGAGTCCAATACAAGGCTCAGGGTAATTCCGGGTGTGGCTGCTGAAGAATGACAGCTACCGCCTGAGTAACATCCGGCTGGATTAGTATTATCGGTTTCTGCACCGGTACATTCCCAGCCTGAGTATAAGGCAGGGCCTTCCTTGTAACCGCACAAAAATATGTACGCAGTCAGGGCGGTTCCGGCAATAGCTAATAAAGTAATTTTTTTCATAAACCAGGGTTGTTTAATTAGTTACTAAAGTAGAGAATATCCGATATCTCGGCTAAGTTGCACGTTAATTAGATGAATAAATTAATGAAATGGTTGGGTTATATAACCAGAAAGCCAATAAATGACAGGATATCAATAAGTTAAATGTAAAATAAAGAAGCCACAATTGTGGCTTCTTTATTTTGCGGAGAGAGAGGGATTCGAACCCCCGGAACCCGTGAAGGTTCAACGGTTTTCAAGACCGCCGCATTAAACCGCTCTGCCATCTCTCCCTAAAAAAGAGGGGACAAAGATATATTTATATCCTTGTCCCGCAATTTTTTAAGCTTATAAAATCTACCAGATAACCGCCCTGGTTGTGTCTGACCTATACATACCATCGCCTGGTTTCAGGTCAAAACCTCTGAATTCTTTATCTCTTTCATTGCTCTTCACGCTGAAAGCCTTATAGAATTCCTGCATATTCGATAAAGGCCCGTTAGCCCTGAAAATGGCGGGAGAGTGCGGGTTGGTTGTAATAAGTTGTCTTTGGTAATCAGGGCGGATGTTATCCCTCCATGCCTGCGCCCATGCAATAAAGAATCTCTGTTCAGGTGTAAAGCCATCAACAACACCTTCAGGATGTTGTTTCAGGGCAGTCTCCATAGCATGGTAAGCAATGGTAAGTCCACCTAAGTCAGCGGTATTTTCGCCAATAGTAAGGTGACCGTTTACGTGCATAGAATCAATTTCATAATTATCGAACTGGTGAATAAGCACCTGCAGTTTTCCATAATAGTGAGCTGAATCATCGTTGGTCCACCATTTATGCAGGTTGCCTTCAGCATCAAATTGTGCTCCCTGGTCATCGAAACCGTGAGTGAGCTCATGGCCTATTACAGCGCCCATAGCTCCATAGTTCATGGCATCATCCCTGTTAATATCGAAGAAAGGAGGTTGCATGATAGCTGCAGGGAATACAATCTCATTCATAGATGGGTTATAGTATGCGTTAACTGTCTGTGGCGACATTCCCCATTCAGTGCGGTCAACCGGTTTGCCCAGTTTATTAAGGTCGTAATTGAATTCAAACTGGTTTATGCGGAATGAATTCTGTACCCATGAATCGCGCTTGATTTCAAGAGCGGAATAATCTTTCCACTTGTCAGGATAGCAGAGTTTCAGCATTATTTTATCAAGTTTCTGGAAAGCATATTTCTTGGTTTCAGGGCTCATCCAGGTTACTGAATTAATGCGGTCCTTATAAGCGGCAATAATATTTGTAACCATTTCCTGAACCTTAGCTTTTGCCTCAGGACTGAAATATTGTTTAACATAAAGTTGTCCTAATAACTGGCCAAGCGCACGGCTGGTGCCTTGTACTGAACGCTTCCAGCGGGGTTGCATTTCAGTAACACCCTGTAATGTACGTTGCCAGAAGTCGAAGTTGATTTTAGTCAATGTATCGCCAAGCTTGGAAGCTTCACTTGAAAGAAGGTGGAAACGCAGGTATGTTTTCCAGTCGTCAAGAGAAAGTGATTTGGACATTTCGCTGATTTGTTTCACAAAATCGGGCTGGGCAACAATAACTGTATCAATTGCTTTCATGCCCCATACCTGCATGCAGGTGGCCCAATCTACGTTGGTAGACATATTAACAAGTGAAGCCAATGGCATTTTATTGTACTGGGCTTCTATGTTCCTTAATTCAACGCGAGACATAGATGATTTTGCCATTTCAGTTTCAATGTCGAGAATTTTGTGAGCATCTTTCTCAGCCATTTCAGATGATTCATTCATCTGCTCAAATAACCTGGTGGCATATTCCACAAACTTTTCGCGGATATGCTGCATCATTGGGTTATCATTCAAATAATATTCTTTAGCACCCAGTGTCATTCCGCCTTGTCCTACAACACATACTTCTTTGCTGCTGATTTTAGAATCCTGCTCAACACCAAATCCGAACATTACATCAGGGCCTATCATCATCAGGCGGGCTGCTTCTGTCCACAATCCTTTATTGTCTGATATTGCGTTAATCTTTGCAAATTCATCATTTAACGGAGTAATACCCAGTTTGTTAAGTTGAACAGAATCCATCATGCAGGCATACAGGTCGCCTACCTTCTGTTCAATACTGCCGGGTTGCGCCTGTTTATTAGCCGCTGCCTGTTCAAGTATTTTCCTCAGGCGCATGGTTACGCTGTCATTAACAACGTTAAAACTTCCCCATGCCGGTTCGCTGGCAGGTATTGGATTATTTTTCAGCCAGGTACCATTTACATAATGGTAAAAATCATCCTGTGGTTTTACAGTCGTATCGAAATTTGCTTTGTCAACTTCCCCTTTGTATTTCGCTGCATCATCGGTATGATTGCAGGAGGTGCTCAATAAAATTGAGCTTAATGCGAGGCAGAGGGTTGAACTGTAGAAGAATGCTTTTTTCATGATTGGAAGTATGAATTAAAGGGCGCAATTTAACAATTATATAATATACACGCTTATTAATATTAAGGCAAAGAAACCCCGTTTAAGGGTGGGGTTATGTGCAAAAAGGGCTGATTTACCGGTTACACCACGTAATCCATTTCGAAAACCGCCGCAATGTGCTTTTTCAGACGTTCTTTCACTTCATTTACATCCGGTTCGTATTTCAGCTCTTTGGCCATAGAAGTGACAGCTTTATCGGTTATTCCGCAGGGGATAATAAGGGAAAAATATTGCAGGTCGGGGTTTACATTTAAGGCAATACCATGCATAGTAACCCAATGGCTGGTACGTACACCCATGGCGCATATTTTACGTGCCTTAGCAGGATGGTCAGCATCAAGCCATACGCCGGTCATGCCTTTCAGGCGTTCACCTTTAATGCCGTATTCTGCCAGCATTAGTATAACGGCTTCTTCTAGCGCACGCATATAGCGATGAATGTCGGTGAAGAAATAATCGAGGTTAAAAATAGGATAAGCTATTACCTGCCCCGGGCCATGATAGGTAATATCTCCCCCACGGTTTATTTTATAATAAGCTATGTTTCGCTGCTGAAGTTGTTCTTGTTTAATCAGAAGGTTTTCTTCCGAACCGCTTTTGCCAAGTGTAAACACATGAGGGTGTTCGCAGAATACAAGATAATTACCCGTGAATTGTTTTTCCTCCTCGCTAAGGTTGCGGTTGGCAAGTTTTTTGTCTACTACCTCCCTGAAGAGGCTTTCCTGGTAATCCCAGGCTTCTTTATAGTCTATGTTACCAAGGTCTTTAAAGATTACCTTACGGTTCATTTGGCTAATAAATCTTTTTTTAGCTGGTCAATAACCTTCACTTCCATAGAATCTACATGCCTTTGTTCGGCCAGGTAGTATGATACCCAATCGCCAAAATGTATCCAGTAGAGTTTTTTCTCAAGTATATGGTTACCCTTCGAAGGTATTTCAATTATTATGTTGGCGTACTTTTCAAATATTTTTTTACAAAGCTCTATGCGCAATTCATTACGCGAATGTTCCTGCACATCTTTGAACATAAGCACTGCTATTTCAGGATATTCATGGCTCCAGCCAACCAGCTCATTGTGATTCATTTCGGGTATCACATGGTGCCAGCATAAAATTTTCGCATTCTCATTCAGTTGCTGCCTGAAACGGATGGCGACACCTTCATTAAGCGCGGTACTGTAAATAACGGGTGTGTGGGTTTTCAATACCTCAGCCATACGTTCAGCCGCTTTCATAAGGGTAGCCTGGTTTTCAACCAGCAGTTTTACCGCGGAACTGATATGCGTGGAATGTTCGGTAGCAATGCCATGAAACGCGAGGATATGGAAAAGCTGTGTAAGCGAATATCCTAAGCACGACCTTGGAGGCATTCCGCCCGGTATTACAATAGCATCGTAGCCTGCCTCTTTTGCCAGTTCCAGTAGCTTACCGCCCGATGTAACACAAACTATATGTGCCTTATGTTCCTGCGCAAACAAAAACGATTCAAGGGTTTCTTCGGTATTGCCTGAATAAGAGGAACAAATTACAAGCGTATTTTCACCAACGTAGGCAGGAAGTGTATAGGTCTTCATTATTTCAATGGGAACCTTTGCCTGGTGCAATATTGTTTCTTTAACAATGGTACCGCCAATGCCCGAGCCACCCAGTCCGCAAATAACAACATTGTGAATAGGTGAAGTCGCTCTTTTCAATTTCGATTTACCTGCAATTTCAACCGCTTCAGTCAGTTGGGCAGGAAAATTTTTAATCAGGTCGTTCATCATAGAACCTATAGAGTTTAAATACGTTTACAAATTTAAAAATTGCAGGCTACTCCCCTACATCAAATTTAATGCCCTGTGCCAGTGGCAACTGTGTACCGTAATTTATGGTATTGGTTTGCCTGCGCATATAGTTTTTCCATGCATCAGAGCCCGATTCGCGCCCTCCGCCGGTTTCTTTTTCACCGCCAAAGGCGCCGCCTATTTCAGCACCCGAAGTGCCGATATTTACATTGGCTATACCACAGTCTGAACCGGCATGCGAAAGGAATTTTTCAGCCTCACGCATATTGGTTGAGAATATAGATGATGACAATCCTTGTGGCACTCCATTCTGAAGAGCAATGGCTTCTTCAATAGTTTTATATTTAATAAGGTACAAAATAGGTGCGAAGGTCTCGTGTTGTACAATGGCATATTCATTTTTTACTTCGGCAATGGTAGGTACTACATAACAACCAGAACTGTATTCTTTGCCTTCAAGTACTTTTCCGCCGTAAACTATTTTACCACCCTCTTCCTTAATTTTCTGAATAGCGTCTATATAATTCTTCACCGCGTCTTTGTCAATAAGTGGGCCCATAAGCACACCTTCTTCAAGCGGGTTACCTATCTTAATTTGTTTGTATGCTTTTTCAAGCGAAGCCTTCATTGCATCGTAAATGCTTTCGTGTATAATAAGCCTGCGTGTGGTTGTGCAACGCTGTCCGGCAGTTCCCACTGCTCCGAACAATATTGCTGTAATGGCCATTTTCAAATCGGCATCGGGGGTTAATATTATGGCATTGTTGCCTCCAAGCTCAAGCAGTGAACGGCCTAAACGTTCTGCAACTGCCACGCCTACTTTCTTTCCCATACGGGTAGAACCGGTTGCTGAAATAAGTGGTATGCGTGTATCTTTCGAAAGCAGTTCGCCTATTTGCGCGCCGCCAATAACAAGGCAACTTACACCTTCGGGGACATTATTCTTTTTAAGCACAGGAGCTATAATATGCTGGCAAGCAACAGCAGTTAATGGAGTTTTTTCCGATGGCTTCCAGATGCATACATCACCACAAACCCAAGCCAATGCTGCGTTCCATGACCATACGGCAACGGGGAAGTTGAATGCACTAATAATACCAACTGGTCCTAATGGATGATATTGTTCATACATACGGTGCTGCGGCCTTTCCGAATGCATAGTTAAACCATAAAGCTGGCGAGATAATCCTACCGCAAAATCGCATATATCTATCATCTCCTGCACTTCGCCAAGCCCTTCCTGGTAGCTTTTTCCCATTTCATACGAAACAAGTTTACCCAGTGGTTCTTTATATTTTCTAAGTGCCTCACCAATCTGCCTAACTATCTCACCGCGCCTTGGTGCCGGCCACATTCTCCATTCAGGGAATGCTTTGCAGGCAGCCTGCATTACTTTTTCATAATCTTCTTTTGTCGCTTGTTTTACTTTTCCTATCAGCGAGCCATCGCATGGTGAATAGGATTCAAGTACCTCGCCCGAAGTGTTGAGCCTGTTCTCGCCGGTGCCCGCGCCCGACATAATGCCTGAAAGGCCGAGCTCATCCAGTACTTTTCCTATTCCGTGGTTATCTTTTACTTCTGCTGTTTTCATTTCGGTATATTTTGGGGGATTAATTTATTAATGTTCCGGCAAACCGTTCTATTTTCCTGGTTTCTTTTTCTTGTCGGCCTGCATTTTATCATTGTTGAGGCCCTGGATATAATTTTTGAGAATGGTGCGGGCAATAACAGTGAAATACTTGTCGCCTATCTCTTTAGGGTCATTTTCCCTATACGGGAAGTATGTGATTGCAACACCCTTGGAAACATAATGGCCCGTATTATCAATTATTGAGTAATGAACTGTTACCTGCCTGCGGTAGGTATCCTCCGATAAATTTTCGGTTGCGTTATCTACATTCTTTATGTCCAGTTCGTTAATGAAGACATAAGTATCGGTATTGTATATACCACTTAGTTGCGATAGCAGGTGCGGATTCTGAACCGTAGTATTCATAAAGCGTTTGGTATAATCTACCGGAACTGAAAGTTGTCCCTTATCTATATAATGGTCTTTCTGGTGTTTGGGGTCATATTCTGTGCTGCCACCGGCATCAATAGCTGTGCCGGGAACAGGTTCATAGCCGTAGGTAGTGCTGCTGTATATGTAACCCATAGTGGTATCGGAACTATGTTTGCCATCGAGTAATGTAACCGTTACACAGCTCATTCTCAATGCATTGTACATGGCAAGGTCGAGTTCTTTACGGAACTCATCGGTAATAGCTTTATAGCTCAGATTTGTTTTGGCATTCACGTCTTTGCCTATTTCCGACATGAACATTTTCGGCTCAAATGGAATAAGTAATATTTTATGCGGCATGGTGGTATCCATTTTACCATGCAGTAGCTTTATCATGGAAGAATCGGTGGTAGTGCCACTTCCTCTTGTATTTGATTGCTGGGCAAAACCGCTTAACGAAGCAAGAAGTAATGCTGTAAATGAAAGACTATGAAAAACCCTGATCATGTTTACTTATGAAAAAGCCTTCCTATATCAAGTCCGTTAGCATACAGAATGAGAGTAGCTAATATCAGCAAGCCGGCATACTGGGCGTATTCCATAAACTTCTCATTCGGTTTGCGCTTTGTTATCATTTCATATAACACAAATATTACATGGCCCCCATCAAGTGCCGGAATAGGCAGTATGTTCAGGAATGCCAGCATAATAGATAAAAAGCCTGTAAAGCCCCAGAAACTGGGCCAATCCCATACTTTGTGAAAGGCTTTTGTAAGGGTAATGAATCCGCCAATTTGCCTGTGGGCGCCCTTCAATACCATTAATACCTTTAGTTGTTTGGCGTAGTCCACCACTGTTTCTATACCCCTTTTAAACCCTGCGGGTATGCAGGTAAGTATGTTGTAAGAGGTTTTAACTGTTTCAGGCAGCTGAGAAACAAAGCCTAATGTGCCTTGTTTACTTATATGCGCCTGCAGTGTTTTTATATCGCCACCTGAATTAATCACAAGCGTTACATTTTTATCACTGTCTTTATGAAATAGGGCAACTACTTCCTGCTGGTACTGGACATGCGATGTATCTACCTGCAATATTCTGTCACCATGCTTAAGCCCTATTTTTTCGGCTTCCATGCCATGTTTTACCGAGTCGACAATTGGGTAAACAAGGGGTTGTATAAACCTGGTAGGGTTAGTAAGCAACAGGGAAAGATTATCTTCTGTAACCGGTATATTCATTTGCTGTCCGTTGCGCTCTATCTGTATAGAATGTGCAAGGTTCAGCAACAACTGAATGGGTATCTTATCAAAGTTCTCTACGTATTTTCCGTCAACCGACAGAATCTTGTCGCCGTTTTTAAGGCCCATCTGGGTTGCAATAGAATCGCAATAAATACCATTGGTTACATTCTTTGTCGGAAGATATTCAGTACCCCATGTAAGTAGTACGCAACTGTAAATTACAAAACCAAGTATAAGGTTGACAGTTACACCTGCCACCATTACAATAAGCCTTTGCCATGCCGGTTTCGAACGGAATTCCCAGGGTTGTGCAGGCTGTTTCATCTGCTCCTTGTCCATCGACTCATCTATCATACCCGCTATTTTCACATAGCCGCCTAAAGGCAGCCAGCCAATACCATATTCCGTTTCACCTTTCTTTATTTTAAAGAGAGAAAACCATGGATCGAAGAAGAGATAAAACTTCTCAACCTTTATTTTAAAAAGGCGTGCTGCCGTAAAATGTCCGGCCTCGTGAAGCAGTATTAATATAGAAAGACTAAGTAAAAACTGTGATATCTGAATAAGTACACCCATAAGCAATTATAAACTACAAAGTTACCTCAAATTTCCAATCTACATGTAATCAATATCCGGATGATAGTGAATACGCCTGGAAAGGCATTTACCCCAATTATTATGATTATAGACGAGCTTGGCGGTAAAATACCCTATGGCAGCCCCCATTAAAACGTCTGAGCACCAGTGCCAGTCGCCATTCATGCGCCCGTAAGCAGTTACCGTAGCAAGGCTATAGGCAAGGACGGGTATTATAACAGGATGGGGATAAATCAGGGCTATGCTGGTAGCCGTGGCAAAAGCTACTGTTGTATGCCCCGAAGGGAATGATACATATTGGGTGGTACCTATGCCTACTGGCCCATCCCATAAAAGGGGGTTAGGAGGGTTGGTTTGGTAGGGGCGATGGCGTTCAGCAAGAAACTTAATTATGGTCGTGGTTGCCCCGCTAATTACAATAGATTTAGCAGCTATCATGGCTAGTTTTTTGGGGTGGTCTTGTTTAAATATACACCCTATAATATAGGTTGAACCTACAATAATGGCTGGATAAAGTCCGCTGCCAAAAGGGTCGCCGAAATTGGTTTCTATAAAGTTGGTGGTGACGTTGCGGTTGCTTTGCATGAAAGATTGCAGGCTTTTATCGCCTCCGGCAAATATCAGTGCCGATTCTGTAACAGCTAATCCACCAAAGGTGGCCCACTGGTATCCTTTCCAATGGAAGGGCGCAATAACCTGGTCGCGGGCATCGAGTAAACCGGAATGGATATAATATTTATCTAATCTTACCAGTTCAACATTGTGGGCGCTATCTTGCTGGGCAGGAGAAGAAACAGAAACAATAAAGAGAAAGAGAGAAAAAGCAAAATGCTTCATTAAGCACGTATTTTCTTTTTGGCTAAAGAAGAAGCTTCTTTGCGTGTATCTATATCGGTATCAATATATTCCTGCAAGGTAGGTTTATCAATATAGTGTACCTGCTGCATACATTTCTCAACTATTGTTGGAATATCATTAAAGCCAATTCCACCATTTAAAAATGCACTGACAGCCACCTCATTAGCTGCGTTTAAAACGCATGGCATGTTACCACCTTTTCTCAGGGCCTCATAAGCCAATGAAATAGAAGGGAAGGTACTCATATCGGGTTTTTCAAATGTGAGTGAAGGATAGGAGGCAAAATCGAACCGCTTGAATGATGAAGGCATGCGTTGCGGATAGAATAACGCATACTGTATGGGCAGTTTCATATCTGGCAAACCCATCTGCGCTTTTAACGAGCCATCTTCAAACTGTACTAACGAATGTATAATAGATTGTGGGTGAATAATAACATCAATCTGTTCAGGCTTCAGGCTAAATAACCATGCAGCTTCAATAATCTCCAGCCCTTTATTCATCATTGTAGCCGAATCAATGGTAATTTTCTCACCCATTTTCCAGTTGGGGTGCTTAAGCGCATCGGCCTTAGTGACGGTGGATAAAAAAGTTTTGTCTTTTCCCCTGAACGGCCCGCCAGAAGCGGTAAGGTATATCTTCTCTATCTTATTATGGAATTCACCTGCAAGGCATTGAAATATGGCAGAATGCTCAGAATCAACAGGGTAAATGTTAACACCTTTTTCTTTGGCAAGGCTGGTAACCAAAGCCCCTGCTACTACCAGTGTCTCTTTATTGGCAAGGGCTACAGGTTTTCCTGCCTCAATAGCAGCTAATGTAGAACGTAAACCTGCAAAACCTACAATGGCAGCCAATACCATATCAACGGTTTCCATTTGCACCACCTGGCAAAGCGCATCGGCGCCGGCATATACTTTTATATCGTGCTTTTGAAGAGCATCTTTTACATAAGCGTATTTCTCTTCGCCAACTACTACTGCATTTGGTTCAAAAGCTATGGCTTGTTCTATTAATAAATCGGCATTGTTCTGGGCAGTAAGTACTTCTACCTGCAGACGGTCGGGGTTGGCCTGCACTATTTCAAGCGCCTGCTTACCTATGGAACCCGTGGAACCAAGTACCGCAATAGTTTTCTTAATTGGTTGTGCCATAACTAAGCCATAAAATTACACATTTATAAGCTATTCTATGATAGGCTAAAGGCATATATGCAGTTAAAACAGGCATTGAATAAAATATTTTATACTTTCGAACCTATAAATCAAAATCCAAATAAACTGTGAAAAAAATAATTACAGCAATAGCTATTACAGCGGCTTTTTCAGCATGCATGTCTCCGGGTAACAAAGTTGGGGTAGATAACAGGCCTGCAAAAAACCAGGAAATAATGCGTAAATTCTATGAAGAAGTAATGAATAAGCACAATACCTCTATGGTCGATTCGCTTGTTGCTTCCGACTATATAGAGCATTGTATTGACCCGGGATATACCCCTGACCGCAATGGATTGAGAAAAGGCTGGGAAGATTTCATTAAAGGATATCCAGACTTAAATTGCAAAATAAACTTTATGGTAGCGGATACCGATTGCGTAACCGTGCAATATACCATTACAGGAACCAATACCGGTTCTGTTATGGGCATGGCTGCTACAGGCAAAAAAATAAATGTTGATGGTGTAGATATTGTGCGTTTCAAAAACGGAAAGGCATTTGAACATTGGGGATATATGGATGAGATGAAAATGATGGCTCAACTTGGAATGTCTCCGGGAATGGGTGGAGATACTGCCAAAGCAAAAGCGCCCGATGGGGATAAGAAAATGTAGTAATAGATTAAAATAGAAAAGGCCCTGATTTATTCAGGGCTTTTTTGTTTTGTCTATTTTCGCAAAAGTTTATAGAGTAATTTAAATAAGAAGAAGCATGAAATTATTATCTAATAGATATGTAGAAATTGAAAAAAATACGTCCGACCATTTTAACTTAAAAACAAAAGGAATTGCAATCTGGGACTTTCTTGAAAGTGCAGGTGATGCGTTGAACGGTAATAATATGATTGTACTTTTTGGCGAATGGGGAAGCGGAAAATCGACCCTAATGAATTTTATTAAGAAAGAATTAGAGGTTGGCAAACAATACAAAACAATTTTTTTTACTGCGTGGGAACATGAAAAAGATGATAATCTAGCGCTCTCCTTGGTTGATGCAATTACCAGTGAATTAAAAAGAGGAAAAGCAGTAAAGGCATTTATTAAGGAATCAGCAGCTTTTTTTGTTAATATGTTTAGGGGATTAACAATAAAAACGCCAGACATATTAGGTATAGGGATTGAATATGATGTTGATAAGCAACAGGAAGCGCTGAATAAGTATTATGAGAAAGTAGAGAAGGAAGGTTCATTCTTTAAGAAAATCAAAGAGTTTAAAGAGTCATTCCAAAAAATGGAAGATGAAATTCTTGAAGAGAACCAAAGACTAATCGTATTCATAGATGATCTAGATAGATGTGAGCCAGAAAATATGCTCGCACTATTGAGTAGTATCAAACTTTTTTTCTCATTAGGCAAGAGAACCATTTTCTTTTTTGGTGTTGATAGAGATGCTGTTACGAGTGCTGTTAAAACAAAATACGGTAATGTAATAAAATCAGATGAATACCTTGAAAAAGTTTTCGATATTTCATTTGGGATGCCTCAAAGCAACAACTTGAAACCATTAATTGGTGAATATTTTTCAAAAGATATTGATAAGATAGAGGAGTTTTTGAAAGCTATTAACTTTAGAACCCCCCGCCATGTTAAAAAAGTTTTCAATAAATTAGAAATATTAAGAACTATGATTTCGGTTGGTACTCATAGGAATTGGAGCGGATTGGTGCCTAATATTTTTAATAATGAAACGGATAATTTTTTAGAAATTATCCTAACTCTATTCATTATTATCACATATGAATATTATCCTGAAACCTTTACAGAGTTGGAGGACTATGATAGTAAAGTAATAGAATATGCTAGAAAGAATCAAGAGTTGGGAAAACCAAATGCTGGAGACTTCACTGGGGCGCTAAGTCAAATTAAAGACGGAAATCAAGCCTTTTGCTTCAATTCCATCGGTGGATTGACTCTAACAGATATTGTTAAGCGAGCGGATGAGTCGAATAAGGCGCTTAATAACAGTAGTCCACAGCATAACTTCAGAAGTTTTATAAGATTCTTGAGCCTTTTTACTCCAAAGAATATACCAAGCCTTAATCCAAATATTAATGGTATAGATGAAAGTGAATTTACAAAGCAATTTGATACTGAAGAAAATAAATTACTGGTAAATTTTTGTAATTTTCTATACAAGAATAAGAAAGAAATATTGCAGTCAAAATCTACTTATATTTATACGAATTTCTTTCTAATGGCAAGAACAATTCTCTAATTCTTATTTTCACACTCACAAACCAAATCTAATGCCCACAACAATAAGCATCCTCTTCATCGATTCTGTTCACCCGCTTTTACAAAAAGAACTGGAAGCAGCAGGGCTTGTGTGCGATTTGCAATATGAGTGGGATAAAGCAATAATAGAAAAGGAATTGCCTAATTACATAGGTGTAGTTATCCGCAGCCGTATAAAACTTGATAAAGAAATAATAAGCAAAGGAACCAATCTTAAATTCATTGCCCGTGCCGGTGCCGGTATGGAGAATATTGATGTGCACTATGCACACAGCATGGGCATACATTGCCTGCATGCACCCGAAGGCAACCGCGATGCTGTTGGCGAACATGCTTTGGGTATGCTGTTGTGCCTGTTTAATAATATTTTAAGGGCCGATAATGAAGTAAGGCATGGCAAGTGGATACGCGAAGGAAACCGTGGAGTGGAGTTGCAAGGTAAGACCGTGGGTATAATTGGATATGGAAATATGGGCAGTGCTTTTGCACAGCGCCTGAAGGGCTTTGGAGTAAGTGTGCTGGCCTATGATAAATACAAAAAGGGCTTTTCTGATGAATATGCAAAAGAAGCAACATTGGAACAACTGTTTGAAAAAGCAGATGTGCTAAGTTTACATATTCCGCTGACGGAAGAAACGCATTACATGATAGATAAATCATTCCTTGAAAAATTCAGGAAGAATATTTATTTGATTAATACTGCCCGCGGCAAAGTGGTGAAGACGGATGACCTTGTACAGATGATGAAATCGGGTAAGGTAATTGGCGCATGCCTTGATGTACTGGAATATGAAAAGATTTCGTTTGAAGATATTGACCAAAGCAAATTACCCGAAGCTTTTCAATATTTAATAAAAAGCGACAGGGTGGTGTTTACACCGCACATTGCAGGCTGGACTCATGAATCGAATGAAAAGATTGCGGCTATACTGGCGGAGAAAATTTTGACAGTATTGGGCCTTAAGTAAAGGAGATTCCTCTCCGCCAGCCGGCGGATCGGAATGACAGTTATAGGAATTATTTATGTTGAATTGGAGCCAGTTCGACACTGCTCCAATTCATAATAGTACCCGACAGTTTTTTGTCATTCCGAACGAAGTGAGGAATCTAATGAGACATACATGTTCAGATGCCGTCAAATAAAAAAGGCTGACAATACTGTCAGCCTTTTCTGTATTACTTATAATTTATTATTGCAACACAATCTTCTTGTATACGGTCGATTGATTATCTGACAACTTGAGGAAGTAAACTCCCTTAGCTAAGTCAGAGAGATCGAGTTCTTTCGTGAATTGTCCGCCAATTCTTGAATATGATTGAGCATATACTTCCTGACCCAGTGTGTTAATCACTTTCAGCGACAGGCTCTGCGTATTCTGCGAAAGATTCATACTTACAGTTACCCTGCCATTGGAAGGATTAGGATATACCGAGCAATTGTTCAAATCAGATACTGTGGCGATACCGGTTGGTACAAATACAATATTACCCGAGTTCGATTTGGATGAATTGTAATTGATAGCCAGTGTACGCAACGGAGTACAGCTACCCGGGTTATCAATACCTATGTGATAGAGCGCTGTTTTGTTAGTAACCAGCGGGTGCAGGTCGGTATAGGTAAAAATGTTATTCGGGATAGAGTCAATCTTGGTATAGGTAAACGGAAGGGTGTCCCTGTATACATAATATGTATAGAATGTGAGGCCTTCGTAGTTATCCCAAATCAGGTTTATAACGTTACCCACACCTTCGTTCACAGTTAGGTGCATGGTTTTGTGGTCGGGGCTTAAAGGCGACTCGTTGCCGCAAGTATCTACCTGAGATATTTTATACCTCCAGCTGCGTACCATTGGGTTAGAGAGCGAGTCAACATAGGTAGCAGGGCTTGTATATGGTACTGAAGCTACCATGAAGTATACACCTGCTGTGGTGCTTTCTTTATAAACATTGTAATGGTCAATATTTGTGGCAACTGTTTTATCCCATATAACAAGGTTGTGGCTGCTGGCTGAGTCAACAGTAACCATACATATCGGAAGCACCGCAGGTACGGTTTCGGTGATAATAGTATCGGCCGAACCTACGCAACCAAGGTGGTCGGTAACAGTAACAAAGTAGTTACCGGCAGGCACATTCGATATTGATGTGGAAGTAAGCCCATCAGACCATGTATAAGTGTAAGGCGAAGCTCCACCCGTTGCTGTGGCAGTAACAGAACCACCACTTCCGCAACCTGCATTAGCCGTTACGTCAAGAGAAACGGTAGGGCCTGTTTTATCGCTTACAGCAACAGCTACAGAATCTATACAACCATTACCATCCGTTACAGTCGCTTCATAAACACCGGCCATAACCGATGTGTTATTTGAAGTAGTTGCACCATTGTTCCATGCGTATGTGAAAGGAGAAGTTCCGCCGCTTACTGCTACCGAAGCATCGCCATCGGAAACACCGCAGTCTGATTTAACTATAGATGATGTAAGTGTGAGTGCCGCAGGCTGTGTAATGTTAAAGCTCATTACGCTGGTGCAACTGTCGGCATCCATAACCACAAGCTGGTAGGGCCCGGCTTGCAGTGCGCCAATTGCTGAGGTGGTAGCTCCATTCGACCATAAGTAGGTGTAAGGAGAAACACCGCCTGAAACAGAAACTGATAGTGCGCCTGAAGTACTGCCGTAACATTTTACATTCGATTGCGAAGAGATAGAAATTTTAGGGCCGTTGGCATTGGTAACAATGCCAGGGGCAAAAGTAGAACAGCCGTTTACGTCGGTAACGGTAATAATATAGGTGGCTGCTTTCAGGTTGTAATCATTAGCAAGGGTATCACCATTGTTCCACATAAGCTTGTAAGGGGCGGTACCGCCGGTAACTGATACCGAAGCCGAACCTGTACCTACCGTGCCGCAATTGCTAGGGGTAGTGGTAACCGATAAAATAGGTGCCGTTGAAGCGCCAATACCAATAACAAGGGTTGAAGGGCACTTTGCAGAATCGGAAACGGTAACTACGTAAGTTCCTGCTCCAAGGCTGTCAACCGAAGAACTGGTAGACGCAGGGGTCGTACTCCATAAGTAAGTGTAAGGAGGAAGGCCATTGGATGCTATTACTGAAGCTGAACCATTCTTCAATCCGCATGAAGTGTTTGAAGTGACAGGTGTAATAACAACTTTTTTATTAACGGTTATCATTATTGAATCTTTATTGAAACAACCGTTAACATCAACTCCGGTAACAGTATATGTGCCTGAAGATGTTGGGTTGAAAGAAACGCCATTGTTTACACTGCCGCTCCATGCATATGAAACGCCGCCTCCGCCGAATAATGCTACTGAAGAACCCTCGCACAAGGTAGCGGAAGGGAATGCATTAGCTGTAATGATTGGCTTGGGCGAAACGGTAATGATTACCTGGCCGCTTCCGGTGCAGCCTGCTGCATCGGTGCCTGTAACTGTATATGTTCCCGAAGTAACCGGGGTAAAAGCAACGCCATTGGTAACACCACCGCTCCATACGTATGATGAACCACCGTTACCTGTAAGTGTAACTGAACCGCCCGCGCATACAGTTGAAGGTGAAGCAGTACCCGTTATAACAGGTAATGGAGCAACGGTGATAGGAATAGATGTAGTGCCTGAACAGCCATTAGCATCGGTTCCGGTGAGGTAGTAAACCTCGGAAGATGAAGGAGTGAAAGCAGTATTATTAACTACCCCTCCGCTCCAGTTATATGAAACAGCTCCTCCGCCCGAAAGGGTGAGGCTGGTTCCCTGGCATATTGTATCGGTAGCCGAGGTTGAGGTAATTGTAACTACCGGCAATGGATTCACGGTTATGGTTACGCTATCTTTTATTAAACATCCTATATCGTCAACACCGGTTACAGTATATGTACTTGTTCCCGGCGGGGTAAACCCTACCCCGTTATTAATACCACTGCTCCATGAATATGAGCTTACACCCTGGCCGAATAAAGTAACAGTATTACCCGAACAAACTGATGTTGACGGGAATGCTTTAACGGAAACCTTAGTACGGTCAACATCAACAGTAATGGTATCGGTAACAGAGCATCCACTCTGAGTAGCTGTAACAGTATATTTGGTGGTAACCAATGGCATTACCGTAATTGTATCGGTAGAATCGCCGGTGCTCCATAAAATACCGCTGGCAGGCACTGCCGGATGATGTAAAGGTTTAATACGGCTACCGCCACCTATCCATGCGCTTATTTGCGTAGGTGTACCGGGGCAGATACTGTCGGTTGGATAACCCAGATTAACATTAGGAAGATAATTGATATAAACATTGCCAACAGTGGAAGTTTCGTATCCGTTATTAATAACGCACATATACTGATAGCTATTTCCCTGTTGCGTGCCCACGTTAAATTTAAGTGTATCAGACGTAGCGCCGGAATAAACTGCGCCATTTTTAACGGTATCCCAGTTGGAATAATTGGAATCTACTAACCACTGATAGGTAACACCGGTTCCCGAAGTGACAATGCTAACATAGGTAGGTGCACCCGGGCAAACATTATCATTTGACTGCGGTTCTACCACAATATTGGGCCCTGTTACTTTTAATTCCCTAACCCTGTAATTATTCTCATCGGCAAAATAAATATTAGAAGAATCATCTATAGCTAATCCCAATGGAGTATATAATTCGGCATTTATTCCGGGTATATGGTCGCCATTATAGCCGTATGAATACTGGCCAAAGCCTGCAAGAAGAGTAATACTATCGTTACTGGCAAATACCTCCTCTATCATATTATTACTCTGATCGGCAAAGTAAACATTACCACTCGCATCAACGGCAATTCCCCAGGGGTTGTATAACTGGGCGTTTGTAGCCGGTATATTTGTTCCAATATAACCGGTATTACCATTACCTGCAATAGTTGAAATGGTCTGTGTTATTGCATTTACTTTACGTATACGTTGGTTAGATGCATCTGCTATATAAATATTGCCAGCTTTATCAACCGCTATGCAGGAGGGGGCATTCAATTCAGCAAGAGTAGCCGCAGCACCATCACCAGCAAACCCTGCTGTTCCATTACCTACAATAGTGTTTATGGTGCTTCCCGTTATTTCGCGAATACGGTTATTGGCATTATCAGCTATGTAAATATTACCTGATTTATCTACTGCAACCCCTGAAGGGTAGTTTAACTGGCAGCCTGATGCAGGAGCGCCATCGCCAAAGAAACCGGCAGTACCTGTTCCTGCAATGGTTGTTACTACGCCTCCCGGTGTAACCATACGTATGCGTTGGTTATTGGCATCGGCCACATAAAGGTTACCTGATGCAGTATCAATGGCTAAACCTTCAATGCCATTAAAAGAGGCTGCTGTTCCTAAGCCATCGGAATAGTTAGCGTTACCGCTTCCGGCAAGGGTTGTAATAATACCAGTTGACACAGTGACTTTACGAATTACGTCTACACCATAATCGGCTATATAAATGTTGCCTGCTTTGTCAACCACCACACTGTAAGGCGTTTCCACTTCTGAAGCTGTGGCAGCACTTCCGTCGCCGGAATAACCATAAGTACCGTTACCGGCATCGGTTAAAATAACCTGGGCTTTCAGCGTACTGCTTATGCTGAAACAAAAAATGGCAAGTAATGTAAGTCGGGAAATTCGGTAGAAGTTTTGCATGATTTACGGTTTTATTGTAAGATGATTATATACTTATTGGTTTGTAGATTTTAGTTATTGTAAAACAATTTTCTTGTATACATTACCCTGGTCAGAAGATATTTTCAGGAAATATACCCCTTTGGCAAGGTCAGATAAATTAAGTTCCCTGGTAAATTGCCCAGCAATTCTTGAATACGATTGTTCGTAAACTTCCTGTCCAAGTTCATTTATCACTTTCAGTGACAAGTTCTGTGTATTCTGAGAAAGTGTCATATTAACAGTAAACACACCTGAAGAAGGATTTGGGAAAACTGTACAATTGGTGAAGTCGCTTATTTCAGGTACTGATGTTAAGGTAATATTACCGGAGTTCGACTTGGATGAATTGTAGTTTATAGCAAGAGTACGCAGCGGAGTACAGCTGCCCGGGTTATCAATACCTATATGATAGAGAGAAGTCTTTTTGGTATTCATCGGATGTACATCGGTATAAGTATAAATAGTGTTTGGCACCGAGTCAAATAGAGTGTAGGTATCAGGCATAGTATCCCTGTAAATGTAATAGGTTGAGAAGGCAAGTCCTTCATAACCATCCCAGATAAGGTTAATGGTGTTTCCAACTCCTTTGTTTACAGTAACGTGCATGGTTTTATGGTCAGGGCTCTGTGGCGATTCATTGCCGCAAGTGTCAACCTGGGTTAATTTATATCTCCAGCTGCGTATCATCGGGTTTGAGAGAGTATCAATGAATGTGGCAGGGCTGGTGTAAGGTACTGAAGTCACCAAAAAGTATACACCTGCGGTAGTACTTTCCTTGTAAACATTATAATGGTCAATATTGGTTGCCGCTGTTTTATCCCATATAACCAGGTTGTGGACACTGGCAGTATCAACCGTAACCATACATAAAGGAAGTACAGGAGGAGTAATTTCAGAGATAGAAGTATCAGCAGTACCCAGGCAACCGTGTGCATCGGTAACCGTAACAAAGTAATCGCCCGCCGGAACATTTGATATGGAAGAAGCGGTAGCTCCGTTCGACCATTTATACGTGTAAGGCGTAGTGCCACCCGTAGCAGAAGCAGAAAGTAATCCTCCGCTGCCACAACCTGCATTTGATGAAATAGTGAGCGAAACTGAGGGGCCTGTTTTATTGCTGAGAGGTATTGTAAGTGAATCCTGGCATCCATTACCGTCGGTAACGGTAACAAAGTAAACCCCTGCCAGCACTGAAGAAATGGAAGAAGTAGTAGCTCCTGTATTCCATGAGTATAGGAAAGGCGAAGTGCCGCCGGCTGCTGATATTGAGGCGGAACCATCGGCTACACCGCAATCGGCTTTAATTGTTGAAGTGGTAGCAGTAAGAGAAATGGGTTGGGTAATAGTGAAACTTCTTACACTGGTGCAACTATCGGCATCCATAACCGTTAGCTGGTAAGGCCCTGCTGGCAGGTTAGTAATTGACGATACAGTGGCCCCGTTCGACCAAAGGTACTGGTAAGGAGGGGTGCCGCTTGATACAGTTACCGAAATAGAGCCTGTGGCATTTCCGTAACACATAACATTTTGCTGCGAAGTTATTGTAACCACCGGCCCGTTGGCATTGTTTACAATTGCCGGGGCGAAAGTAGAGCAACCGTTGGCATCGGTTACTGTAATAATATAGGTGGCAGCTCTAAGATTGTAATCATTTGAAAGTGTATCGCCGTTGTTCCATAAGTAGTGATAGGGTGTTGTTCCGCCGGTAACTACAACGCTGGCCGAACCGGTTCCCCTGGTACCGCAATTGCTGTTTGTTGTGGCAACTGTAAGAACAGGCGCGGAAGAACCGCCAATGCTTATAGCCTGTGTAGAGTTACAATGAGCCGAATCGGTTACGGTAACCACATATACTCCGGGTGCAAGGCTGTCGACAGACGAATTAGTTGAAATAGGGGTTGTGCTCCATAAATAAGTATAGGGAGGAATGCCACTTGAAACCGATACTGATGCAGTACCATTATTTTGTCCGCATAAAGTGCTTGCAGAGGTAGGTGCAATTATTATGGCGTTATCTACCACAACTCTGACAGAATCTGTAGCCGTACAGCCATTGGCATCAGTACCCGTTACTGTATAAGTGGTAGTTCCGGGAGGTACAAAAGCCACTCCATTGTTTGCGCCGCCACTCCATGAATAAGATACTCCGCCGCCGCCAAGCAATGTTACAGTTGAACCCTGGCAAACGCCGGCGCTGGGGAAGGCAATAGCTTTAACGGGTGGTTTAGGGTTCACGGTTACAGAAACAAGCGATGTATTGGTACAACCAAAAGCACTGGTTCCTGTAACAGTGTATGTAGTTGTACTTGCAGGAACAAAAGGCACGCCATTAGTAGCGCCTCCGCTCCATGTATATGAAACAGCTCCGCTGCCGGTCAACGTAAGTGAATCGCCTCCGCAAACAGTAGCCGGGCTGGCCATACCGGAAACCGGTGGTTGTGCCATTATTGTAACAGCCACGTTAGCCGTAGCGCTGCAACCATTAGCATCTGTACCTGTTAAAGAATAAACACCCGATGCTGTAGGTATGAACGGAACACCATTTGTAACGCCATTGCTCCAGGAATATGAAAGTGCTCCACCACCCGTAAGTGTAACAGAGTTGCCTGAGCAAATAGAATCTTTAGAAGCATTAGCGGTAACAGCAGGTATGGGGTTAACAACTACAGTTAATGTATCGGTATAGGAGCATCCATAAGTATCAGTACCACTCATAAAGTAAGTAGTAGTTTTACCAATAGGAAAGCCCACACCATTGGTGGTATAAGCATAAGTTGTAGTATCCATCCATTGGTAATTGCTGCCACCCTTACCATACAAGGTAACTGTTGTGCCTTGGCAAACGGGTGAGGCAGGGAGAACATTGGCTTCAAGTGTGTGCGTGTGAACATACACAGTAACAGTAGTATCAATGGTACAAGCCCCGTTGTTAACCATAAGCGTATAAGTTGTAGTTACACTTGGGTTCACATATATAGTAGTACTATAACCGGTACTTGTATCACCTGGGCTTGCACTCCATGAATAGAAATCTTCATCGTAGGGAATACCTTTTCCATGCCTGGGTTTAATTAAACCAATGCTCATATCTGCAAAACCAATATCCGCACTACTGTTCGAGCAAATGCTATTACCCCGTAAATACTTTCCAATATATCTGAGAGAAGGAGCTGGAACAAGATTATCCTGTACCAGTATCGAGTTAACATACCCTCCATTTATTGAGCATTGAAATGCAAGCGTAGAGGTTTCTATGCTGCTAATTAACAGTGAATCGGCATTAGCGCCTGAAAATTCAGCACCATTGGTTACAGGCACTAAATTACTTCCGCTTCCTGTGGAATCAACATACCATTGGTAGGTAACACCGCTGCCCGAAACACCAATACCTATTTTATTCCCCAAACCAGGGCATGTATAAATTGTGGCAGGAGGCTGGCTTGTAATAGAAGGCCCGCTAAAGGATATTTCACGCATTTTATAATCATTGGCGTCGCTGAAAATAATATCTCCTGATTTATCAAATCCAATACCAAAAGGGCCATTGAGCGAGGCCGTGTTTGCCATTACATGGTTCCCAAAATATCCCTGTGAACCTGTTCCTGTAATAGTTATAGCTGAGTCTGTTGAAACAAATATTTCACGCACCATGTTATTGCTCATGTCTGAAACATAAACATTGCCTACGGAGTCTAATGCCAGGTTTGTAGGTGACTGAAATATAGAAGCAAAACCATTCTGAAACCCGTTTGTGCCATTACCGCCTATGGTAGTTATTATTGATGTAACTCCATCAATTCTTCGTATACGGCTGTTGGCCTGGTCGGCTATAAAAATGTTATTGTTTTTATCAATAGCAATACCTGTCGGTGATATAAATTGAGCAGTATCAGCCTTCCCGCCATCACCGTAGTAGTTCTGTACACCCGTACCTGCAATGGTAGTAATAACATTAGTTGTTTTATCAATCTTCCGCACGGTAGCGGTATTAGCGTCTACAAAATATAAGTTACCTGCAGTATCGAAGGCTAACTGGTAGGGCTGGTAAACTTCAGC
>JABDGY010000007.1 GCA_013285805.1 Bacteroidota bacterium | reverse complement strand
CCGGTCAAATGCTACGCGATTGATACATGGTTAGGAGATGAACACTCTGGCTTCTATTATGAAGATGTTTATGAGAGTATAGTTAATCACGTGAAGGAGGAATATGCCGATATTGCCACATTGTTTAGAATGAAATTTGACGAAGCAAAGGATAAGTTTAGAGATAAGAGCATTGATATATTGAATATTGATGGATTACATACCTATGATGCTGTAAAGCACGATTTTGATAATTGGTTTCCCAAGCTTTCTGATAAAGCAGTGGTATTATTTCACGATACCCAAATACGCCGTAAGGGTTTTGGCGTTTGGAAATTTTGGGCAGAAATAAGCAAACTTTACCCTTCATGTGCGTTTACACATAGTTGTGGACTAGGAATAATAGCTGTGGGCAATAATGTACCTTTAGAAGTGCTGGGCCTTATTCAAAAGATTAAGATAGACAAAGGGTTTAGTCAATCTTTCGAGAACCATGGGAAAGAACTCAAGGCAAAATACAGAAAGCTACAGTTGGGGCGTAATCTTAGGAAAATATTTTCGCTACACATTATTATTAAAAGGCGATTAAAAAGAGAATTTAGTTAACCCTTATGGAGCAAAGTTCTGCATATATTAATCTTTTGAAGAAAATGCTCACGGATTATCACCGAGTGGGTACTAAGGAATATATTCCGGTTAGGTTGACTCATGGAGTTGTTTCAAGGAAGTTACGTTGGTTAGACAGGTTGCTTCGTCCAATGAACTATACAATAAGCCAGGTAAACAAATCAAGTGAAGAGGAGCGCCTGAATGGGAAGGACAGGCCCATGTATGCCGATACCATGGTCGGCATGAAGCGACTTGACAATATAGAATTCTGTGTGAGAGATGTTATTGAGAATAATGTTGAAGGTGATTTGATTGAACTTGGTGTTTGGAGGGGTGGTTCTACAATTCTTATGAGGGCAATACTTAAAGAAATAAATATTACTAATAGATTTGTTTGGGTAGCTGACTCATTTGAAGGCCTGCCAACACCTGACCCTAATAAATATCCTGCTGATAGAGGCGATAAACATTTTCAATTTGAAGAGTTGAAAGTATCTTTAGATGAAGTAAAACATAATTTTGAGAAGTATGGACTCTTAGATGAACAGGTTAAGTTTTTGAAAGGCTGGTTTAAGGATACATTACCTAAGGCTCCTATAAATAAGCTAGCTATACTGCGGCTAGATGGCGATATGTACGAATCTACTATGGATGGGCTAACTAATCTATATCCTAAGCTTTCAAAAGGCGGATATATTATTATTGATGACTGGGGCGCAGTACCTGCATGCATGAAAGCAGTTGAGGATTACAGGAAGCACCACGGTATTACTGAAGAAATAAAGACCATTGACTGGACGGGTGTTTATTGGAAAAAGGAGAATGCATGAGTGACTTAGAGAAATATTTCAGAAATAACCCGGGAAGGCTCATTCACAAATGTACCCACTACTTTGATATTTATGAACAGTACTTCGCTAAGTATAGAGGTAAACAAGTGGTTATACTTGAAATAGGAGTGTACCACGGTGGTAGCTTGCAAATGTGGAAAAACTATTTTGGCGATGAAGCAAGGATTTATGGAATTGATATAAACCCTGAGTGCAAAAAGTTTGAGGAAGAAGGAATTAAAATATTCACAGGTTCACAGTCTGACAAGCTTTTTCTTAAGAATGTACTTTCTCAAGTCCCGCCTATAGATGTTTTAATAGACGATGGTGGGCATACCATGAAGCAACAGATAACGGCGTTTAAAGAAATATTCGACCAAGTTAAAGCTGATGGCATTTATATATGTGAAGACCTGCATACATCGTATTGGCTGAAGTATGGAGGCGGGTACAAGCGAAAGGGGACATTTATTGAATTCAGTAAAAATATCATCGACCAATTAAACGCACACTATTCTGAACAAGGTGTACTTAAAGTAGATTCATTAACAAAATCAATAAAAGGATTGCATTACTACAACGGTATGCTAGTAATTGAAAAGGGTGAAGTAAATAATTTTCAGATAGAGAAAACAGGAATACCTGCTCTTGCATCAGAGCATTCAGAATCAAAGTTGCCAAAGGTATTGTATGCCCCTGCATATATTGTCGTTTATACCCTTAATTCAGTATTACGTTTCTTCAGGCTGCCTGTTATAATGTGGAAATAAAGAACCATTATGGATTATTCATCACTGGTAAATAGTACTATACTCACTTTTAAGGATACCCCTATTGACCTTTTGGAAAATGCGGCAGGGGAGAAGGAATACCAGTATTTAAATGACTTGAAATATTCGTACGCGCGAACAGTTAATGACGTGGCCCCGATTCTTCAAAAAGGCATGAAGGTATTAGAGATAGGTTCTTTATTTGGCGTTGTAAGTATTTCGTTGAAGCAATTGGGGTTTATGGTAACCGGAACAGATATTCCTGAGTTTCATAAATCAAAAAGATTGCAGGAACTGTATGCAAAGCATGGCATTGGCTTTGAGAGTGTTAATCTGCGGAGCTATAAATTACCTTATGCTGATGAGTCATTTGATATGGTTATAATGTGCGAGGTAATGGAGCATTTGAATTTTAACCCGTTGCCTGTTATGCAGGAAGTTAACAGGGTACTTAGGAAAGACGGATACCTATATATGGCAATCCCAAATCAGGTTTGTATCGATAATAGGTTCAAGCTTCTAGTAGGGTGCTCAATACATGAGCCTGTACAGTATTTTTTTGACCAACTGAACAGAAAGGAAAATTATGTTGTAAGCCTGCATTGGAGGGAATATACAATGAAAGAAGCAGTTGAAATATTCGGGAGGATGGGGTTCAATGTTGTAAAGAAATATTTCTTTGGGGAAAATGGCCCCGCTAAAGCCGGAGTTGTATCGTTTATAAGGAAGATATTTCACATCATCCCTTCTTTCCGCACATCAGTAGTTATTATTGGCAAGAAGGCAAGTACTGCCAACTACGACTTCCATTTCACTGAGGCCAATTTATAGCAATCAATGCAATGTTCTGTCATTTTGCAAGATGTATCTAAAGTATTTCCTTAAAGTAAAAGCATAGGCAGAGAATTGGCTCCGAAAGTTTTTATTGAAAGGAGATAATACCATGAAAAGCAATAATCTGCTGGTTATATGAATGAAGATTATTGTTTCTGCAAGGAAAGTCCTGAAAGCAGAAGAATGTTTTTCATAGAACTTCAGTTTACTAATGTTAGCATTTGCATAAGCTAGGGTAAGATTTTGGGCTGAGCTCTTTCCGCCATAATGCACTACTGACGATTCAGGGAAATAGATTACCTGGCCACCTTGTTGGCGCAAACGGTAACAGAAGTCAAAATCCTCCATCCAGAATAATTCACTGTCAAAATACCCTATACGCTCTATAATTGATTTTGGGAAAAGCATGGCGGCACCTGCTACATTTTCAACAGTTTGAGGTGCTGTGTATTCTTTTAATGGATACCTGTCAATAAATACCCGTAGAAGCTCAAGGGCCATTACAGTCAGGCTTTTGTCCTTCCATACTGATGTCTGTATAGAATGGTCAGTGTTTAATAATTGAGGGGTTATTATGGTAGAACTATCAAGAGTCTTTGCATAGGTCAACATTTTCTTCAGGGAATCGTCGATTAAATATGTATCGGGGTTCAATAGTAGAATGTAATCACCCTTAGCCGCTTTTATTCCCTGGTTATTGGCCTCTGAAAAGCCAACATTACTGATATTCTTTATTAAATGTACTTCAGGGAATTGTTTGGGAATTGTATCTACAATATTATCGGTTGAGTTGTTATCTACTAAGATCATTTCAAATAAAGTACCATTCAGGTACTTGTAAATGGATTCAATACATTCAAGTACTAGTTTTTCAACATTATAACTCACTATGATAATACTTAACTCCATTTATTGGGAAGATGAAATTGAATTGTAAATAGAATCAAGCTCTTGCACATAATTCCCGATCGAATAGTTTTTGGCGTTTCTAAGCCCACTATCAGATAAATGTCTGCATAAAGCCAAATCATCCTTTGCCCGGTTTATAGCTTTCTTTAGTTCCTGAACATTTTTGGGCTCAACTAGTATTGCATTTTCATTAGTAATTATCTCATTGAGGCCGGTAACATTGCTTGCAATAACTGGCACTCCCATGGCCTGGGCTTCAATGGCTGTTATTCCCATGGGCTCATAATGCGATGGAATAACAAGGCAATCGATTAATGAATAGAACCATCCCGGGTTAGAAACATAACCAAGATAAATTACGTTGTCAAGTTTATATGAAGATATCAGGCTAAGTAGCTTCTCCTTATCCTCTCCATCCCCGGCAATAACAAACCTGATAGAGCTATTATCCTTAAGGAGATTGGCCGTTTCAATAAACTCTTGCCAGCCTTTGCGTTGTGTAAGCCTTCCAATAAAACCAACGACAAATGCATCTTCAGGAATGCTTAGTTTCTTTTTTTCTTCTGCAACATTAAAAATAGTGGTATTTCTATCGAACTTCTCTAGGTTAATACCATTATAAAGTGTTACTGTTTTTTCATCCACAATAGTAATCTTCTGTACCAGGTCTCTCCTTAATGCATTGGAGCACGTGATGAATAGGCTTGCTCGCTTTCGAATAAATTTTAATATTGGAATGGAAAGCCTTTCATTATCTATAATATCACTATGTTCATGTATTATTAGCTTAATATTAGGGTGAAACCATCTTTTTAAAAGGTAACCAAATAGGTGTGAGCGTAAAAGATGGCAGTGAATGATATCTATCTTATTTTCCTTTATAAGCCTGCTAATACTGAAGATAGGGGAGAAGCTATATCGGCTAAATGAATTCTCAGCAAATACGTTAGGGTGCTTAATGTCTATCTTAGGATTTGATTTACGCAATACATATAAAAAAATATCCTTATTGTTTGGCTGATTCTCAAAGTAGTCGCGCTCAACGGCTTGTGCACCACCAAGCCAAAGGGTATCTATTATGTGTAGACCCCTCATTGGTTTATTAACTGCTTAAAGGTCTTTTCATATTCTTTCACAATAATATCCCAATTATATTGCTCTAAAAGTTTATCCATTACCATATCGCTTACCTTATATCCGCTCAAGTACTTTTCATTGTGGTAATGTTCTAATTGTTGGGCAATTTCCTCGGGCAAATGAAAATTAACAATAATCCCATTCTCATCTTTGGTAATGATTTCATCAATACCATCTAAAGGAGTAGTGATAAGGAAACAGCCACAGGCAAGAGATTCAAGAACTGCAATGGACATTCCTTCAAAGACAGATGAAACAATTGCAACATGGGCTGCCTGATATTCTTTCACTATTTCGTTCTTTGATATCCAGCCAAGGAATTTTACCACTTCATCTATATGATTTGCCTTTACATAATTCTCCATGCCTTTGCGCAATATTCCATCGCCAATAATATGTACAATGAAGTTTCTATTTTTCTCCGCATAAAGTTTTATTGCTTTGAGAAAAGTAAACGGGTCCTTTTGCTCAACCAGCCTGCCTGCAAATACTATTTTGAATATGTTGCTTCTTTGTGAATAATCGGGTGTGAACGTATTTGTATCTATACCGTTTGGAATAAGTATATTTTTAGTGGCATATTTCTCACCTAAGAATTTGTCAATATTATTTTTCATGGTAACAGTTTGAACAAAGTTTGCTTCCGATTGCATGCAGATTCTTTTAATCCGGTTATAGGTTGCCAAATGAAACCAGCGCATTTGTTTAGGGAATTGCAATGGAATGTCGTGTCCGTGGGAGATAACAGTGTATTTTAATCCATATTTCTTCTTTAAGTAGAACGCTACTTCGCCACCCGGTATTGAAAAGTTGGCAAAGCATATATCGAATTTATTTTGCCTGCCGTAATTTTTGAGATATTTTTTGCTTTGGTAAATCCAGGACAGCATTTCAGTCACGCTTGATTTATGGGTATGCACTCTTTTTGATCTAAGCCTGATAATTTTTAAGTTGCCTTTTTCTTCAACTTCTTTCTCAGTGTTAAACCATGTTGTAACTACGGTAACACTGTGCCCCAACCCGGCAAGCCTTTCAGAAATATTCTGTGTAATAACACCTGCGCCTCCTCCCAAAGGCGGATATTCATAATTGAGCATAAGGATTTTCATGCAGGATTATATATTGCCTGTATTGCTAATAACATAAATAGGCCTGCCTTTTGTTTCATCAAAAATTCTGCCTATATATTCTGCCACTATCCATAGTAATATGAACATAAATCCAAGCAGCAGAAATAATGCTACAACTAACCATTTATATAAAGGATAGTTAACGTGATTTATGAGGGCATCGTAAGAAATATAGCCCAAAAATATTAACCCTGTCAGTATACACAGCACACCAATTACAAAGCCCAGCTTTAAAGGTAGTAGGGAGAAACTGAGTATGCCATCCATTGCAAGTCGCACCATTTTCACAATGCTGAATCCTGTTTTACCATGTTTTCTTAAAGGGCGGTCATATTCTATAACGGCGAAGTTGAACCCTAACCACGATATCATTCCACGCAGGTATCTTGATTTTTCGTTCATTTTCTTTAGCTCACCAAGCACTTTCTTGTCCATGAGCCTGAACTCCCCAATATCACCGGCATTCGATATTTCTGCAACTCTCCGGAATATAGCGTAGTATATTTTTGCGCTATATTTCTTCAGGAAATTGTCACTTCTTTCCTTTCGTTTTCCATATACAACCAGCGCTCCTTCCTGCCATTTTTTTAACATCTCCAGTATTAATTCCGGGGGGTCTTGCATGTCGCAATCCATGGTAACTGCAATATCTCCTGTTGCAAAGTCTAATCCCGCAGTAAGTGCGGCCTGTTGACCGAAATTACGGGTAAGGTTAATGTATTTTGAGTTGGTATTCTTTCCGACAATTTCCGAAATTACAGCCAGCGAATTATCGCGACTGCCATCATTTACAAAAATTACTTCATGAGAAATAACTTCTTTCAATACTTCCGACACCTTGCTGTATAATATGGGAATATTATGCTCCTCGTTGAAGACGGGTATAACTATGGATAGTTTAATGTTTTTTAATTCCATGGTTCAGGAAGTATCTATAAAAATATAAAGATTCTTTTAATCATTTTTCTCAGGTAAATATCCAGGTATCGCCCAGGTACATATTAAATAAATACGCGTGCCATATTGAACAAGGTATTAAGAACAGGATCAGCAAAATTATTTTAACTCTGTTTGAAAAATACTGCTGGAAAATTATCATAAACCCCAGTGGTATTAATAGGTAAAGCCCAAGATACTGAAATCTTAAAATATCTCCTGCATATTCGGTCGACATTAGAAAAAGTAGTATACCTGCTATTCCTATAATGAAGGCAGAGGCTTTATAGGCCCAAGGCATTGTTTCAAGTTTTTGGGGTAGTTGAAACAGTATTATGTAAAAGAAGGGAGTTGCCATAGTGTAGCGCGAGAACCCATTAATATCGTAACCGCTTGCCCATAGTGTAAAGAAAGAAAATATGGTGATGAACAAAATAGATATGTTGAACATATATTCTTTTATATATACTTCATTTCCGCCGAATAATGAGACTGAATTGGGTGTTGTCTTAGAAGAAAGGGTTTTTATACATTTAATTATGGCGTAGACGATTACAGGCACAGCAAAGAAGAAAATAGCGAAAGCATTCATGCTAAACCCTTCTACAGACCAGTCGGACACAGCTTTGTATAAATCAGGCCTTTTAGTCCATAAGCCGCATGCTTCAATGTACGAGGTCCAGGAATGACTGTAATAAAACTGTATAAGAGTTACTATAAATACACCAACTATTACCGGCAGGGCAGTTAGTAAACACTCTTTAATAAAGAGGAGGATTTTTTTATGCCGGAAGAACTGCAGTAGATTAATTATTGAAAATGCAGCACAAAACATTAGTGCCGCGGGCCGGGTCATGGTAAAAAATAACATGGCTATAAAATACAACCAGTATTTCTGCTTTAGTAACCCAATTATTGCCAATGAAAATGTAAGGGCAAATAATGATTCAGTATAAGGTATGCGGTAAGATATTGATGTTGGCAATAACAGGGCAATGACGAAGAAGAATATTTCTGATGTTGTTCCCTTCATGAATACGGAAGATAACAGGAGAAGGAAAAGGCCGAAGAAAAGGTAATTAAGCAGTATTATTCCATGAGAATTGGCATGTGATAATTTCCATATCATAGGAAAGAAAGGGTAAAATGCGTACCGGTACTGTGTGATTTTAGTTGTACCGGAATACATACTGTCGCGGATTCCGCGATAATAAACGGCATCCCAATTTGCTTCATGGTTCCCCTGGAATTGGGTAAAGGCCGTATCTGACTCAACTATTTCAGAACCTTTATCTGTTTTAACCCGCAAATAATTGTTAGTTATTTTACCAATTGTACTGTGGTAAATACTGGGTTTTTCCAGCAGTTTATATAAAAATGTAAAAACAAGGAATACGGAAATAACTATAAGAACCTTATGCCACAACCTGCTAATCATGTAATATTCAATTCTAAACCGGAAAAAGAGAGCCTTTTTTAGTTTCATACAAAGCTAAACGATTTGGGCCTATAGAAAGTGTTTTTTTGCCAAACAAATACGTTCAGGGGACTTAACAGTATTTACAGGGGTTCAACATAACATTGTATATTCGCAATGTAGGTATTTCTTGTTGTTTTGGCAGATGAAGAAAGTTATTTACCCGTTGCTGATAATTTTAGGAGCATGTACCCAAACAAAGCAAAGAGGGTTGGTGTATTATAATGATTTTGAATCTATAAAGGGGTGGACAACAGTAACCTTGAGTTCAAAATATGCCCACTCGGGTATATTTTCAAATAAGCTAGATACAATTCATATGTATGGCCTTACTTTCATTCAGCCCTTTCATGAAATATCGACTGAAAAAGTGGGCAGGGTAAAGGTAAGTATGTGGACCCTTATGGCTGATAGCGCTAAAGGCAACATGGTAGTGGAAGTTCGTAACCCGGCAGGAAAAGTAATAATGTGGGAATCGCGTAACCTTGATCAGCCTTATGTAAAAAATAATAAGTGGCAGATGATAAGTTCCGATTTTTTATTTCGTGACGATTCTATTAATAAACCTGAAAATACGTTGGCTGTTTATCCATGGAATAATGGCAAAAAGGAATTCTATGTTGACGATATACGTATAGAATTTGTACTTGGGAAAAGCCATTATTAAAGAAGAAAATTGCATTGTGAGGTTCTATTTTTCAGGCACAGCCACTAAACCGATTTCGCCGTGATTTAAATTCATTTAACGGGTCATGATAGGGCTCTCCTATTTTTTTACATTTCAGTAATTGCCCTATTTTTTTAAATTTGATAAATATAATTGGGACTGAATATCAAACTAATACTTAAATGCAATGATTAGTAAACTATGCGTGTCGCTAATAATCACTTTTGTAATTATTAGTTTGTCAGGTTATGGCCAAACATATTATGTTTCAAATTCAGGAAATGATAGTTATACTAAAGCACAGGCGCAAAGTATAACCACCCCCTGGAAAACAATTCAGCATGCCTGTAATAACGCTACTCCGGGTACAACTATTCAGATAATGGCCGGAACCTATTACGAACAGGATACAGTTTCTGTTTCAGGTTCAGCCATAGGGGGCTATATAACCCTTACTAATTATAAGGGCGGCAATGTTGTTCTGAATGGAAATGGAGCAGCAGTGCAATTACTTACTATTTCCAACAAGAGTTATATTAAAGTAAACGGGTTGGAATTCTACAACTGTGTAGGTAATAATACGAGTATTGGTATATTTATTGATGGAGTCTCAAATTATATAACCATTAGTAATTGCACTATTCATCACATATACTGGAACACTACTTTTTCCGCTATCCCTAATACGAACGATAATGTTAATCCTTTAATTGTGTATGGAGATTCAAGCACTGCCTTGCAAAATTTAACTATCCAGGGTAACCATTTTTATGATAATGCTCCCGGTTTCAGCGAAGTTTGTTCAGTTAACGGAAATGTGGATGGTTTCAGCATCATAGACAACATAGTAGATAGCAATGCCAATATTGGTATTGATATGGAGGGTAATGAAGGCGTAAGCCCCAACCAAGCTACAGATCATGCCAGGAATGGCTTGGTAAAAGGGAACACAATTTATAAATGCCATTCGATATACGACAGTTCAGCCGGCGGTATTTATGTAGACGGGGGCATAAATATTACAATTGAACAGAATGCATCCTATAACAATGATTGGGGTATAGAAGTTGGATGCGAGACTCCGGGAGATACTACGGCCGGTATTACAGTTAGAGATAATATGATATACAGGAATGGTATGGCTGGTATGCAGGTAGGAGGATATAATGGCCCGGTAAGCACTGGCCGTGTTATTAACTCTACAATTTCAAACAATACTTTTTTTAATAATGATACACTTGCAGAGGGAAATGGTGAGTTGTCGCTCAGTTACAGTGAGCACTGTTCTTTTTACAATAATATATTCTATAGTGCATCTAATACAATGATATCTTCGGGCTGGAGTGGGGGAAACTCGATAGCGTTTAAGTTTGATTACAACCAGTACTATGCCATTCATGGCGATTCAATTAATGCCTCATATTCCTATGGTACTAATTCGTATACAGGTTTTTCAAATTACAAAACCGGTAGCGGATTTGATGCACATTCAATTTTTAAAGACCCGTTATTAACGGATACTTCACGGTCAGCGTTGAATTTCCGGCTGTTGCCAGCTTCAACATGTATTAATGGTGGTATGCCGGGCTGGCCTGTTGATACCAGTGAACGCGACTTTTATGGAGAAACAAGGATTGTTAGCGGACGCATAGACATTGGTGCTGATGAATATCAGAGCACAACAGGGTTGCCGGTTATTAGTGATATAGAAAATACAAGAATATATCCAAACCCTAATAACGGGCAATTTACTATTGAGATAAAAGAGTGTAACGAAAAAGCTAAAGCCGAGATTTATAATATGATGGGAGAAAAAATGTATACAATGCCATTAAACTATCCAGACAATGGAATGTCAGTTACCCTAATATCCGTTACTAATGCGGAGAGTGGGAGTGGAGTTCCTACCGGAGTATATTTTTATAGGATAATGACAGAATCGGGTAATTTGATTTCTGAAGGGAAATTTATAATTCAGAAATAAGCAAATAGGGAATAGTGTAGGAGCGCTCAAAAAAAAACCACAATGCCTATATGCCCCCAACCATGATTAACTCCTGTTAGTATTTCATTTGTAATGCGGGTTCCTGAGTACTCGAGCAGAATTTTGTGATAAGATAGGCAAATACCATACGAATCGCCAAGTACTATATGATTAAGCTCTTTTGAACTTAAGGTATAAACACTCTCGGGCGCAAAAAGAGCACCTTGCATTGTACCATTATAGGCCACTCCTTCTACCCATACCTGGAAATTGCCATAAAGTTGAAAGGCGGAATTTCGGTTAGCGGAGAAATACGATTGCATTTTTCCCAAATGAAGGGCAAAACCTGCCAGGGCATTATCGTAAACGGTACCTGCAGTTGCCTGCCCTATAGCATCAATATCTATTGCCGTATCAGAAAATAAAGCGTTTTCGTAGCGTAATTTATAATTAAGCAGTAACGCACTTCGTATCTGGTATTGCCATCCGTCCGGCTGAACGTTTCCTGGCACGGCTTTATGTATTGCTTTTTGCTCCTCTTCACATTCGGCACATGGGCCTATTTCGCCTGCATCAAGCTCAGCCGTCAGCATTTGTTTTTTAGTATCATCAGTAGAGGCTTTATAGTGCCCGAGATAGATATACCCCGCAAAAGGTTCATTTCCGTATAATATTGTGGGGCTTGTAATACTTGTGGGCGTAAAGCAGTCTTGTCCTGCCGATAAGCCATATTTTACCGAAGAATGGCCCAATACAGGTAATAACCACATAACAGGTGAATACCTTAATACAGGGTCTACAAATTCTACTCGTATTCCCTGGGTATAATACATATCTGTTCCTGTAAAAAAGTCGTTTTCATAATAAAGGCCGGCATATTTCTCTCCACCTATTATGTTACCAGAATTGCCAAGTTGTCCGGTTGCTGATAGGCCAAAAAGGACAAGCAAATATGTTAAGAGTATGCTATGCTTCATACATTTAATTACGTAATTTCATATTAATGGGTTTGAACATAGGGTAAATCCCTTGCTTTATTGGCATAATTTAGATAGAAGATACAATTTTATTAAGGCAATCATGAATCTGTTTATCTTTGCAACTCCAAATGCACCGAAAGGTGAACGGAAATGATAAAAAGGTTAAGAATGCCCTTTCTTACACAAGTACACTGAGTTTTAATAAAGAGATGGTTTTTGAATTTCTGAGAAGAAAATTCAGACTACACGATTAATTAGTTAACATTAAATATTTGATACAAAAATTATAAATAAACATTATGAAAAAAATTATAATAGCGTTAGTGACTCTAGCAATATTAGGGCTTAGCCAACTCACTAATGCACAAACAACCACTGCAACTAAGGACACTGCAAAGAAGAAGATAATGCAGGACCAGAACCCTTTTGACAACATGGACCAGAGCTGGATAAATGGTAACGACAGAAGAGATTCATCAATATTTCATATCCCATATTTTTCACCTGAAATTTTTATAGATGCTAATACAACCTATTCATTTGCCAACCCTATTGATCATACGGTTGTAGGCTCTACTGCTTTATCGCGCGACAATGAAATGCAACTCTCTGCTTTAGGTTTCGGAGGCGATTTTAGTTATGATGGAGCGCGCGCTCGTTTTATGACCCAATTCGGTACACGCGACCAGGTAGTTCCTCGAAATGATTACAGTACGTATCGCGGGCAATATGATTTGCAAGGTGCCTATCAATATATAAGTGAAGCGTATGGAGGGTGTCACTTTAACTGTATGCACGGTATTAACATTGACGGTGGTTTGTTCATGTCATATATCGGCCTCAATTCATATTACCAGGTTGAAAACTGGGATTACCAGGCTTCCTATACATCTGATAATACACCATGGTTTTTTAACGGAATACGCGTACAGATATTTCCATCGAATTTCCTGAAGATAGAATTGTGGGGTGTTAATGGTTGGCAGAGCTATGGCAGTTTTAATGATATGCCTGGGTTCGGCGGCAATATTACATGGATGCCAAATGAAAATGTAAAACTTCTTACAAATGATTATTACGGCTCTGATGCGGCCGGCCTTTACGGCAGGCACAGGTTTCACTCCGACAATAGTTTTTTAGTGAGATATTTCCACAGGCCAAAATCATCAAAAGGAATTACACAAATGGCATTTTCTTTAACCGGCGATATTGGTGATGAAAAGGGCGATGGTGTAAATGGCTTCAATGGTTTCAAGGACTCTTCAAGCAGTGGATATGCACAGTACTTTGCCAGCGCTATGTTTTATAACCGCATTTGGTTTGCACATGGTAAACTTGCATGGCTGTTTGGTGGTGGTGTTATGACCAACCCCGGCCGCTACCTGGTACTCGAACCTACCGGACAGGCAAGTGATTTGCCTACTCCTGCCGCAGTACAGTTATTGAACGGGAGCGTGTTGCAAACTACACTGCAACAAGGCATAGACCCCTTTACGCAAAACCCGGGTAACCAATTCAATGCATGGGATTATTCCACCAATATTTCGTGGATGCCTAGCCAGAGTTTTGAATTTAAGCTGGAATATGTTCACCGCTGGGCTAGTGTACCATACTTTGCAGGCCCTGGTGGAGTTACCTCTCCAACAGGGTATTCTACAACCCCGGTTTTAATTCAGCAGGCTAACGGAAGTTACACTACAATTCCCGGCTGGGCGCCTGACCTGAGGCAAACAGAGGACCGTATTATAATTGCTTTCCTTGTAAGATTTTAAAAGCAATTAGAGCATTCGCAATTTACTTTTCAGGACCATATAGCTATGAGATTGAATTGAATAATGGCAGCAGTTTTTTTTGACTTCCCATTCAGTAATTGGCTATTCAATCCTTTTAGCCTACTTTAAATCATAGTTGGGAGTTTAAATGGAATAAAGCGCATTGCCAATGAATATGAGGTAAATCAGCTTGAAAACTGACACTACTCATCCATATAGTTATTGTATGGAAATATGTTTGTTAAGGATTATCAATTAGTCCTGCGGAATATTACAATGGAGCAAACAGAAGAAACATCAGTTCAGAATAGCAAAGTTAAGGGCCTTTATAGAAGGGCTATGGGGCTTGGTGATACTGTTCAGTTTGTTCTGCGCGTCATTAAAGAAGCATTTCTTCCCCCATTTGAATTCAATGAAATTATAAGGCAGGCGTATGAGGTGGGCTTTAAATCTATTTTCCCTGTCAGCATAACCGCGTTAGGAATGGGTATAGTCCTCGTGCTTCAATCCAGGCCGGCGCTTGTTGAATTCGGTGCAGGCTCCTACATACCATCCATGGCAGCAGTATCTATTATACGTGAAATTGGCCCGCTTATTACGGCACTTGTATGCGCCGGCAACATAGGCTCGAATATTACAGCTGAACTGGGTTCAATGAAAATATCGGACCAGATTGATGCTATGGAAGTATCGGGGATAAACCCTTTTAAATACCTTGTTGTTACAAGGGTAATTTCAAGTACGCTTATTATACCCATTCTTGTAATACATGCTGATGCTATTTCACTTATAGGTTCCTTTATTGGTGCGAATGTAAAGGGTCAGATAAGCCTTAGGTTGTTTTTCGGGCAGGTAGTAGAGAAACTTTCATTTAATGATATTGCTCCTTCCATAATTAAATCGTTCATATTTGGCTTTATTATTGGAATTGTTGGATGTTATAAAGGGTATACATCGGAAAACGGCACTGCGGGTGTAGGAAAAGCAACAAATGCATCGGTTATTAACTCGCTAATGCTTGTAATAATTACAGATATGGTTGTAACTCAAATATCGAATATTTTCAATTTATTATGATAAACCATGGATAAGCAATCGAAAAGAAAATTAATGCTTGGGATATTGGTTGCTACAGGTACTGCCATTTTTGTTGTTGGTATTTTCTTTGTTGGCTCTAAACAAAATCTCTTTTCCCGTACGTTCAGAGTCAGCGCTATTTATAATAACCTTAGCGGACTTAGAACCGGCGACAATGTCAATTTCTCAGGGGTTAAAGCAGGCATTGTAGAAAAAATAACCTTTCTCAACGATTCGATGATAAAAGTAGATATGAAACTTGATAAGAGCTTTCAGCCTCTTATTAAAAAAGATGCTGTGGTTTATATTGCTACAGAAGGCCTTGTGGGAAATAAGGAAGTAAATATTAAGCCTGTATGGAAGTCGAGGGAAAGCATTGAGGATAATGGTATCCTGGCCTCGGTTAATCCATTTGATAGCCAAGGCATTATTGAAAAGCTTATAAATACAAACCAGAATGTATCAATAATTACCGCCAACCTGGCTAAGATAAGCACTGATATGACTGAGAAGAAAAGCATCTTTAAAACATTGGTCAATGATAGTACTTCGGATAAGGAATTCAGGAATACTTTGAGGAATATCAGCACCACTAGTAGTCAACTGATTACAATATCATCAGATATAGATAAGATGGTTGATAAGATAAACCCTGATAGCGGGGTTATCGGTATTTTAATGAATGATACAATTATGAAGCATGAATTACAGGAAACTATGGCTAATTTAAAAACCAGCAGTGCATATTCAACCCAAATCACAGGTGAACTGCTGAAAGGTTTACAAGCTAATAATAGTAATACCTGGAGTGTTTTAATGAAAGATACGGCATTTGCAGGAAACCTTAAACAAAGTATTGATAATTTACAGCAAAGCACTAAAAAACTCAATAAAACTATGGATGCGCTTCAGCATAGCTTTTTGCTGAGAGGATATTTTAAAAAGCATCCGGGTAATTAGGATACCTTATTATTTTAGCTATTTAAGTTTTTTAGATGCAAATTTCTTCATCTCGCTCCACGATTTTGTATTCAGTATATCGTCGGGTGTACACCAGGCCCTGCGGGCAATTGCAACTCCTAGTTTCATATAGTTGAAGTGATTTAAATCGTGGCTGTCGGTATCAATAACCAGTTTAACCCCATTTTCCCGGGCTAAGCGTGCCATTTCATCATTCAGGTCCATTCGTTGGGGCTGGCTATTTATCTCAAGTGCGGTACCTGTGTTTTTTGCTACTTTTATTAATTCTTCAATATCCACTTTATAAGGTTCCCTTGAACCTATTAATCTTCCGGTTGGATGTCCTATAGAAGAAACATATTTACTGTGGCAGGCGGCGATAAGCCTGTCGGTGTTGTCGCCCTTGAAGCCACTATGTATGGAAGCTGTTACCCAATCGAGCCGGGCTAAAATTTCGTCGGGCATATCGAGGGAACCATCAGCCAAAATATCAACTTCAATGCTCTTTTTTATGAAATATTTCCCATATTGCTTGTTCAGTTTATCTATCTCTTTTAATTGTTTCAATATTTGTTTTTCATCCATGCCATTGGCAATCCTGGTCGCTTTTGAATGGTCAGAAATTGCAAAGTAGTCGTACGGAAGATTTTTCATAATGTATCTGGCAATTTCATCTATTGAACGAGCCCCGTCACTCCAGGTAGAGTGGGTATGCAAATCGCCGCGGATATCTTTTAATGTAACAAGGTTTGGAATTTTGCCTTTGGCCGCTAACTCTATTTCACCTTTGTCTTTACGCATTTCTGCAGGCATTATTTTAAATCCGAGTGCATTGTAAATATCTTCCTCTTCTTTTCCTGCTACCCATTTATTGCTCTTAATTGTGAAAATACCATATTCGCTTATTTTATACCCTTTGTCTTTTGCAATGGTTCGGATGTGAACATTATGTTCTTTTGAACCCGTGAAATATTGCAGCGCCGAGCCCCATTCATTTTCATTCACCATCCGTAAATCAATTTGCCTGCCTGATTCTTTGTGTATAATACTGACTTTTGTGTCGCCTTTTGCAAGAACCTGTTTTGCTAACGCCGGCCCTGTGAAATAAGTAATAACCTTCTTCCTGTTTTTAGCTTCGCATGATACAAGTATGTCTATATCGCCAATGGTTTCCTTCATCCTGCGCAGGCTACCAGCTATTTCAGCTCTTTTTACTTCCGGTAGTTTCTTTAATTTTTCAAGAACCTGGCCAGCACCCTGAAGTGCATCCCATAGAAGCATTCTTTCTTCTATTGTCTTATGGAGTTTTAATCCGCGTAACATACCCTCAACCTTTTTTTTGCCAAAACCTTTCAGTTTTGCTACTTCACCACTTTGTAATGCTTTTACCAATTCTTCTTTTGTTTCTACTTTTAATTCATCGTGCAGTTTTTTTACCGACTGGGGGCCAAAACCCGATATCTCAGTCATGTCAAGAATACCAACGGGTACTTCTTTTTTTAGTTCTTCATATTTTGCAATTTTCCCGGTGCGGAAATATTCTTTTATCTTTTCCTCTGTATGTATGCCAATTCCAGGGATATCGCTTAACCTGTCGTGTTTGGCAAATGATTCAATATCTTCATGGAGAGAAGCTATAGCGCGTGAGGCCTTGTCGTAGGCAAGGGCACGGAAACGGTCATCGCCTTTATAGCGGTAAATGGCCGCTATGGCATGAAATATCTCAGATAACTCTTTATTTGCCGCATACATGGCTCAAGAAGTTTTTGTCTCTTTCTTTTTTGCGTTAATAGCCGCAAGCTCTCTATATAATTCAAGCTCCTCTTCCGATAGATTCTTAGGTAATGCAATCCGTACTTGTACATATAAGTCACCAAACTCTCCTGCTTTACCAAATATGGGCATACCCATTCCTTTCAGTCTCATGGTTTGACTATTGTCTGTGCCTGGCGAAATAGTAATCCTTATATTGCCTTTAAGGGTCCGTATAATTTGCTTACCACCCAGGATGGCAGTGTACAAATCAACAGGGGCATTACAATACAAGTCGTTTTCCTTTCTCTTATAATGAGGATGCTCGGGAATTTCAACGGTGATGTAAATATCTCCGCGTGGCCCGCCATTATATCCTTGTCCGCCTTTACCTTTTAGCCTTAAAACCTGTTTGTCCTTTACTCCCGGTTTAAATTTTATATCCAGGGTTTCATCATTTAGCTCTATTCTTCGACTGGTACCTGAATATGCTTCTTCAAGTGAGATAGTTGTCTCGGTTCGATAATCCTCGCCTTTAGCTGCTCTTCTTCCGGTACTCCTTTGTCCAAAACCGCTCCCTCCAAAAATAGATTCAAAAAAGTCAGAAAACTCTCCGCCCTCAGTAAACATCTCTTCATGCCCTCCATGGGTTCCGAAACCCTGCCTACTACCCTGGTTCTGGGTTCTCCATCTCGACCAATCAAAATCCTCTGCCTTGTTGCCATCTTGCTGATAGTTTTTCCAGTTAGAGCCTAATTCATCATACTTCTTTCTTTTTGCCGGGTCGCTTAATACTTCATTGGCTTCATTTATCTCTTTAAATTTTTCTTCAGCTGTTTTATCACCCGGGTTTTTATCTGGATGATACTTTATTGCCAGCTTACGAAACGCTTTTTTAATCTCTTCCGCCGAGGCATTCCGTTCAACGCCCAATATTTTATAATAGTCCTTAAATTCCATAGTATTTTAGTGTGAGGTTTTATTTTGACTTGAATCAGCTTTAGTGATATGAACCTGATGTTTTTCTTTTCTCCTGAAATAACCCCGCAAAAATACACTATGTTTAAGAGCATCTATTACCTCATTTAAACCTTTTGTTCCTGTCTTTATGTTTTCCATACTCTTATTAAGGTTAGGCACAAATGTTGTATCCATAAATAACCTACCCATAGTACCATTATCGTTATTCACTTTTTTTAATATACTGTCAAGGTCGCCGGTTACAATTGCTGCCCTACTACCCGTAATTTTTATATTCACTACTGCCTGGTGTATCTCATTCGATATTGAAGTATCTGCCAACAAAGCGCCCACTGAACCCTTACCGTCTTTTATTGATTTTACTATGTTACTCAAATCGCCTGTAACTTCTGCAGAATTCTTACCCGTCCTTCGTATATTCACTACAGCTTCCTTAATATTGTCGGCCACTACAGTGTCCATCAGCAAACTCCACATGGTGTTGGGGCTGTTAATTTTAGTGGTGATTTTTTTGAGGTTATCAGTAATTACTGCAATATTATCATTGGTCCTGTTCAATGTTCTTATCATTTCATCTGTTTCAATAGGGCGCATGGTAGCTATAGTATCATCTTTCTTCAATTCAGTGGCTTCAGTACTGCCACCATTTATGTTTACTATTTTATTTCCCATAAGCCCATCGGTGCCTATACTTGCAATAGCATTTTTACTTATAAATTTCTCGTCTTTTGTTTCAATTACCATTACCACCTTTATTAAACTGTCGTTAATTATCTGTACACTTTCTACTGTTCCTACATCAATACCTGCAAACCTTACATTATTGCCAGCCATGAGGCCATTTACATTATGGAACATAGCGTTAACGCGGAATGTTGAACCGAAAAAATTCTTTTTCGATCCAATCATATATAATGCATATATGAGGATAAGTGTCCCTATGGTGACAAATATTCCAAGTCTTATATTTCGTGAAATGCTCTTTTCCATGATACTATTCAAAAAATGGTTTTACTAATGGGTCTATTGTGTCTTTTAGTTCATCATATGAGCCATCTGCACGGCGTTTTCCTTCGACGAGGGCAATAATGCGGTTAGCTGTTATTTTAATACAATTCATGTCATGCGATATAATGATAGATGAAGCATTATATTTTTTCTGTACATCATTTATAAGTTGGCTTATATCGCGCCCCGTAATTGGGTCAAGCCCTGTAGTAGGTTCATCATATAGAATTATTTCAGGCTTCAGAATAAGTGTACGTGCGAGGCCTATACGTTTGCGCATACCACCCGATAACTCCGAAGGCATCATATCTACAGTATGTTCAAGCCCAACATTAGTAAGTGCTTCCATAACCATATCATTAACTTCGGCTTTTGGTTTTTCAATCCAGTGGCGGCGTAAAGGGAATTCAAGATTTTCTCTTACCGTCATAGAGTCATACAGGGCATTGCTTTGAAACAAGAACCCTACTTTTACACGCATTTTATCAAGTTCGTCGTGCGAAAGACCAGGTACATTTTGTCCAAGTACCTTAATTGTTCCTTTTTCGGGTTGCAAAAGTCCTATAATACACTTTATAAGTACTGATTTACCTGAGCCCGACCTGCCAAGCACAGCCACATTCTCACCTTTAGATACTTTCATATCAAAGTCAATGAGCACATGGTTATCGCCAAACGATTTATATAAATGTTCAATTTCAATAACCGATTGGCCATTTACCGCTTCTTTTCTCAATTCATTATGTCCTTTCGTTTCAATCATGTTAGTCCCATTAAATCGGCTACCTGTACAGCCAATAAATCAAGTATAAAAACAACCAGCGAGGAAACGACTACAGCTGAATTAGCTGATTCTCCAACGCCCTCAGTGCCCTTGTTAGAGTTGTATCCTTTATAACAACCTATTATTCCAATAGCAAAACCAAAGAAGAATGATTTGACTGTCGCCGGCAGAATGTCGCCGTAGGCAAGTTTATCGAATACCTGGGAGTAGAATAAGTGCAGGCTAGTAACACCTTTCATATTTACGCCAAGGTAAGAACCGAAAATACCTATAGCGTCGCACATAATGATAAGAACCGGAACCATAAATGTAGTGGCCAGAACCCTTGTAACTACAAGATATTTAAACGGATTTGTGCCTGAGACTTCCATAGCGTCAATCTGTTCAGTTACTTTCATTGAACCTAGCTCGGCCCCAATACTAGAACCAATTTTACCGGCACATATAAGAGCCGTTATCACAGGACCAATTTCACGCACCAACGATACGGCAACCATTGAGGGAAGCCATGAAGCAGCGCCAAATTCTTCAAGTGTTGGCCTTGACTGGATAGTTAATACCAGGCCCATTATAAATGCAGTAATACCTGTTAAAGGAACTGATTTATAACCAATAATGAATGCCTGCCTCAGGAATTCACGAAATTCTAAACGCGGCCTGAATAACTCTTTAAAGAAACGCCCGGTAAAACGGGATATTTCTCCAACTTCAAGTAGAAAATCTCTTAACCCTATGGATTGTATGCTCTTCATTTCAAGGGCTAAATTCTAGCATAAATGAATTTATTCTCATGAATTCAATCAGTATTCCACATGATTTGCGTCATTACCCCTGGCAAAGCATTATCCTAATATTGCCATTATAAACTGGTTTATAATATCCGGAATAATATGGAAGAAATAAAAGATAAAATAGAAGAAGTTGCCGGAAATATTAAAGAATATGCAGATATTCAATATAAACTTGCAGTTTATAAAGCGACCGATAAAACCTCATCGGTGGGAGCAAGGATATGGTCGGCCTATATAATAGGCCTGGTATTTTTCCTCGTAGTTGCTTTTACAGGAGGGGCAGCAAGTTTCTGGCTGGCCCATTATACAGGCTCATTGGCATCGGCTTTATTAATAGTGGCAGGAATATACCTGGTGATAGCAATATTGCTTTTGGTATTTAAGAACCAATTGCTTGTAAACCCAATAAGGAATAGTATAATTAAAGAAGTATTAGGCAATGGAAAATAAGAAAATAACAAACTATGCGGAGCTACACTTCGCCATAGAATTACTCAAATCAGAGAAGGCGGGAAAAGAAGAGTTAATTAAGTCGAACTTCAGGCAAATAGGAGATAAGCTAAACCCGGTATCAATACTAAAGAGTTATTTGAAGAAGGTGAATTCTGACAATGAGCTTTATCATCAATCGCTGAGTGCAATTTTAAGTGGGGGATCAAAATTTATTGTCAGAAAATTGATGGGTGTCAAAAATGAAAAGAGGCGCAGTTTTGTGATGGATATATTGGATAATGTATTCTCCGGTTCCCGTAAATAATTGTTGTACTTATAAGGGGCTATTATTAAAGTAGAAAGCTAAAACTTCCGGAATATGGGAACTGAAAAGGCAGGCGCCTATATACCTCGATATCATAGGGCTATTCTGAAATCATTCCGTGAAGATTTCAATAAGATATCTGCTGGATTCAGGGAAGATAATATACATAGATTACGCCTTGATATAAAGAAGATACGGGCTTTATATAAACTTCTTGAGTCAATTTCACCTGGTCGGTTTGACGCCGGGATTAAAGCGTTATGTTTCGAGGGCCTTTTTTCAAATGCCGGGAATGTAAGAGAGTTACAGGTTAATAAAGCCAGGGTAAAGGCCATGAAGTTTCCCTCATCTGCTAAACAGGCATACATCCATTCAATTAATTGTGAAATAAGAGAATTATATAGCTCATTGGAATCAAGCCTTCTCTATTTCGATCCTTCTTACCTTAACAGGAACGATATTTCAGTTATGGCTCTATCGGAAACCCTACCCACCGATAAATTCAAGAGTGAAGGAAGGAAGTTTATTAAGAATTGCTGCAGGAAGATAAGAAAACTAAACACAAAAAAGGCAAGTGACGCAACCCTGCATAAAATACGCAAACAATTAAAAGAAATGGTAGCGGCGGCTAAACTAATGTATAGTATTAACCCTGACCTTGTGGGTAAGAAATTTATAAAAGAGATAAAAGAGATTGAAGAGACCATTGGTATATGGCACGATAATACAGTTCTAATTGAATCGATGGATGATTTTGTGAAGGCATCGGGAAAGGATATGCGGGCTAGTGATATCCTGGCTATAGAAAAGGCAATAAACAGGAGCAAAAATCAAAATAATAAACTGGCACGTAAATTCAGGTGCCAGGTAAAAGATTCCTTGAGCTTAGATATAAAATAAATTGCCTCACCCTCTGATTGAAGAAGATGAGACAAAATGTAAGCGTAAAAAATTAGTGTTTTTTGCCTGAAGGTACCTCAACTACTAGGTCTGTCTTTGTAAGTTTTACAACTTCAAACATGCCCTTCTTTACTTCCCTGAAACGCAGGCCGAATTTGATTATTTCATCACCAATCTGCTTATGCTTTTCGCGATAAGAAGCTTCATCCTCACGCTTACTGCTGATTAATTGGTCGAGAAACTTCTCATGGGCTTCAACTTTCTCATAAAGGCTATCGAGTTCCCCTGCCGACATCTTTATAAGTTCATCATTAATCTTATCAAGTTTACCCTTAGCTTTGACAGGGACTTCTTTGCTTGTTTTACTGATTTCAAGGGCATACAGAAAGGCAGCCTCATCGCGCCAGAATGCTATATCATCCAGCCATTCCATGCTTTGCTGGTGTAAGGTTTCAATTCCGGCATCGAGCAGGTAAGCGTTTGTTGAAGGTGTTAATGATTTCATAATATCAGTTTTTGATTATTGGATTGGTTAGTAAATTCTTATTGTCTATTCATGAAATACAAGCACAGGAAATGAAGGAGCTGCTGTTAAATCAGATAGTATTGGTTTTTGCTCAAATAAAGCAGCAAAAATATTCCTGTGATGTGCAGCTGTCACTAATAAGTCGGTATTATGATCCCTTACGTATTTTTCAATAGCATCAGCCACATCATCGGACCATATTCTTTCAAAATTTAACCCTGGTTTATCCTTGAAGAAGTCTGATATTTCTTCATTTTCGGCTTTAAATACATCTTTGCTTAAGTCTGTATCATGTTTACTTATATGAAGAAATGTAATTGAGGCGTTGAGAGGTTTAATAAATTCACTGAAAGGTTTTAACGCAAGACGCCCCTTTTCTTCATAAGCCATTGCATACGCAATATTCTTATACGTGCCATAGGAACAACCTGCCGGAACAAATAAAACAGGGCATTGTGCTTTTTTTATCACATTGTATGTATTGGTTCCGAAGAAAAATTCAGTAATTGTGCGGGCCCCTCCTGTTCCCATTACAATTATAGTATTTGCATCTCCAGTAGAGCCTAGCTTGGCAGACAAGGACTGTATAGTAATATCCACTTCATAATCTACCGATATTTTAAACATCCTGTTTATTTCCTGGCAGATATTTTTCAACCTGTCTGCAGCTATCATAGAGTCTTCTTTTGAAGATGAGCTTATACCTTCACTCAATGTAACCGAAGAGGCTAAAGGTATCTGGTGAACATTAACCAGCAATAATTTCGTGTTGAATACCTGCGCTAATTTTGCTGCATATTCAACTGCATTATTAGCTTCATCTGAGAAATCGGTCGGGCATATTATTTTATTTAACATGGTTGAAAGTTTATGAGGTTTTTATTAAAGTCCTTTTGCGCCGTATTTGTTGTGATGAGTAAAGTCTTCCACGTCGCGACGTACGCGTGTGTATTTATATGTACTAATGGCATAGCCAAGCCTGAAGGAATAAGCAATTTTAAGTTTATCTGGGATATTCATCATCTCCTTTATCTTCTTTTCAAATGCTCCTTCACTGAGCGAGCTTACAATGTGAAAGTTTATACCTAATGAGTTAGCCATGAGCCACATGTTTTCCATAACACAGCCCAGGCTTATAATACCCAGGAAATCACCTTCCGATGCCGGAGCTCTTCGTGACGGGTCATAAAGTACTATACCCAGTATAGGTGTAGTATTAAGTTCCTGTTCCATGAATGAATTTCCGTCACTTTCCTTAAGGTCAGACTTTTTAAGGTCAGGCTTTCTCCAAGCCGGCGGGAACATTGTACCCAGCACGCCTGTTTTCTTCTTTTCCAGTTCTTCAACCGAGAAAGACATCTGCTTGTAGCTTTCCCTGACAAATGTTAAGGAAGCAGCGGATTTAACAGATGATATCTCTTTCAGTATTTTCTTGTCATCAACTATTATCACTTCAAAATTCTGCATGTTATGCGCAGTTGGCGCCCAACTTCCTGCTTCAAGAATTTTATTCAAGTCTTGTTTCTTTACTGGTTTGTTTGGGTCGAAAAGTACTCTTGAAGAGTGTCTGTCTTTAATAAGGTCTAATAGATTGTTCATGATATTGGGTTTAATTAAGTTATTTGCTCATTTTTAAAACGGCCCTGAACTGTACTTTCGATGTCATCATTTTCTCATAAGCTATTGCCGCTTGTTCCAAAGGGAATACTTCAACCATAGGTGCTACTTTAGCAAGCATGCTGAAGTTTAATGTTTCAGCTATATCGCCCCCGGCAAAACCAGTTACTGAACGGCCTCTGCCTAAGAAAAGATTAGGTGATATTTCCATCGGTTCATTAACTGAGGTAACTATTACCATTTTACCATTCTGCCCCAGTCCGTCAACCAATGCCGACATTTCTTTGGCGTTAGGTGCAAGGCATATTATTGCCCGGGCGCCTCCCAGTTTCTTCAACTCTTTGGCAGCATCTTGTATAGTAGAATCTATGTATAGATTGGCGCCCAATTTAAGAGCAAGGTCTTTTTTCTCAGTGCCTCTTGAAATAGCAACAGTTTTGAAGCCCATTTTGGCTGAAAACTGTATTGCAAGATGCCCTAACCCGCCTATGCCGTGAATAGCAACTAAATCGCCACCTTGTGCACCGCTATATTTTAAAGCTCCGAAAGTTGTTCTGCCTGCACATACCAATGGTGCACTTTCAATTTTATCAAGCTCTGCAGGTATATTTACAAGAACCTCGGCTCTTGCAGTCATATATTCTGCATACCCTCCATCACGGTCTATTCCTGTTGTCATTGATTTTTCACACCCCCAGAAATTGCCTCGCATACATTCTTTACATTTAAAGCAATGCCCTCCGTGCCATCCTACACCCACTCTGTCACCTGTTTTCCAACCTTCCACTTCTGAGCCTAACTTAATGATTGACCCTATTACTTCATGCCCAGGTATGCGCGGATATTTGAGCCCAGGGAAGAATCCTTCTTTCAACACGGCCTCACCGTGACAAACACCACAGGCATCTACCTTAACCAGTACTTCGTTGACTAAAGGTTCAGGTATCTCCCGGTTAACCAGTTCAAACTCTCCGTGTGGTTTGCTTATTTGTATTGCACGCATTAAAGCCATGACTGTTAAGTTTAATTTGATATGACAAAGATTGTGCGTAGTGGGTGTTAATTCAATGACTACTCTCAAACATATATATGACTTATATCATATTGCCTGGTATGGGGTGAGAATAGCTTTGTCAGTAAAACAATATTAAAAACTCCAATTATGAAAGACGAAAAATCAAATCAGGATTATACCAAATGGTTTAAGGATATTCATATCACTGATGTGCCACTGGTAGGTGGTAAGAATGCGTCACTTGGCGAAATGTATAATGCACTTACTACAAAAGGTGTTAAAATACCCAATGGTTTCTGTGTTACCGTTGCTTCATATTGGGAGTTTATTCATTCAAATAAATTGTTTGAACCTCTTTCTGAATTAATGAAAGGAATTGATAAGAAGGAATATTCTAATTTAAGAGAAATAGCCGAAAAGGCACAGGCATTGATAAATGATGCCGTACTACCAGAAAGTGTTGTGAATGAGATATTGGATAATTATAACCAGATGTGCAAAGTGGCAGGATATGAAGCAGATGTTGCAGTAAGGAGCAGTGCAACTGCAGAAGATCTTCCCTCAGCAAGTTTTGCAGGCCAACACGATTCTTATTTGAATATAAGAGGAATTGCAATGCTATTGTATTCAATAAAGAAATGTTTTGCTTCTTTATTCAATGAAAGAGCTATTAAATACAGAGAAGACAATAGCTTTGAACATATGAAAGTAGGCTTATCCGTGGGAGTACAGAATATGGTCCGCTCAGATAAAGGCTCATCGGGTGTTGCTTTTACACTTGAACCTGAATCAGGTTTCAGAGATATTATTCTTATAAGCGGTTCATGGGGATTAGGTGAAAATGTTGTGCAGGGTACAGTAAATCCTGATGAGTTCTATGTTTTTAAACCTAAATTTAAAGAAGGTAAAAATGCCATTGTGAATAAGAAGTTAGGTTCGAAGGCAAAAACTATGATATACATTGCAAATACCGATCATCAACCGGGTGCTAGTGTTAGTAATATTGATACGCCTGATGAAAAACGCGAATTGTTTATACTTAACGATACTGAAATAAATGTGCTTGCTTCATGGGCATTACTTATAGAAGAACACTATAAAACGCCAATGGATATAGAATGGGCAAAAGATGGGCTGACAGGCGAGTTATATATAGTTCAGGCCCGTCCCGAAACAGTGCACGTACAGGATAAAGCTTTTATACATAAAGAATATATACTTAAAGAGAAAGGTAAAAAACTGGTTAAAGGAAGCGCAATTGGAAATAAAATAGCCAGTGGAAAGGCACGGATCATTAATTCTCCTGCACAAAGCGATGAGCTTAAAGAGGGAGAGATTCTGGTTACAGATGTAACTAACCCTGATTGGGATGTAATATTAAAGAAGGCCTCTGCTATTATTACCAATAAAGGTGGACGTACCAGCCATGCCTCAATTGTTGCCCGTGAATTAGGCATTGCTGCAATCGTAGGCACTGGCGATGCGACAAGTAAAATAACCGATGGGCAAATGATTACCGTTAGTTGTTCGGAAGGTGAAGAAGGTTTTGTATATGATGGCAAACTGAAATGGGAGGAAAGCGAAATTAACCTGAAGAATATAAAAATGCCCAAAACCCAACCTATGTTAATATTGGGTGACCCTGATAAGGCGTTTTCTTTTTCATTTTACCCCAACCGAGGAATAGGGTTAATGCGATTAGAGTTTATTATAAGCAATACAATACAGGTACACCCTATGGCGCTTATAAAATTTAATGAATTAAAAGATAAGGAAGCAAAAGCTACCATTGAAAGGCTTACGCATCATTACCCAGATAAAGCAGGATACTTTGTTGAAAAACTTGCTTACGCTGTGGCAACTATAGCATGTGCTTTTTATCCGAAAGATGTAATAGTAAGGATGAGCGATTTCAAAACGAACGAATATGCAAACCTTATTGGAGGCAAAGAATTTGAACCCAGAGAAGAAAACCCTATGATTGGCTTCCGTGGGGCATCACGTTATTATGATGACCGTTATAAGGAGGGATTTAAACTGGAATGCAAGGCCATGAAAATGGTGAGAGATGAAATGGGGCTAACTAATGTAAAGCTTATGATACCTTTTTGTCGTACAGTTGATGAAGGGAAGAAGGTTGTAGCGGTAATGGCTGAAAACGGATTGAAACGTGGGGATAATGGACTGGAAATATACGTGATGGCTGAAATACCTAACAATATTTTACTGGCCGAAGAATTTGCGAAAATATTTGATGGCTTTTCTATCGGCTCAAACGACCTTACTCAATTAACTTTAGGTATTGATAGAGATAATTCCACCATTCATGCTCTCTTTAATGAGAAGGATGCCGGCGCAGAGCAGATGGTGAGTACACTGATAAAAAAGGCAAAGAAAGCCGGTGTAAAAGTGGGCTTATGCGGACAGGCCCCTAGCGATTTTCCGGAGTATGCCCAATTCCTTGTAGAGCATGGTATTGACAGTATTTCATTTAATCCTGATGCATTATTAAGGGGTATTGAAAATATAAATAATGCGGAAGCAAAAGATAAATTGCCCAGATACGAAAAAGGGCAGGTAAATTAACCTGTCCCCCTTAAATAGCCATGGGTATATTCTTTACGAGAATTTCCTGATTCTCTCCAGGCCTTGTGCATTAACCACTTTAACATCTCTTCCGTCTATCTCTACCATTTTTTCCTGTTTGAAATCTGAAAGGGTGCGAATAAGTGATTCAGTAGATGTCCCAACCATATTGGCAAGGTCTTCCCGCGATAAACTTAAGTTTTGACTATTCGGTGTCTTCTTAACCAGTTTCAGTAACGCATCAGCTACCCTGCCTCTTACTGAATTATATGCAAGGCTAAGTAACTGCTCTTCTTTTTCATTAATATTATTCACCAGCATTTTAATAAACCTGGCTGATACTTCCTGTGTAGAATATACCAATGATAGAAATTCGTTCCTTGGTATGAGGGCAACTTCCGCATCTTCTAATGCTGTAGCTGAATCTGCATAGTTTGTGCCTTCCAATATCGAGTTATACCCAAAAAATTCGCCGGCGCCATATATTCCTGTAATCAATTCTTTACCATCGGGACTCATACGCCACGATTTTATTTTTCCCTTGTTAACAAAGAAAACTGAAATAGGTTCATCACCCTCATGATAAACAAAACCCTTTATCGGAAAATTACGAAGCTTATGGTTTGTTGAAACACTTGTCGGCAGGCTGAATTTATTGGCTGTTTGAATAAAATCCACTAATCCACTTAAATCCCGGGTGTAGTTTTTCTTGAAAAACTCACTCCTTTTCAACCGGGTTTCAATGGCGTTAAGTAACTCCATTTTATCAAATGGTTTAACCAGGTAGTCATCAGCACCTAGGTTCATGCCTTTGCGCATATCGCTCTTTTCCGCTTTAGCCGTCAAAAAGATAAACGGGATACCGGCAGTCTTTGGGTCATTGCTGAGGATATGCAATACACCATAACCATCAAGGTCGGGCATCATAATATCACAAATAATTAAATCGGGCTTTTCCTGTTTGGCAACTTCAACGCCTACTTTACCATTTTCAGCAGTTACAACAACATAATTGGCTAAATCAAGTATTTCTGCCGTGTTGTCGCGCATGTCAGGATTGTCTTCAATAAGCAGGATTTTTTTCATTTTAAATAATTTTAATGGGTATGAGTCTTCAAATATACAGTAAAGGTTGTTCCTTGGTTTTCTTTTGTAGTGAAAGATATTTCGCCTCCCATCAGGTCAATATATCTCTTCACAATATTAAGGCCAAGCCCGGTACCCTGAACATTGGTTGCATTTTTTGCCCTGAAGAAGCGCTCGAATAAATGTTGCTGGTCATCTTCAGGAATTCCCATTCCATGGTCAGTTACTAGTATTTCAAGGCCTTCTTTATTGCTGACGGTTAAAACCTCAATAGCGGAATTTTCCGGGGAATATTTAATGGCATTTGAAATAAGGTTGAGCATAATATTCCTTAACGTATTCTGATCAAGGAACACTTCCTTAATATCCCCTTTTTCAATATAAATTATTTTCTGGCCTTTCTTCAATGTGGGTTGTATTTCCTCTATCAATTCTTTAGTGAAATCGGGCATATTAAATATAGAATCCTTAATCTCAACTTTCCCCTGTTCAAGTTTTTCAAGAGATAAGAAATCATTCAATATACTTATAAGGTTACCAATGGAAGACTTTATACGTTTAATATGTTTATCTGTCTTTTCCCTAACAAAGTCAATAGTAGCATCTTTTTTTGTAAGATATTCTTCAATTAATGATGTGGAGGAAAGTATAGCCCCCAAAGGGGTTCTGAATTCATGCGACGCCATTGAAACAAATCGCGATTTTAATTCATTAAGCTGTATCTCTTTTTGCAGTGTTTTCCTTATTTCTTCTTCGTTTTGTTTTTGTTGTGTCGCATCCCTCTCAACCAGTAATATCTGGTCCACATTGCCATCGTTATCATGCAGGGCCACTACATTCATAATATAGCTCCTATCCCTGAAACTTACCTCAAATGAAGTATTAGCTTTAGTTTCAAATACATCAGTAAGTTTTCCAGTAATAAAGGGCTTTATTTCTTCAGGAAGGCGCGCTACGTAACTTGTTCCCACGAGTTTTTCACTGGTTACCCCGTATTTAAACAACTCCATTCCCTCAACAAAAACATAATTAAGGTCCTTGTCAAAAACGTTAATGGTTCCATCGGGGAAATTACGGGCAACGGTTTTATATAAGCGCTGACTTTCTTCCAGTTCACGTGTACGGTCTTCAACCCGTTGTTCAAGTTCTTCGTTAAGTATCTTTATTTTCTCTTCTGCTTTTCGCCTTTCTGTTATATCAGTAATAAGGCCCATAACAAAAAGGTTGCCGTCTGCCTCAAAATGGTTAAGGCTCACCTCTACAGGGAAATCGGTACCGTCTTTACGTCTCGCCCAAAGCTCCATTCCCATTCCCATTGACCTTCGCCTGGGGTTCTTTGAATAATCTTCACGGTTATGGACATGTTTTTCACGGTACTTCTCGGGCAAAAGTATTTCCATTTTCTGCCCTATGAGCTCTTTGCCCTCATATCCGAACATATCGTTGGTGCGGTGATTAACCAATTGAATAACACCTTCTTTATTTACAATAAGGAGACTTTCTGCTGCGGTTTCAAATAATAACTTGTAAACCTGGTTTATATCTTCGCCCATTTTCGTGGTAGGCATACTTTCGCTATTTGAGGTTTTATATGGCGAAGATAAGGTTTTAGTAGAAATAGTTGATTCTCTGTTTAGATTAATTCTTTCATGCTTCATTATTCTGCATTATAAGGGCCGGAAGAGTAAGTAATAAGGAGTCAAGCTCATGGTTTGTTATTGCTTTCTGAAGTTTGTCGCCTTTAAAAGTATTAAACACCAGTAACCCTATTTTGTGTTTTTTCAACAACTCGTCCAGTTGCTTCATTAATTGAACGACACTATTATTTGTTGTAAATTCAATATGATGCATTTTATTGTCCTTCAGATTAATGTCTTTAAGGTAGGTTTCAAGTTCCAGTGTATTTCTATGACGTGAATCCTCAGAAATTATAATAACCAGTTCTTTTGATTTATTTTTCAAAGCGCTTTGTGGAACCATAAGCATGGGCCAGTAATAAGGCAATTCAATAAATGTCTTAGGAACGCTCGTTAAATATGCGGCACGTTTAGGTATACCTAACACAAGCAGGTTAATGTTTTTTGCTTTAATGGCATTCTTAATTGTATTAATAATGCTACCTTCCTCCGACTCAATGGAGATATTTACATTTCTAAACTCTGCAGCAAGATGTTTACGTTCCTTTTCTAACAAGGTTTTAGATTCGCTTAGCAATATATCAGTTATTGATATTAGTGTGCCGGCTTTTTCCTTAGGGGCCTGGAATACGTTTTCAAGTATTAACTCGCCTGTTTTTTTGTGGAATAGTTGAATGGCATAAGCCGCCGCATTCACTCCTGTACCGGAGAAATCTGTGGGTACTAAGAGTTTTAACTGTTTATCTTTAATATGTTGATTGTTTAACATAGTCCTGTAATTTTATTGTACAAAGTACCGATTACTCTAGTGTAAATAAAATGTGTGTTGTCATTCATAGGTATGATTGAAATCATGACATAATCAATTTAGGATCAATAAGACATAAAACTTGCTAAGCATTTTTTTAATCCCTTAACCTTCTTTCAGAAGTCACGCAAGTTTAGAAAATCATAATTGAAGAGGGCATGATATATATCATACTGAAATATGATGGTCTTCATATTGCCCGGATGGCAGCAGAAGTAGTTTTGTATCAAATAATAAAGTGATGATACAACTAACGACAGCAACACATGAAACAGCAGCAGCATTGCTTGCCAGGGTTTTTCTGGGAATGCTTTTCTTCCTGCAGGGATATGATAAAGTATTCAGGGTAGGAGTGAAGAATGTTATAGAGACTATACATACCCCGCTTGAAAGCAAGGGAATTCCTAATCTAGTAAGTAAGACAGGTGCGTATTTCACATCGTACGTTGAACTTATATGCGGAGGGTTGCTGATAATAGGTTTTATAAAATATTACAGCCTTTATTTGCTTGGAATTGATGTGCTTTTTGCTGCATTCGCCTTCGGAATAGTTGAGCCGATGTGGGACATGCGACACATTTTCCCGCGTCTCTTACTCATTATTATACTTCTCTTGCTCCCTTCACAATGGGACAGGATTTCTGTAGACTATCTATGGTCTTTAATTAAATTCATTAAATCAATATCCTAATAATCCCAATTATGAAAACAATTCTTGTTCCAACCGATTTTTCAGCTAATGCTGAAAATAGTGCAAGGTACGCAGCCGAAGTTGCAAGCCTTGCAAAAGCAAACCTTATTCTGTTGCATGTTTGTTCGGTGCCTGTACCTGTGGCTGATGTGCCTGTAGCAATGATTCCTATTGATGAAGTAGAAAAACAATGTACGGCGGATCTTGAAACCTTGAAAAAGAAACTGGCCGATTCATATCCCGAAATAGGTATGGAAGCCATTGTAAAAACAGGCTTTGTTATAGAAGAAATATTATTAACAGAGGAGGAAATGAAGGCTGACCTTATAGTAATGGCCGTAACCGGTACAGGCAAGGCCTCAGATGTTTTGGGTACTGATACTACTGCTATAATGAAAAAGGCAAAAAGCCCTGTTCTGGCTATACCGGCAGGCGTGAAATTTGCAAAGCCTGAAAAAATGGCTCTTGCATGCGATTTCACAGCTATTGTTCCCGATGCTGTAACCGATACGCTGAAATATTATATCGGCCTGTTTGGTTCTAAGTTATTGGTTTTTGATGTTTTGAAACCTGCAGAGCTTGTTACCTACCAGAAAGCAGCAGCCGAAGTAAACCTGGAAAATTCTTTGAGTAACATTAATCACTCACTTTATTACCCGGCTGGCAATGACTTAGAAAAAGAAACCAATGAGTTCCTGGAAAGAAATAATGCCGGAATGCTGGTAATGATACCTCATAACCATTCATTCCTGCATAGAGTATTCCATTTCAGTAAGACAAAGAAAATGACTTTACATACGCACATTCCTGTACTAAGTATTCACGAATAAATTAAAACGATATGAAAATTACAATTAATGACAAGAGAAAAATATTCGCAATTCAGGAGGCATTTTCAGAGATGTTCCCTTACCTTAAACTTGAGTTTTATGTCAAACCATCTAAGTCTGGAGGGGCATCGCCTAAGAAATTTATGAGAAGCTCCAGCAAAACAATTGGTGAGTGCAGAACAGTAAACTCAAACGGTACTTTGACCATTTTACCTAAAATGAGGATAACGGATCTTGAACAGGGCTTTAGTGACACCTTTGGTCTTGCAGTTCAGGTCTTTCGCAAATCGGGTAGTAATTGGATTGAAACATCATCAACCGTTAACTGGACGCTGGAAGAAGAAAACCGTGCCGGGGAAGAGATGAGCAGGCCTACTGCAGAAAGTATTAAATAGTAGAATTTAAACCCCGTATTTTATGATTTACTCTAATATTCTGATACCAGTTGACGGTAGCCCGCATTCTGAAAATGCAGCCCAAAAAGGAATTGAACTGGCAAAACAGCTATCGTCTACTGTAACATTGTTATGTGTAATTGATGTTGGCAGCATTACTTCTACAATAGAAGGTTCAATAATGAGTCCTGAAATATACAGCAAGTATGAAAAGCAGGCTGCTGAAGTTGTACATGGTATATCACAAAAGTATCCTTACGATAAACTGAACAAGTTAGCCATAGAAGGTATTCCCTTTGAAGCTATAAATGACATGGCTAAAAAAATCAAGGCCGATTTAATTATAATGGGTACGCACGGCAGAACTGGCCTTGGCCATTTGTTTGTAGGAAGTGTAGCCGAAAGGGTTATCCGGCATTCTGAAATCCCGGTGATAGTAGTTCCATTACACCTGGCTATGTAATGTCTAATTCCTACATTTCTATTACGGGGGCCTCTACGCGTAAGCCCTTTACTGCATTTACAATTAATGAATTCACATCAATAGCATTGCTGGAATGTGGAATAGTATTGCAAGTAACAATTCTCTGTGCCCCACCTTCTTTAATTTTTTCATAAGCATCTCCGGCAAAAATGGCATGTATACCCAGGCAGATAGGTGGTAATGTTCCTTCTCTTTTCAAATGTCCTAAAGTCTCAATCATTGTTTTACCCGACGACATGATATCATCTACAATGACGGGTGTATGCGTTTTTCTGTATTTTTCAATATGAGGTACAGATACTTTTACCTTATCGCTGCCTATGTGCACTTTATTCAAAACAGTATACCTGGCCCCAGCATCCTCAGCTACTTCACTAACCCATTGTTTACTCTCTCCGTCAGGTCCGATTAAAAGTGGGTTGGGAATATTTTCTTTTATCCAGGACGATATCAAGGGCGCGCAATGAATAGTATATGTAGGTACTGAATATATTTTGTCAAGGCTTGATATACGGTGAAGGTGCGGGTCAACAGTTATCAGTTCATCAATAAAAGAAGAAAGCAGGTTCGCAAAATGGTGTGATGTTACGCACTCACCGGGATTAAATTGTTTATCCTGCCTCATATAAGCCAGGTAAGGAGCCACAAGTGTTAACCTGAAAGCGCCACCATCGCTGATAATTTCAGAAAGGAAATATAAAGGCAATAATTTACTGTCCGGCCTGTCCAGTGTACAAACTACTATTGCATTCTTCCCCTTTACTTCACTTTCAAGCCGTATATATGTTTCTCCATCAGGGAAACTTCGTATTTCAAATTTTCCCCTTTCAAATCCTAATGTATTGCAGATATTATCTGCAAGGGTTTCATTTCCAGGATAAGCAAATACTATGGTTTTCATGATTTATTCTGTTTTATTGTATAGTTATTATGTCTTTTTCTGTTTTCTGATATTCGAGCACATATTCCAATTCCCCTTCGGTTTCTGTAAATATGGTGTATAATATATCGTCAACATTTACTTTTCTGCCAATGGGCGAAAGGAACAATAAACCTGCTCGTGCATGGTCGGGTGCTCCTGCAAGTTTTGCAACCCTGGATAGCTTACGGTTATCAATTGCGCATATTGTACCTTCTTTATCCGCTTTCACATCATGCATATATTTGGCAAACCCGGGTTCAGTAAAGCCACCTTGCATTTTACATATAGCCATGAACTTTTGATATGCCTTTCCTGATGATAAAGCTTTTGCAGCCATTTCATTTCCTTTTCCGCTTTCTGCGAGGCCTACCAGTTCCAATAATTCCCCCGCCAGTAATAAGGAGCGGCTCCTTAAGTCTGACGGAGCTTCTTTTTCATTCCTCAGAACGGCTAATATATCCATAGCTTCCAGAGATGGCCCAATACCTTTACCTACGGGCTGCGAGCCATCGGTAACTACTACTTTTATTTTTAATCCTATTGCATTGCCGGTCTTTTCCATTAATACCTTAAGGTGATTAGCTGCTTCAATACTCCTTATTTTTACCGTATCTCCTACGGGTATATCAATAACCACATGAGTAGAGCCAACGGCTTTCTTTTTAGATAAAACCGAAGCTATCATCTGCCCCTCACTGTCAAGGTCAAGTGCTCGTTCAATACGTATTAAAATATCATCGGCAGGGCTTAGCCTGGCATTACTTCCCCATGCAACGCATCCACCTTCCTTATCTACAACTGCTTTTATTTTTTTAAGCGAAAGATTTACCGGAGCCATTACTTCCATTGTGTCGGCTGTTCCGGCAGGTGAGGTAATAGCCCGCGAAGATGTCTTGGGCATTATTAAACCCAAAGAAGAAACTATTGAAACTATTATTGGTGTCGTTCGGTTTCCGGGTAACCCACCAATGCAATGCTTATCAACAACCACGCTTTTACCCCATTTCATTTGTGAACCGCTTTCTATCATAGCTCGGGTAAGCGAAATTATTTCGTCAAGATTCATATTTTCACCGCCAAAAGCAGTAATAAATGAAGCCATGTGAACATTAGAATAATTACCGGCAACTATGTCAGTAATTATTTCCTTCATCTCTTTACCTGTAACCCTGTTCCCGTAAATTTTAGAGCGGACATAGCTAAGAGAATTTATAGGCTCCAGGTGTGCTATAGTAACATATCCACCCTCTTTTGCACTTAATGCATTAAATGCCATTTCAGATAAACCAAGCTCACCTTTCTTTAGCATATTGGAATGAACAATATAAAGACTGGCAACAATGGAAGTATTGCCACTATGCACACGTATACGCGTAAGGGCTTCAAAGCCTTCCGACATAGCTATATGTGAATCTACTCTTAGGTAGGCAACATATTCCTTTTGGGTATCTACCCCCAATCGTCTTAGTCGCAACCTGTTTAATGGGGCTTTTACCATGAAGATGAACCTTTATATTTTTTTGCTCATTACGGCGTTGGTAAACGGCACCCCATTTATCTCTTTCTTCTTTTCACTGGTTTGTATAAAACCCTGTGAAGTAAAAAAAGGTTTAGCGGTAATGCTCGATTGTACGGTAATTTCATCAAAGCCCATTTCTTTGGCCTTATTCTCTATAGTACTGCAAAGGTTGGTGGCAATTCCCTGCTTCTGAAAATCTTTATGTACGTATAAGAGGTCGAAATAGCCATTATTATCAATTGAAGCAAAGCCTACTATTATATCATCAATAGTAGCTACGTAAAAATGCTGTTCTTCTATCCTGCGTATCCAGCCGGCTTCGTTATTATAGGTTGCAGTCCAAGCTACAATTTGTTCCTTAGTGTAATCTTTGGAATTTAAAGTATTGATAGTATCTTTATACAATGTCCCTATTTCATCAATATCACTTATGTTTGCTCGTCTTATATGCATCGCTTAAGGTTTTTGTTTAATTCATAATAGTAAATTTACTTAAATCAAACATTAAATTATACCTTTTGGCTGGGTTCTCCTTCTTTTTTGCAATTACAGCCTTGGCAATGGTGCTCACCTGCTTTATCTTTTAGTTCTCCCAACCTTTCTTTAAGCTCATCCCATACTTTCTTCCGGGCCCCGTCTCCTGAATCAGGTGCAAATAACAAACCTAATCCTGCCCCTAAAACGCTCCCCAATAATAACGCACCTATTATTTTGCCCGTATTATGGTTTTCGTGCGTTTCCTGTTGCTCTGTGTTTTCCATAGTATTTTGTTTAAGAGTACAATTTATTCAGCCATTACTTTCGCTGAATCTACTACTAAGTCATTTTTTACTTCGGTAACTCCCGGAGCAAGCCAGGCCGCATCTTCGGCATCTTTCTTTTCTGTGAGTGAACGAACCTTGCCGGTAAGTATTACTGTATTTCCCGCAGTTTCAATAGTAATGTTGGAAGCATCTACTGTAGCACTGCGGTGAAAAGCTGCATTTATCTTACGTTTTACTTCGTTAATCGGTATTTGGGGTGCAACCTTAATAAGGCAGGTTATTCCTCGCACACCCAAAAGGTTTTCTACGAGTTCGGTGATTTTGTTCTTTTCGAATATCCAGTTAACAATACCGTCAAGGGTTACCCAGCCATTTTCCACCTTAATTTTTACCTGGTCTTCATCTAATGATGTTTGCCATTTCAATGTGTTTAATATAGCTTCTGCAATCTCAACATCATCTCTCCACCCACTGTCTGCAAGTTTTACTTCTATTTCTTCAGCTACCGCTTTTACTCCCTCAATTTTCCTGGCTGCCTTTTCTGCCATAATTTTCTTGGCATAGTTATCTACCGTGCCCGACAGGGAAACAATACCATTTTTCACAGAAACTCCTATTTCTGCTGAATTCAGGAATGGCTCCCATTTGAGTTCTTCCATTACATCTTTTTGTATTTCCAGGTCTGTTTTCATAACTTTTTATTTATAACCCAAAAGTATTGTGTGAATGTACTATTGCTAATGAGAACAATCAAGTATTTAGGTGATTTTTATCAGCACCCTCATTTTATTCATACCTGAGGGCATCAATTGGGTTAAGGTTTGCGGCTTTACGTGCAGGGTACCAGCCGAAAAATATTCCTATAATAGCTGAAAATATAAAGGACAGAAGTACCGAAGAGACAGTTACTGTAACTGGCCACCCACCAAAGCGGCTCACTACTGAAGATATGCCGATGCCCAGGCATACGCCTATAAAACCACCTATAAAACTTATAAGAATAGATTCAATCATAAACTGCACAAGTATATCCCTGCCTTTAGCGCCTACAGCCAGGCGTATACCTATTTCGCGTGTTCTTTCCGTCACCGAAACAAGCATTATATTCATAATGCCTATACCACCAACGAGTAGTGATATACCTGCAACACTGGCAAGGAGAATAGTCATAATCGTTGTAACACTGCCGAATATATTTGAAATATCTTTTTCTGTGCGGACAGTAAAATCGTCATCATCAGATGGTGCAAGTTTATGGCGTTGGCGCAACACCTTGCTTATTTCATCTACGGCATCATCAATAAGATCGGGGCTTTTGGCAGAGCAATAAATTGAATTAAGGTTATCGCTGCTCGACATCATCCTTTTTTGAACCGTAGAGAAAGGCGCGATAATGGCATCGTCCTGATCTTGTCCGAAAGCATTTTGCCCTTTACGGTCATACATGCCTATGATACGGAAAGGAACACTGTTTATACGGATGGTAAGACCAACAGGATTGGCGCCGGGGCCAAAGAGATTTGAATCAACTGTATGCCCTATAACACAAACTTTAGCAGCTGAATGCTCGTCCTCTTCAGTGTACTTGGTACCTATAGAAACGGTTATTGAACGTATATCAAAATAAGGAGCCCTTGCACCGTAAATAATAGTTGACCAGTTTTGGTCGCCTGCAACTACCTGCACACCCTGGTAAACCAAGGGAGTAATATATTCCAGCAAATCACAGCGTTGTGCTACCGCTTCTTCGTCCTCATCCTTAAGGCTGTTGGCACTACCGGTCGATAACCTTATGCCACCGCTGGTAATAGCTCCGGGCATAACCATAATTGTGTTCACTCCCAGGCTGGAAATAGAATCTTCAATGTTCTTCTTTGAGCCCTGTCCAATGGCTAACATGGCAATTACCGAAGCAACCCCGATGATTATACCCAACATGGTAAGAAAACTCCTGAGTTTATTTTTACTCAACGAACGGTACGCTATTATAAGAAGCTTTAAAATTTTCATATGGAAGAATCTATATTTTCGACAGGCATTTTTTTAAGTTCTTCACCTGCAATAACCCTGTCCTGTACTTTTTTGTTGCCAATGATTTTTCCATCCCTGAATATTACATTATCTATAGCACATTTTGCAATATCAGGTTCATGGGTTACCATTACTATAGTAATACCATTTTTATTAAGGTTCTGGAAAATATCCATTATTTCATAGCTGGTGCGCGTATCCAGGTTGCCCGTAGGTTCATCGGCCATAATTACAACTGGTTCATTTACCAGTGCCCTTGCTATAGCAACCCGTTGTTGTTGCCCGCCCGATAACTGGTTCGGCATATTATGCATTCGTTCGGCAAGCCCCACAGCTTCAAGGGCCTTAATCGCTTTTTCTTTTCTTTCCTTGGCACTTACTTTATTATTATATAATAATGGCAGTTCAACATTTTCCAAAGCAGAAGTTCGGGCAAGAATATTAAAAGATTGAAAAATAAAACCTATTTTTTTATTTCTAAGTTCAGCCAGTTGGTTCCTGGTAAGGTTTAGTGCATCCACGTCATCAAGGTAGTATTCACCGCTGGTAGGTTTATCAAGGCAGCCAAGAGTGTTCATAAAGGTAGATTTTCCTGAGCCACTTGCGCCCATTATAGCAACAAAGTCTCCCTTATTAATATCAATCGAAACACCTCTAAGGGCGTGTACAACGTTATCGCCCATCTGGTATGTTTTTACAAGGTCTTTTACTGATATTAATGCATGTGCCATGTTGTTATTTCTTAGGATGCGTAGGGAACTTTGGCATAAACGGATTCTGCTGGCCGGAACTCGGGCTGGTTTGGGTATCTGCTGCTGAAGAGATATTTATACCCGTCACAATCATGTCGCCAAGCTTTAGGTCACCGCTTACTTCCGTGAATATCCCATCTGATAATCCTTTAAGTACAGATACGGGATAAATATCACTTCCTCTTTGTACCCATATGTATGTTTTGGCCAATTCTGTTGAGGAAGGGATTATTTTATTTGCGACCTGTTGTGATTGCACTTCAACCTTTCTTTTAACAGAATCAGGAATTGCTGCGGTCCCATCAAGATACTCGGTTGGAGGTACAAAACTCAGCGCGTTGGAAGGAACTTTAAGTATATTCTTGTGAGTCAGTACATTAATATTAATATTCGCGGTAAGGCCAGGTATCAATTTCAAATCAGGGTTAGGCGATTCTATAATTACCACATAATTCACTACATTCTGAACCATAACCGGGTTTCTTCTTATTTGGGTAACAATACCGTTAAATACAGTATCAGGGTAGGCATCCACCGTAAAATTGGCCGTCTGCCCTTCCTTCAAGCGCCCTATATCTGCCTCATCAACATTTGCCTGCACCTGCATTTTGGTGAGGTCGTTTGCAATGGTAAATAAGGTAGGAGTGCTGAAACTGGCAATAACCATAATACCAACATCATACGTTCGTGAAATTACAATGCCATTAAACGGGGCGCGAATAGTGGCATAATGTAAGTTAACAAGGGCACGGTTATAATCGGCCTGAAGTTGATTTACTAAAGCCTGCTGAGTCTTATAATTGGTTAAGGCAATATCATAATCTTGTTGTGCTTCCACTTTATTATCTAGAAGAACCTTAGCTCTGTCAAGTTCCCGTTTATATTCGTCGCACTGTGCCTGGGCTTTTTCCCATTGTGCTCTGGCATCAAGCATAGCGGGATAGAGCAATGTAGTATCAATAAGGGCTATAATTTGACCTTTTTTAACTGTGGAATTAAAATCTACAAACTGCTTTTCAAGAACACCTGTTACTTCTGTACCAACCTGTATGGTGGTATCAGCCGCAAGTGTACCGGTTGCAGTAATTACTACATTTACATCACCTTTTTCCACAGGGGAAGTCCGCCAATAGTAAACTTTCTCATTGCTCTTGCCGAAAAACTTTTTGCTTGCAATAAATACCAGCACAAGGCCTAATAGTATTGAAATAATTATGATTACTGTTTTCTTTTTCATACTGTTAAAAGGTTAGGGGTTTGCCAAGGTAGAAATCGACCAGTTTTACCTGTAGCAGGTAATTGTATTTTGCCTGTGCAACATTTTGCTGGGCTTTTGTATAGTTTGATTTTTCAATCAAATAATCGGTTGCATTTTCAAGTCCGACTTTGAACTTTTTATCCATATTATTAAAAGTCTCTTCTTCTGATGTAAGAGCATCTTTTGAAGCCGAATACTGTTCAGCAGCTGCAAGCAGGTTAGTATAGGCTTGCTCAATAGTCTGTCTTAACGTAATTTTCACGGCCTCTTCGTTCAATTGCGCGTTTTTCATATTCAATTTAGCAATTGCCACAGTATTTTTTGCTATAAAGCTGTTGAAAATAGGTATGCTTAAATTAAAACCGATAAACTGGTTAAAATTGCTATTTAACTGGCTCCACAGGTTTGAAAAGTTGTTACTGGAACTACTTTCCAGGTTATAACCCACAACTTGTTCGGCAGGGTAAGGTTCTACAAATCCAATGGTGCCTTCCTGGTAATATTCATTATAAATCAAACTGTTTCCGGTTGACCTTATACTTCCGCTCATTGTGAGTTTAGGATAGTAAAGTGATTGAGCAACTTTTACCCCTGAAGCACCGGCCTGAGTTATTAACTGTGCGTTTTTAACTTGTGGAAGAAACCCAGTAGCGGTATTATAAATATCGTTTGTTGTAAGAGCAGTAAGGTTTAGCAGGGAATCTATACTGGCAGGGCGTTCAGTTTCAAAAGAATAATCTATGGGCAGGTTCATTAATTGCATAAGGTTAACTTTCGCAAGTTTGAGTTGATTCTCAGCATTCACTTTTGCAAGTTTATCACTTGCCAGCTGCGATTGAATCTGCAACAAATTGAGTTCAGGGTATTTCCCGGCCTGCACATAAATTTTTGTTTGCTCTATTTGCGCCTGTGTAGCCTGCATCTGCGATTCGGCTATATCGACACCTTCGTAATTAGCTAAAACCTGCATATAAGCTGTTAAAATGTTCAGCGATATATTGTTCTTTGTTATTTCCACACTCTGCACACCTGCCTGGTAATTGTAGTCATTTTCATGAATGGCGTTCTGGTAACTGAGCCCGTTATAAAGGGTCACGTTGGCGGTAAGGGCAAAGGAATTTGAAGAGGTGTTTTCAGCTACGTATTCTCCGGTGGAGTTTTGAGTTTTACCAAAGCTGAAGCCAGGTGCATCGGTAATATTTACCGCAGGGTAAAGATTTGCCTTTGATTGCTCAAGGTTTATTGCATCAATAGCATTGGTAACCTGGCCCTGTTTCAGGCTTATGTTTCGTTGAATACCTGTATCGATGCAAGCCTTAAGTGTCCATCCCGTATTTTGAGCAATTGCCGTTAGTGTGGCAGCTGTTAAAGTACTCAGAGTTAATATATGCTTAATGTTTAACATTTTATTTCGCGTTTGACAATGCAAAAGAACAGTAACAGGCAAGGATTATGGATGATATCACTCAGTATTGAAGGTGATTTGTATCATACATACGGGGAATGGTTTTAGCAAAATTTGCAACATGAAAACAGCAATATATAAGTCTGCTCAAGAGGCATTATCAGTCCTGCAGTCAGGGTATAATGTGTTTATACAAACAGCCGCCGCCGCACCACAGCAACTAATTAATGCTATGACCGAAACAGGCAAGAAGCTGACCAATGTATCTGTCTATCACCTTCACACAGAAGGAAAGGTCCCTTATGCTACTGAGGAGATGAAGACACACTTTAATGTGCATTGTTTTTTTATTGCAGCAAATATGAGGGAATCGGTTAATAAGGGTATTGCTGATTATATCCCTGTATTTATGAGCGAAGTACCAGCCTTGTTCAGAAGGGGAATCATTAAAATTGACGTTGCTTTGTTACAGGTATCACCTCCGGATGAACATGGCTTTTGCAGCTTGGGTGTATCGGTCGATGCTGCTATTGCAGCCATGGAAAATGCTAAATACATCATAGCACAGGTGAATCCTAATATGCCAAGGACCTTTGGCGGAGCAATAATTCATTCTTCGCGTTTCAGTAGCATGGTTGAAGTTAATGACCCTTTGCCTGAATCAGCAATGAGCGGGGCAGATGAAATTGATTTAAAAATAGCGGATAATGTAGCAAGTTTGATAGAAGATGGTGCGACTTTGCAGATGGGGATTGGAAGAATTCCCGATGCAGTATTGGGCAAACTATATGACCGTAAACATTTGGGCGTACATACGGAAATGTTCTCTGATGGTATAATTGACTTGATAGAACGAGGAGTAGTAACTGGAGAAATGAAAAAAACAAATCCAGGGAAGGTAATAAGCGCTTTTGCGTTGGGTACCCGCAAACTATACGACTATATTGATAATAACCCGATGTTCGAACTGCATGATTCCGCATATGTAAACGATACCCACATAATAAAGCAAAACCCTAAAGCTGTTGCTATAAATAGCGCAATCGAGGTGGATATAACAGGCCAGGTATGTGCCGATTCTATTGGGAGTCACCTGTATTCAGGTGTTGGAGGGCAAATGGATTTTATAAGAGGGGTATCTCTCTCAGAGGGCGGAAAACCTATTATTGCCATGCCATCAACAACAAAGAAGGGAGAATCGAAAATTGTATCGGAACTGAAACAGGGTTCAGGAGTGGTTACTACAAGGGCACATGTTCACTATATAGTTACTGAATATGGTATTGCCGATTTGTATGGTAAAAGTATTAAACAGAGGATAAAGGAACTTATAAATGTGGCCCACCCCGATCATCGGGAAAGTATTGCCAAAGAGGCGTTTGACCTGTTTAAGATTACTGTTTAGTAGTTGATGTTTCAACCGACGAAGAAGGCTTCTTCACATCTTCAAGGGAGAACATATCCAATTCCTGCTCCTGTGAAGGAATTTCCACAGGAATATTGAATTCATGTTCTATCTTAACTCTGAAAGCTTCTTGCGACATAGGCTCTCCGTGTACAAGGAATATTTTTGCCGGCTTCTTTTCAAAATTACCAAGCCAGCCTATCATTTCTCCCTGATCGGCGTGGCCTGAAAGAGAACCTATAACTGCTACTCTCGCACTTACCTGGTAATACTTCCCATGTATCTTTATTTCATGCGTACCTTCTTTTAGCGCCCTTCCGCGTGTTCCTTCGGCCTGGTAACCCACCAGTAAAACAGTATTTTTCTTTTGGCCAATGTAGTTCTTTATGTATTCCAATACCCGTCCGCCGGTAAGCATTCCGCTAGCCGCTATAATTAACTTACTTCCTTTTTTCTGTATTACCTTTTCGGTTTCATGATAATCGCGTATTGTTGTTATATCCTTACACATAGCTACATACTCTCTTTCCGGGAGTTTATGCCATTGCGGGTATTTATCCATAATAGCCAACACATCGGCGCCCATTGGGCTGTCCATGTAAACAGGTATGTCAGGAATGCTTTTTTCTTTCTTCAGCCGGGTTATAATGTGCATTAATTCCTGTGCACGGCCTACCGCAAAACTGGGTATAATTATATTTCCCTTTTTACGAATGGTGGAATTAATTATATCGGCAAGTTGAAGACTTGAAGGAACTGCAGGGTGGAGCCTGTCTCCATAGGTGCTTTCCATAATAAGGAAATCAGTTTCTTTAATTACAGAAGGTGCATCTAATATCTCCGACTGCTGCCGGCCAATATCACCTGAAAAGATAATTCTTTTTCCGAAACACTGTATTTCTACAAAGGCCGAACCAAGTATATGGCCATTCTTTATGAACCGAAAGCATATATCATCAGAAACTTTTACCCATTCATCATCATTGTATGATACAAATTGGCTGAAACACTTCTCAGCTTCAGCCAATGTATAAAGCGGAAGGGCAGGTTTGTGTTTTGTATAACCATGCTTGTTTGCTTTTTCTGCGTCTTCTTCCTGTATTTTAGCGCTATCGCGAAGAATAACCTCAGTTAAATCTTTTGTAGGGTGAGTCATAAGTATTTTACCCTTATAGCCGGCTTTTACAATAAGAGGCAAATATCCGGTATGATCTAGGTGCGCATGGGTAATAATAATAAGGTCTATCTTATCAGCCGGAAATGGCAGGGCATCCCAGTTACGTCTCCGAAGAGCTTTTATCCCCTGGAAGAGCCCGCAATCTATAAGAATATTCTTCTCAGGGGTTTTTAGCAGATGCTTCGACCCCGTTACCGTTCCGGCAGCGCCTAAAAATTGAATCGATACCTTGTAATCCATTTGAGCAATTGTGCTTATTCCGATTCTTCTTCAGCAATATCAGGCATTTCCAGCTTTTCTTTAGTCTTGCTGAATTTGGTTTTCTGTTTTCTCATTTGCTTCTCAAGCGAATGGATTGTATCTGCTACAGCGTCTTCAAATGTTGAGCATTTGCTTATTGCGAAGAAGTTCTTACGAGGCGCATGAATTTTTATTTCACATATTTTATTATCGTCCGTGTCTGATTTATCAAGTTTAAGAAGAACGTCACCGCGCAATAACTGGTCATTGAGATGAGACAATCTTTCTACTCTCTTGTTTATGTATGCCTCTAACAGAGAATTAACTGTGAAATGAGGAGATTCAATTATAATTTCCATAATGTTTTGTTTTTTTAATGTTAACCTGTTTAATTTATTCGATCAGAAAGTAGGGTCTCCTATAAGTTGAAGGTTTGATGTTGACGGATTAAATGCAGGAATAATGCTAAGTACAGGAATTTTAGAGTGATTTACTAGTTGTTGTGCAACCGGCCCCACAATATACTCTGTAATAGCCATTTTATCAAGGTCCGCCATCATTACAATCATGTCAGCTTTTTTATTCTCAGCAAAGCTAAGTATAAGGCTCGATACATAATGACCAGTCAATATATCTGTAGTGTATTTTACACCTTTCTTGTCTAAAATAACCTCTATTTGTTTTGCTTCATACTGAATTTTTTTCAACGCTTCTATATCCGGGTCGGTATTTATCCCCAATATATGTATGGTAGCATCGTACATTTTTGCAATACTTATTGCATAATCTACGCTTTCCCTTGAATGAGGCTTATCCCTGAAAGGTAAAAGAATATCTGAAAAGCCGTCCTTCATTGATTTCTGTTGAATAGAAAGAACGGGGCATTTTGCTCCTCCAACCACCCTAAAGGTGTTACTTCCCATAATAAATTCTTTAAATCCTGATACACCGTGTGTTCCCATTATAATAATATCCGCTTTTGTTGAATTAGCTAATTCCAACACCTTCTTATATACTTTTCCCCCTTCAATAAAATAATCAACATCCTCAATACCCTGTTTATTGATTTTGCCTTTTAATTCTTCCATTTTCTCTTTCAGTGAATTGTGCAATATGGTTTCAAACTCTAACTTAAACGTTTTTGATAACCCGAGTGAACTGTAGTCATACGATTCCATCATACTTTCTACAATATGCACCAATGTTATACTTGCATTGTTCTGTTTGGCCATATAAATTGCCTGAATTATAGCTTTTTCTCCCGCTTCCGAAAAATCTATCGGAACGAGAATTTTTTTGATATTAAATGTTGACATGACTTAAGGTTTTAAAATATTATTGATTAAGATTCTGAAGCAAAGAAACAAGCATATAAGGCTATCTTATATGATATGCCGCATAAATTGACATGATTCACATCATATAACTTCTCTTGCCCCGTAAATGCTGAAAACACAAAGTGGTTTTAGCTGTTAAGATACAAGATGAATTGGGAAAGCAGCGCTATTCTATGCATCCCACGCCGGGTGTAAATAATCATATAAGAATGTGACTTTAATCATGCTACTCACCATTCAACCGCAGTTATTTTGCATTCATAAAAAATAAACCTATGAACATATTTCCGGAGAATGTCAGCACGTATGGGCAAGAAATAGATAACCTTTTCTGGTTAATATTTGCTTTTGTAGCCATAGCATTTGTAATTAGTTTATTCGTTTTACTTTATCCATTAATTAAGTATAACCGAAAGGCAGCGCCCAAGGCGGAATACATAACAGGAGAAAAGCGAAAACATTTTAAATGGGTTGTAGTAGCGCTTGTTTTGCTATTAGGAAGCGATTTTGTGATTCTTTACTGCGAACATGATGCATGGGGACAGATTGAATCAGTGCCCGCAAAGGCAGACGTTAAGGTAGGTATTATAGCCAGGCAATGGAACTGGATATTTGTTTACCCGGGACCCGATGGTATATTAAATACAGCGGATGATGTAATTGTAGATGATATGAATAGTTCACTTCATGTACCTATTAATAAAAATGTAGTATTTGAATTACGCTCTCAGGATGTAATACATAGTTTTTTCCTGGCTAATGCAAGGTTTAAGCAAGATGTATTACCTGGCCGTACTGTTGTGCGCTGGTTTAACCTTACTAAGGAGGGTAAGTACGATATATCATGCACCCAAATATGTGGCGTGCTTCACTCTAAGATGAGGAATTTTGTAATGGTTGAATCGGAAGATAAATACAAGCATTACATAGACTCGTTATATACAGCAAACGGGCGTAAAACAGCAATGAAATAACACTTAAAACAAGAATCAGATATGGACGCTACATTACACAAACAAAGCTTCTGGAGTAAGTATATCTTCTCCACCGACCATAAAGTAATTGGAATGCAGTATGCTATTATGGGCATAATTATGGCGGGGGTTGGAGGATTCCTGGCCTATGTTTTCAGGTATAACCTGGCTTATCCTAATGCATCAATCCCTCTTTTCGGCCACCTGAGCGCAACTCAATATAATGCATTTGTAACTTGCCATGGCATGATTATGGTGTTCTGGGTAGGTATGCCTGTGCTATTGTCAGCTTTAGGCAACCTGCTTATTCCGCTAATGATAGGTACCGATGATATGGCTTTTCCAACTGTAAATATGTTATCGTTCTGGATATTTTTTCTGAGCGCAGTGGTTTTACTTGCATCATTCTTCGTTCCTGGTGGTGCATTTGGCGGTGGATGGACAATGTACCCTCCTTTCTCTGCAGGGGGATATGTTAACCACAATCCTCATTTCTTTACAGCGCTTTTTTCAGGAGTAAGCCTGATGATACTTGCAGTAGCCTTAGAGCTCGTAGCCATGTTAATGGGGGGTATCAACTTCGTTGTTACAACTATTAATAAGCGCACTAAAGGTATGACAGCTTTCAGAGTACCGATAGTAGTATGGTTCATTAATATTGCATCAGTAATATTTATGTTTTCAGTAGGCCCGCTTGTCGCAGGCGCTTTCATGTTGCTTTTTGATAATATACTTGGCACAGGCTTCTATGACCCCGCACGTGGCGGCGACCCAATGTTATGGGAACACTTGTTTTGGTTCTTTGGCCACCCTGAGGTATATGTATTGCTTTTGCCTGCGTTAGGGGTACTGGCTGAAATATTGCCGGTATTCGCACGCAAGCCATTATTTGGGTATAAACCAATTATATACATGGCACTGGTATCGGCAGTACTTTCGGTTCTTGTATGGGCCCATCACCAGTTTGTAGCAGGTATCGACCCGCGCATGGCAACTTTCTTTAGTATAGGCACCATTCTTATATCAATTCCCTTTGCCGGCATATTTCTTTCGTTTATGGCAACATTGTGGAAGGGTTCAATTAAATTCAGTGTGCCTATGATGTGGGTGTTGGGCTTCATCGGCCTCTTCCTTATAGGTGGATTGACTGGTCTGTTCCTGGGCTCAAATACTTTCGATATTTATGCACATGATACCTATTTTGTAGTTGCTCATTTCCACTACACATTATTCCCCGATATATTCTTTGGTTTTTTCGCGGCTATCTATTACTGGTTTCCGAAGTTTACAGGTAAATCGCTTAACGCGGGATTAGGTAAACTGCACTTTTGGCTCACATTCTTTGCATTCAACGTTACATGGTTCGTACTTTTCTTCAATGGCCTTGCCGGTCAGCACAGGAGGATAAATGATTATTCGGACTTCAGCCTGATAATGAGAGAGCCTTATATTACTTTCGAGAAAATCGCGACAATAAGCGCTATAATTCTCATACTCTCACAATTCATATTCCTGTATAATTTATTCACCAGTTTGGCCAAAGCCAAGAAGGGAGTTAAGAATCCGTGGGAATCAAACACACTCGAATGGGTTGCAGATTCTCCTCCTCCGCATGGCAATTTCCAAACTTACCCGGTGGTTTATCACGGCCCTTATGAATATAGCCTTCCCGGTGAAGGCGCAGATTTTCTCCCACAAAATGTTCAAGGCAAAAATGACACTAACAATGTAACACAAAACAACTATGAGCACAAAACAGCAACATCTTTCGCTACCCATAAATAAGGTTCCCGAAGGCCGCCTTGGCATGTGGGTCCTTATTGCAGGTGAATTAGTAATATTCGGGGGGTTAATTGCCACCTACTTGCAGTATCGTCTTCGTTACCCGCAGTGGAGTGAAATGGCTGCACATACATCTACACTAATAGGCGCTATTAATACGGTGGTTCTGCTTTGCAGTAGCTACACTATAGTCAGGGCACACGAAGCCGCACAACATAGGGACATTCCGAAAGTACTGACATGGATGACATGCACAATTGCAGGTGGTTTAATATTTCTGGTCGATAAATCAATAGAATATTACCATGAAATCAGTGAAGGTTTCACATTTACCAGCCCACATCTGCAACAAGCGGGAGACCATGTGAATTCATTATTCTGGTCTTTCTATTATATAATGACTGGCCTTCACGGAACACACGTACTTGTCGGAATAATTGTAATGTTCATTATTATGATGCAGGTACGAAAAGGTAAAAACCTTCACCGCGTTGAATTAGCAGGTATGTATTGGCATATGGTCGACCTTATCTGGATATTCTTATTTCCTCTTCTTTATATAGCTAAATAACCTTTAAAATTAAACACTATGGAAACTGTCACACATAACAACGACAACGCCATTTTCCCAGATGCAGAACATGACTATCATGGACACCCGCATTATACAAGAATATTATTAACCTTGCTAGCATTATTGTCTGTAAGTTTGCTTGTGGGCTACCTGGTATCACCTGGTTTGGCAATTATACTCATATTTGGTACAGCCATATGGAAAACGGCTTTAGTGATGCGCAATTTTATGCACCTGAAGTATGAACCGTTGCTGGTATTTATAGTAATAGCTTCAGTATTGCTGATATTATTCGCGTTTTTCTTTGGTGTATATCCGGACATCACTGCTGTTCCGCTTGATGTAACAAAACCTCATTAATTCAACTTAAAAATGGAAGCTGTAATGACCGCGCCTATACAAGAAAAGAAAATAACCAGCGATGGTATAATTGGTATGGTGTTTGTGCTTGCCACTGAGGCCATGTTTTTCGCAGGCCTTATAAGCGCATATATAGTTAACCGTGCCGGGGTTATGGTTTGGCCACCTGCAGGGCAGCCACGCTTACCCATAGAGGTAACTGCTGTGAATACGTTAGTACTTTTATCCAGCGCTTTCGCCTTGTATATGTTTGGGAGGCGGGTGAAGAGTGCGGCCTATATTAAAATCAGGTCGAAAGGATTGTTAACGGCAGCCCTTTTGTTGGGAGCAACGTTCCTTGCTGTTCAGGGAACGGAATGGGTAAAACTGGTCGGCTATGGGCTCACCACGCATTCCAGCCTCTATGGCGCTTTTTTCTACACGCTTATAGGGTTGCATGGGGCGCATGTATTAGTAGGGCTCACAATATTGCTTTACCTCTTTTCATCCTTTCGTAAGCCTTTGCCTTTCGGAGTTTTAAAGAGCAGGATTATAGCTTGCAGCATGTACTGGTATTTTGTGGTGGCTATATGGCCAATTCTTTACATACTTGTTTATTTAAACTAATATGGAAACAATAACCGCAATCAATTCGCCCGTAAAAGCGTTGCAGTCAAAACTTGCTGATTATACCCAACTTATAAAAATAAGGCTCTCGTCACTGGTGGTATTTTCAGCTGCTATGGCTTACCTGTGGGCAAGTAACAGGCATATAGAACCATCAATTATTTGGCTCATCTCTATTGGCGGTTTTATGATAACCGGTGCGGCCAATACACTGAACCAGGTTATTGAAAGAGATTCTGATAAATTGATGAAACGCACACTTAATAGACCCCTTCCTTCGGGAAGGATGCAGGTTGGCGAAGCACTTTTAGTGGCTGCTGTTCTAGGCGTGGTGGGATTATTTCTCCTTTACCAGGTAAACAGCCTTTGTGCTATACTCGGTTTAATTGCAATAATTATTTATGCCGGCATATACACTCCACTAAAGAAAATTACACGCCTTACTATTATACCCGGTGCCATTGCCGGTTCATTGCCTGTAGTAATTGGTTGTGTGGCGGCAACTGGTAGATTATCTAATGAAGCATGGTTATTATTCACGGTTCAATTCATCTGGCAATTCCCGCACACATGGTCAATTGCATGGTTGCTTGATGAAGAATATAACAAAGCAGGCATAAAAATGATGCCGACTTCAGGAGGCCGTAATAAAGCATCCGCCATAATTATATTGCTATCTACATTCTTAATTATTCCTGCGGGCTTGGTTTTCAATATGTACTATTCAGCAGGTGTATCGGTTGGCTGGTTACTTGGTTTAGCTGGCGTGGGTATGGTAATATTTGCGTATAAATTATATAAAAGCAGAACAAGCAAATCGGCTTTAGGATTAATGTTTGGCTCTTTTGTGTATCTACCTTTTGTGTTGATAGTATTGGTAATTGCTAAATTCAGTTAATTATGAGAAGTGTAAGAGTATATACTGCTTTGATTGCATTGTTTGTGCTACCGGCATTTGTCAAGGCATGTCCGATGTGCCAGGCAGGCGCCACAAAAAAGACACAGACCGCCTATGAAGAAACAACGGCCATACTCGCCTTGATACCAATATTAGGCGGGGGCGGAATTTCTTATTGGTTCTATTCAAAAGTTAAAAAGAATAAGAAAGAAGATGAACAAGGAATGGCATGAAAAGCACAAAATGCCAAAGAATCCTACTAAGGAACAAAGATTGAAATGGCATTTGGAGCACGCAAAGAACTGTGGCTGTAGGCCGATACCTGCAAGTCTATTGAAGAAAAAATAAATGTGTTAGAGTTATTTTATAAAAAAGGCTTCTGCAACTGCAGCAACAACTCCGATACAACTGAAAATAACTACGTACATCATTATGTAATAGTTAAGATTCTGACCTTCGTGAACTTCGCTCATGATTAATTGAATATAAGTTACTGCAAATAAAAAGCATGCCCGGTTTAAAACATGTGACTTTTCTCACACTCTTAAAAATAGCGCTGCAATTGAATTATAACGGATAAGTAATACTAAATTTGATAAATAAATCTTCCCATGCCTGCAACAACCAAAATAGAATGTTACCATTGTAGTGTAAGGTTAAAATCAATTTTCAGCGATATGAATCTTGATGAGACCCGTGAAATGGATTTGCATAAGAGCTGTGTTACTTACAAAAAGGGTCAGATTATTTTTGAGGAAGATACATACCCGCATGGCCTGTATTGTGTGAATAATGGTAAAATAAAGGTTACCAAAACCGGCCCCGATGGCAAAGACCAGATTATACACCTGGCTAAAAATGGTGATATTATGGGATACAGGGCTATCCTTAGTGGCGACAGGTACTCTGCATCTGCTACTGCACTAGAAACCTCTACACTTTGCTTCATACCTGCAAAGGCATTTCTTGATTTGGTGGAGAAAAATGCGCGTCTGGCGTTTAAAGTGATACACCTTTTTTCTGAAGAGCTTAAAACAGCGGAACAAACAATTACGGACCTGGCTCAGAAATCCGTTAAAGAACGATTGGCCCAGAGTATATTGCTACTGAAAGAAAGTTACGGATACGAAGACGATGGATGTACCATTGATATATCAATAACGCGTGAAGAATTAGCAAGCATAGTTGGTACAGCTCGTGAAACAGCTACGCGTTTGCTTACAGAGCTAAGTAAAGAGAAAAGCATTGAGTTAAATGGAAAGAAGATTAAAATAGTAAGCCAGCAACAACTTTTGCATTCGGCAAATGTTTCCGACTAATAATGTTCCTATCTCCTTTATATTATATGTTTTCCTTAGAAACTTCATTTTTAAACTGTGACTAAGGTCATTGTTTAAAGCATATGTCGCATATAATTTTGTTGTGTTACAGTAGTAGCCCAAAAGGTATAACTAAACGCAACGAAAAATGCCATACTATCACAGGGAGGGAATAATTCCTCAAAAACGCCACACGATATTCAGAAAAAAAGATGGGACACTTTACCAGGAAGAGCTTGTAGGTACACAAGGATTCTCCGGAAGTGCTTCATTGGTATATCATTTATACCCGCCTACTATAATTACTCATATTGAAGAAGGAATATCCGTTGAACCTAAAATAGCTGTGAAGAAAAACCTTAAGCCCCGCAGTTATGTTACATTTAATACTCCTCCTGAGAATGATTATCTTGATAGTAGAAAAACCTTACTTATAAACAGTGATTTGACGATTGGTGTTGCTGCTCCAAGGAAATCTACCGAGTATTTTTATAAGAATGCCGACGCAGATGAAATGATCTTTATTCACGAAGGCAATGGTAGCATTAAAACTATGTATGGCGATATTGCTTTTGAATATGGCGATTATGTAGTTATTCCCCGGGGTACTATTTATCAGGTTGAATTTGAAACGGAAAAGAACAGGTTATTGATTGTTGAATCATTTAGCCCAATTGCTACACCTAAACGTTACAGGAATGAATATGGCCAGTTGCTGGAACACTCACCTTTCTGCGAACGTGATTTTAAAATACCGGAAGGATTAGAAACACATGACGAGACTGGCGAGTTCCTGGTACAGATTAAGAAACAGGGTATGTTGTATAGGTACATTTACGGCACTCATCCGTTTGATGTTGTTGGCTGGGATGGTTACCATTACCCGTTTGCCTTTTCAATTCACAATTTTGAACCCATTACAGGCCGGGTACATATGCCACCACCTATTCACCAGACCTTTGAAGGAAATAATTTCGTGGTCTGCTCATTTGTACCCCGTTTATATGATTACCACCCGCAGGCTATTCCTGCACCATACCATCACAGCAATATTGACTCTGATGAGATATTATATTACGTTGACGGAGATTTTATGAGCCGGAACAATATTAAGAAAGGGCAAATTACTCTTCATCCGGGTGGTATCCCCCATGGCCCGCATCCTGGTGCTATTGAAAGAAGTATTGGCAAAAAGGAAACCAATGAACTTGCGGTGATGATAGACCCTTTCAGGCCAATGATGATAACGGAAGATGCGCTGAAGACAGAGGTAAATGATTACTATATGTCGTGGGCAGGTAAAACATTAATACCTTCATAATATGGCACGAGATAAAAAACCTGTAGCCCTAAGGTTATTTGAGAGGCTATTATGGGCCGCAGCCTTAACCAGTGTTGCATTTATCATCTATCAACAATACATTCATAAATAATATGGAGGCAGAACAAATCACCAAAGCAAAAGAGAAAGTAAGTGCAGATTTTCTTACTATTAACGGTACTGATTATATAGAGTTTTATGTTGGCAATGCTAAACAGGCGGCACATTTTTATAAAACTGCGCTTGGCTTCCAGTCGCTTGCCTATGCAGGGCTTGAAACAGGCTTGAGAGATCGTACCTCTTATGTAATTAATCAGGGAAAGATAACACTGATGCTTACCGCTTCATTGCATTCAGGTTCTTTGATAGCAGAACATGTAAGGAAACATGGAGATGGTGTGAAGGTGATAGCATTTTGGGTTGATGATGCTGAAGCAGCTTATGTTGAGGCAAGGAAAAGAGGAGCTACTTCAGCCTTTACTCCTGTTGTTGAAAAAGATGCTTTTGGTGAAGTAAGGCGTGCGGGTATTCATACCTATAGCGATACGCTACATGTATTTGTAGAAAGAAAGAATTATAAGGGCCATTTTTTACCGGGATTTGTGAAGTGGGATTCTGACTATAAACCGACCGATATAGGCTTAAAGTATGTTGACCATTGTGTTGGTAACGTAGAATTGGGTACTATGGGTAAATGGGCTAGGTTTTACGAAAATGTGCTTGGGTTCACTAATCTCATCACTTTCGATGATAAGGATATTTCAACTGAATATACTGCGCTTATGAGTAAAGTAATGACGAATGGCAATGGAAGAATTAAATTCCCGATCAATGAACCTGCGGCCGGTAAAAAGAAATCTCAGATAGAAGAATATCTTGAGTTTTATGAAGGGGCTGGTTGCCAGCACATTGCTGTTGCCGCCGATGACATAATACACACGGTTGGAGAAATGAGGAAAAGAGGAATTGAATTCCTGCATGTGCCAGGTAACTATTATGACACTGTATCTGAGCGGGTTGGTAAGATAAAGGAGAATCTTGAGGTGTTAAAACAACTTGGTATAATGGTTGACCGAGATGAGGAAGGATATTTATTGCAAATATTTACAAAGCCCGTGGAAGACCGGCCGACCTTATTCTTTGAAATAATTCAAAGGGTTGGCGCAAAGTCATTTGGCAAAGGAAACTTTCAAGCCTTGTTCGAATCTATTGAAGCTGAACAGGCAAAAAGAGGAACATTATGATATAGGTACCA
>JABDGY010000006.1 GCA_013285805.1 Bacteroidota bacterium | reverse complement strand
GCTGAAAGTGAACAGGGAGTCTTTACCGAAGAGCGAATGCAGGTATGGATTTGCTTTATCATTTTCAGCATGCAACCAGAGCACGGGTATGCTGGCTGAAAGCCTGATGGAGAAGTAAAGCTCATCATCGAATGTTATAGGATAGTCATTGATTTTTAGTTCTCCCTGCTCAATTTTTTCTTTACCCGGTATGAATGACATAGTTATAGTTGTAGAACCCATAGGTTCAATATTAAAACTCGATAAAGCTTTTTCTTCCCCGTTTAATACCAGTTTTATAGGGCCGTTATTTACAGCAATGGTAGAATAGTTGGTAAGTTTTACCATAAGTTCTTCTGCTTTGCCGGGAATATGAACGGGTGAAGTAAACCAACAGCTATCTATAGAAACGTTGTTTTTGGTTTCAGCTACTTCAGGTATGAAATCAGTTGATATATCAGTATTGGCGTGAAAGTTAGCAACATCCGATACCGATTTCTGGAAGTCAGATATTACAAAGGCCTCTTTTACCGGCGTTCCGCTATGTTCAAGGTTTTCCTGCTGGCGCTGCAACACTTCAGGCAGCAGGCGGGAGAAAGGCGAAGTTTTAAGTCCTTTTAGTTCTTCAAGGAATTCATCTTTATTCAGCCAGCGTTCTTGTGCCTCGTCAAAATCCTGTGATATTAGCTGAACCTTATCGGCCGCATTGAGCGATTGGGCTATCTGTGAAGCTTTGCTCTTGGCATCTTCCAGCAGTGTGCCATTCTGGTTCACTGCGTTCATGCTAAAGGAATTGTCTATAAATATACTTACAGATTTAGTGCCTGCCGTCGTTGCACCCTGTTTATTGGGTATGTATGGCTGGGCAAAAGCAAATACCAGGAAAGCTACAGCCAGTATTCGGCAGAGTAGTACCAGCCAGTGCTTAAGCCTTGAACGTGAGCGCGACTCCTGCACCACTTCCTGTAAAAAGCGCACATTAGAGAAATAGAGCTTTTTATACCTGCGGAAATTAAAAAGATGAATCAGTATGGGAATACTTATAGCTGAGAGTGCGTAAAGGAATGATGGGAAGAGAAAATTCATCAAAGCCCAAAGATAACATTTTGTAGTCAATACGAGGTTGACAGATTTTACTTCCTTTTAACTTTGGTATCTTTGACGGGGTTATGCAAAGCAGTAAAAATATAGGTATCCGAATACTTATTCCCCTGGTGTTAGTGGCATTTTTCTACGTTTCCACCAATAGGGTTTATCACCTTCCTTTTTCTGATGATGATGACCAACGCGCCCTTGCCATGGCTCACCCCGAAAAGTCGTCGTTGGCTTATAAAACTGCCATGTATGGGCAAAATACGGGGTGGCTAGGCAGTCTCGCTATTGACTGGCACATGGGGCGCTTTAGGCCTGTTTGCTGGACATGGTATAAGCTACTTTCTATCTTATATGGTGATAACGCCACTCTCTATCGTTTCAATAACCTTATTGTCCTCTTTTTGTCCTGTTTCTTCCTTTTAAGCATTCTACTATTCTTTGAGGTCGATATCCTGTCTTCATTCCTGGTAATGGCTATTTATGTATTTGGCCGTAACAATGAAATATTCTGGACTCTTTTACCTCCCTCGCAGAATATTGGTGAGTGCTTTCTATTGGCTGGGATATATGTTTGGCTGAAATACAGACAAAGTAATAAAACGGGTTACTTCTTATTGCCTGCCTTGTTGTTCTTCCTTTCGGCAATGGATAAAGAGTGCTTTATTCTATGTATACCTGTTCTATTACTTACCGACTATTATTTCTACAACCCTAAGCCTCGTTTATTCTCCAAAGAATATTGGTTTTCTGCACTTGCCTTCTTAATCCCTATAGTTGGGTTGATTATTACCATTTTAACTGTGGGTAAAGTCTATTCATACGATTATCCCGATTCTAAAACGTATATACTGGCTTACAATGTTTTCCAGTTTTTGTGGGGAGCGGTTTTCTTGGTTGGGCCTATAATGGTATGGCTGGCCGGGCGAAAATTGGTAGAACCAAAGAAATTAACCCACGTATTTATAGTGTTTATTTTATGGGGAGTATTACAATTGATTCTACTGAGGGGAATCAAGTTAGATATAGGCCATCATTACCTTATCCCGTGGCTTATTTATCCATTAATAATTACAGCTCTTTCATTCAAATTACTTAAAAATTCATTCCCTAATTTTTTCCGAGTTATGATAGTACTGTATGGCGCAGTGGGGTTGTTGTTTATTAAGAATACTTATATAAACTCATCATCCTATGCCGCATCTGTTGACGCATATTATAAAATGATTGATACTATTAAGCAAAATCCGGGGCCGAAGATTATTTATCTTACCGAAGGCGCTTGTGTTGAAGGGTGGATGTCGGGGACAAGAGTAATTTTAGATAATATGGGAATTAATGCCGAAATGGATTTTTGTTCGATTACCAATACTATACCCGAATGGGAGAATGGGTATGCTCATAACCCATCTCAGAATGCATTTAAGCACATTCAGTTTAATGCAGATATGTTTTTGCCCGATGGTAAATGGATTTTAATCCTGGGTGATGCATTATCGAAGAACGGGATGATAAATCATAGCTTTTCTTTGTATAAAAGCGGGAATGAAAGCTACCTGAAGGCGAAAGACACGGTAATAGATATACCGGGTAAGTATTATTATTTTTCCATGCCATACCGCGATGTTTCCTTAAGTGATATACTGCATGGCGACTTTAGCCATGTGAATTATGAAGGGTTTTATGCCATTAAGCTCAATAACAAATAGAATGCATTTGCAATATTGTTTCTATGTTTGCATAACAAACCTGTACGTAATTGGATAACATTCTATCAGCTCAGCGGCGCTCTCCTAAAAGCCTATATGTTTTAATTCCGTTGTTGCTTACGGTATTGTTTTTCTTTACTACACATAGGGCGTATCATTTGCCCTTTTCTTATGGTGATGACCACCGTGCATTAGGCTTGCTTCACCCTGAAAAAGTTTCGGATACATATAAAGCAGCCATGTACGGGCAGGTACCCGATTTAAAGGGAAGCCTTGCAGTCGACCTATATTTCGGCCGTTTCAGGCCATTAAGCTGGAGTTGGTATGCAATGCTATGCAAGTTATTTGGCGACAATGTTTTCCTTTATCGCATTAATAACTTACTGATTCTTTTTCTTTCCTGCTTCTTCCTTTACCGCATATTCTCCTGTTTCGGGGTAGATGATTTTTCAGCTTTCATTGTTCTTGCAGTATATGTATTTGGCCGTAACAGCGAGGCCTGGTGGACGCTCGACCCTCCTTCACAAAATCCGGGTGAGTGCGTTTTACTTGCGGGGATGTATACATGGTTGCTTTATCGTAAAAAACAAAAAACAGGTTGGTACATTCTACCGTCCTTTTTATTCCTTTTGGCTACATTGGATAAAGAGAGCTACATAGTATGTATTCCTGTAATTCTACTTACCGATTATTTTTTCTTCAATCCTAAGCCTCGCCTTTTTGCTAAAGAATACTGGCTGCCAATGCTAACGGTAATTATTCCGTTGGCAGGTTTGGTGTTCACTGTTCTTTATGTAAAGAAGGTTTATGCTTATGCGTATACCGACACCGTTTTGGGAATATTTATTTATAATGTAGGGCAATTTATAATGTCGGCCGGGTTGTTGGCTGCACCGATTGTATTGCTGTTTAAGGATAGCAGGAACATAAGTAGAAGCATTGTTTTAAGAATTGTGGTTGTGTTATTCCTATGGGCTATTTTACAGCTCGTGTTATTGAAAGGTATAAAGCTCGATAGTCAGCATCATTACCTTATTCCATGGCTTATTTACCCGTTTATACTAACTGCAATTGCTTTAACAAAGTTAAGGGCCATTTCTACGAAATGGTATCGATTGAATGCCATTTTCTATCTGTTAGTTGTGATGCTATTTGCTAAGAATACTTACGCCAATTCGCAATCATACTCAGCTTCGCTGGAGGGTTATTATAAAATGATTGACGCTATAAAGAAAGACCCCGGCCCTGAGATTATTTACCTGACTAGCGACGCCTGCACCGATGACTGGATTGCCGGTACCCGTGTAATACTCGATAATGAGGGCATAAACCAGGAAATGTATTTCTGCTCTACTGCCGACTCTGTTCCCTCATGGGAAAAGGAGTATGCGGCTAACTCAACTCAGAACGCCTATAAGCACATACCATTTAATGCTAGCATATTTAAACCCGATGGCAGGTGGATAATATTGGTTGACGATATGGCGAAAAATGGGGTGGTAAGTGAGGACATTTCCTTTTATAAGGATGGACAAAACGAATATATTAAAGTAAAAGGCAAGTCAATATTGATACCGGGGCACTATTATTACTTTTCTGAATCTTACCCCGGCAGGTCGATTGGGGATATACTTAGAGGCGATTTCCGGCCTGTTAATTATAAAGGCTTTTATGCTATTAAGCTTAATGATTTGTTGAAAGTACCACCCTTAAATAATAATCCACCGCCGCCAGGTTTCAGAAATCTTCCAAAAGATTATGAGTAAGATTTTATGTGACTTTAAATACTATGGGGTGACTTATATTTTGAGTAAATTTGCGTGAAATAGGTATAACTCTTTCCCTCAAAGTGAATATTATAAAGAAATATTGGGGTGTATTACACAGAGTGCGTGCATTACATGTTTCGTATAATATTCTGCATCTCAAGCGGCTTTCTAAAAATAAGAAGCTATACGAGGAGTATGGGGTAAGTAGCAGCGTAGTGGGTAGTATTTCACATAAGAAAATAAGTAAGCCCTCAAAGGAAAAGCCCTGGCTCGACAGGGATAATGGCATGGAGACTATGCAGAAGGATAGCCGCTTTAATGGCTTTTCCACTGAAATGCGCAATCAGTTGCTTAATTGGCACGAGAAGGGATATATTATTCTGAAAGGCTTTGTACCTTCTGATTTGTGTGATAAAATCAACGCGGACTTCGATGCTAAAGTTCAGTCGGGTGAGGTGAGTTATGATTATACAGCCTCGCGTGTTATGAACCTTTACAGGAATTCCGACGCGGTGCGCAAAGTGATTAATAACCCCGAACTAATTGCACTGCTTAGTTTTATTCTGAATAAAAGAGTAGTACCATTCCAGACCATCGACTTTAAATATGGTAGTCAGCAGAATACACATTCTGATTCTATTCACATGACAACTGAGCCGCTTGGCTACCTCCTTGCTATTTGGGTGGCACTGGAAGATTTAACTCCCGGTTGCGGCCTGCTGCATTATTACCCCGGAAGCAACAAGCTGCCTTATGTTATGGGTGAAGACTTTGAAAACGACAATGGCGTTTTTACCGTAGGCGATAATTTTTATGAGAACTACGAGAAAAAAATAAGCGAAGTAATTCGTGAGAAAGGGCTAAAGAAAGAAATATTTGCCGCTAAAAAAGGCGATTTGCTTATCTGGCACGCTAACCTTTTACACGGTGGGGAAAAACGTAGCGATGAAGCTACCCGCAAGTCGTTGGTTTGCCATTATTACACTAATGAGGGCGATGTTATTAATTACCATGAAATAACGCAGCGCCCCACGGTATTCCACAAGCCTGTGCCTATTGAAGATTAAGCCCTGAGGCCCTCGGCATATTCTTGCAGTAAGGGGAAGAAAGCTTCGAAATCGTTTTTGTACAATTCAAAATCTTTAGCCAATTCATTTAGCGCTTCATCCATAGGGGAGTAGTACTTCATTCTTTCAGAAAGCCCTTTTAATGCACGGCCCAATCCTTCTTTTTTTGCATACGACAATAACCAATTATACTTGCTCATGTAGGTAAGTATAATGCGGCTCTTTTCAGGCATTTCAAGGTTATGCGCCCAAAGTATGTCGTACGTTTTTTGCGAAAAGACATCAAGTGGGATGGTGCAGTAGTTCTTCCAATACATAGCCAGGAAATGGTCGTAAAACATATCGGTTATTACCCCAGAGAATTTGTGATAGGTAGGAGCGAGGCGGTGCACAGTCTGCAGGTAAATGGGGTGGGTATCGGAAAAAAAATCAATAGAACGGTGCATTAAAATACCTTTGGAAATAAGCTCAGGGTAATTGTTAAAGTCGCTGCCCTTTACCGAGTCGGCTATAAAGTTTCCGGTAATAAGTTCTTCGTCTTCTCCTGCCAGGAATAGGTGTGCAAGGAAGTTCATGGGGGTCAGTTTAAGGTTGGGTCCTCAGGGAAATCGGCTACTACAGAGTATTTGCCGCCCAGCCCTTTCAATATCTCTTTCCACAGGTTGGTAGTGGTTCTCGCTTTAAAATGATCGACTGTAGCAGGCAATACAATCCATGAATTGTCCTTTATCTCTTTTTTCAGTTGCCCTGATGACCAACCCGAATAGCCCACAAAAAAACGTATGTCTTCCGATGTAATTTTCTTAACGTCAATAAGGTGCTTAAGGGTATCATAATCGCCGCCCATATAAACGCCGGGCATTACTTCAATACTGCCTTCAAGCAGTTTGGGTTTGGTATGCAGGTAAAATAGCTGGTCGGAACTTACTGGGCCGCCAAAATAAAGCTCATCTTCAAAATCGGGAAAGTCTTCAATAGCCTGAGTAGGGGTAATGTTCAGCTTACGGTTAATGATAAATCCCATAGTGCCTTTATCGCCATGTTCGGTAAGTAATATTACCGAGCGTTTGAATTCAGGGCTATCCATAAAGGGTTCTGCCAGTAACAGCATACCTTTGGCAGGTTTCTGCTGCTTAACGAATATGGTTGAAAAATCGGTCATGTCCTTTGGCATCGTATCCTCCTCAATGCTTTTTCGCTTCTAACATCTCTAGGGCTGCTACCGCGGCATCGGCACCTTTGTTGCCATGCTTGCCTCCGCTGCGTTCCCTGGCCTGTTGTACGGTGTTAGTTGTTAAAACGCCAAATATAACGGGAATATTATATTCTAAACCGACTTTCATCACACCCCCTGCCACGGCCTGTGAAATATAATCGAAATGAGGGGTTTCGCCCTTTATTATACAGCCGAGGCACAAAACAGCATCAGCCTTAGAATCTTTTATCAGCCACTGGGCCGTAAGGGGTAACTCAAAACTGCCGGGAGCCTGCATTATAATAATATCGGAAGGCTGTATACCACCCTTTTGTAGTACATCAATAGCGCCCTTAAGCAGCTTTTCAGTAATGTCGTTATGCCACTGGGCTACAGCTATGCCAATCCGTTTATTGCTTACAGAAAATTTGCGTGAGGCAGGCTTATAGGCTTTAGCTCGTGAAGCCAAGAGTGTTTATGTTTATATTATTGAGCGCTGCTACCCGACTTAGCCTGTGCCCTGGCAATATATTTATCTATATCACCGGCTTCTTGGCTGTTATGGTATTGCGTTTTAATACTCTGGTAAAGGCTAAGGGCCTGTGCATAATCGCCTTTAAGTTCACAAGCCATCGCTGCTTTCTTCATGTAAAGTGGCGTGGTAAGGTCGTTGGCGCTTCTTTTTACTGCTTTCAAATAATCTTCAAGAGCAAGGTCGTTATGGCCCAATTGCATTTCTGCGTCGCCCATAATGCCTGCCGCCATAGGGGTAACCATTACATCGCCTGCATCAAATTTTTCAAGGCACTCAATAGCTTTATCGTAGTTATGTGTCCTGTAGTAGCAAATGCCAAGGTAGTAGTTAGCGGTGTGCCCGGCCTTGGTCATGCCATATTCATCGGCAATCTGTTCAAACATTGCTGTTGCCTGGCGGATAGAATCGATGCTAAACATGCGTTGTGCAGGGTAAATAGCCAATTCGGCTTCTTCTTCCTGGCCGGGTAAATACCAGAACTTAAATCCGGCGTATCCTGCTATAGCAATAAGTATAACGGTAACTACTGTGGTAACCCGTTTTTGATTTGCGCGGAAGTAGTCCTGGATGTTGCTCCATCTCTCTTCTACACCAAGAAGCACGTCTTTATTTTCGTCAGCCATTGTTTCTAATACATTTTAAAGGGTGCAAAAATAACTTTTTATTGGAAACGGAGGGAAATTAGGAATTAGAAATTAGGAATTAGTAATAAAACCTGATTTTCAGTGGACTACAAGCCCTAGTCCATAATTCTTAATTCTTATTTCTTAATTCTTAATTAGAAACAGGCTTATAGCGCTCATCGCTATCATTAATCCGTCTTCTATAATGGTAACGGTACTCATAGGTAGGTTAAATACGGCACCAAGGCAGGCACATTGTATTTTACGCTTGCTTAAAACGCTTTGCAATACCCCTATAATGCTTACACCCATTACTATCAAGGTAGCCAGGTTGCTCCATTTCCCTAAAGCCGGAATAAGGAACGAAATACCCAGTACAAGCTCTATAAAAGGGTATATATACCCATAGCCTTGCCAGCGCTTGGCAATAATGTCGTAACTGCTGTAGCTCATAGCAAAAGCAGGCACATCGAGCAGCTTAAAGAAGGAGAAAACCAGGAAGAAACCTGCCATAAAATGGCTCATCCATTGCATAAGGTTAAAACTGCCATTTACAAACTGAATAAGCAGGGTAGTGGCTGTTATATAGAAGAAAATAAGGAAAATGGGCAGGTATGTCTTAAAAACGGAGGTTTCTTCAGTTGTATTAGCTGTTGCCGGGGCGTGTTTCTGCTCTGTTATAGTGTATTTGGTTCCGCTTAAAGCTGCTGCAAAATCGGTTGTATTTATATGAGGCCCCATAGTAATTTCGGCCGACTGCTTCTCTAAATCAACTTTTACTGCTGTAACACCCTTAACTTTCGAAAGCAGGTGCTCGACTTTTGCCGCGCAACCGTTGCAGGTCATGCCGGTTATTGAATATGTGTGCGTCATAATAAGGGCGAAGTTACATAAAAGAGAGAGGTACCATAAGAGAACATATTTTACCACTAAGTACACTAAGATGCTTCGACAGGCTCAGCATGACAATGCACACTAAGGTTCACTCAGGTCAGCCTGAGCTTGTCGAAGGCCGAAGTTCATAGTTTATAGTTATTTCATACCTTTACTCATCATAACTAAACCCATTACCTTCTCATGAGAAAAATAGCAGCAATATTCACCGGTGTTCTTTTAGTTGTTTCAAATTATTCATTTGCTCCCGGCGCTGACTGGAAAGGCACTGCCGATAAATTAGTAAGCGAATTCAGTAGCTGCAGCGGTGCGGAATGTAAAAGCTATGTAGCCAAGGCCCTTAAGGCAATTTATGGTATTAGTGATTTCGATGCTGCCAACAAACCAGGCGGCATGTTGGATGTTAACTCGGTTGCCAACTATATTAAAAAATCAAGCAATTGGAAACTGTTGGGCGATGCATCGAGCCAGGATATTTTAAAACAGGCGCAGGATGCCGCTAACAACAACAAAGCTGTAGTAGCCATGATGGTAAGCGATAACGGCGCCGACCATATTGCTATAATAGCGCCCGGTAGCCTTACAGCCTGCGGTGGCATGAAATACCCTAACAGCATTAGTTTCTTTATTAATAGCCCAAGCAAATCATATTCCGGCAAGCCGCTGGCTTATTCGTTCAGGAGTATGGATGGCATTAAAGTTTACGTGCGAAGCTAGGCTGAGCTAATTAGTAATTATGTATTAGTGCCTTAAGCCCCCATAGTACCTGTCTTCACTTTTCCGGCCCGCCTGTAATTGGCAACAATCACCCCGGTTGGTGTAACCGTACTTTCTATTAATTTTAATCCTGCCGGAACAGCGCCGTGGTCAAACAGCTTTTTGCCTTTACCAAGAATTACCGGGTAAATCTTGAGCCAAAGTTCGTCAACCAGGTCATTCTTAAGCAGTAACTGGGTCAATTCACCGCTGCCCCATACTTTAATTTCAGAACCTTTAGAGTTTCTGAGTTTTTTAATATCAGCAAGGTTTTTTAGAAAAACGGAATTTTCCCAACCTGATTTTTTCACGGTTTTAGACAAGACATATTTTGTAACATCATTAATACCGGGCCAGTAGTCTGCATGTTCGGGCCAGTAGTTGGCAAAAATCTCAAATGTCTTTCTGCCCAACAAAAGATCTGCAGCTTTCATTTGTTTCTGCATAACCTTACCACCAACCTCGTCACTAAACGGCGCGCTCCAGCCGCCATATTTGAAACCGCCTGATGTATCTTCCTTAGGCCCGCCGGGTGCCTGCATTACTCCATCTAATGTAATGAATTCCAAGACAATTATTTTTCTCATGATAATATAGCTTTATCGTGTTTAATGAACTACTATACAAATATACTAAGTGTTTTTTTTTGTGATACCCAATTGCGGCTTCGAAATGAGTAATCAATAATCGTTAGACTACTTAGTTAAAGGCTTCACGTCCCAAAGGGATCCATTTGGACAGAGGGCGCAAAGATGCTTCGACAGGCTCAGCATGACAATACCCGCAAAGAACGCAACGCTATTTCACCGATTCCTAATTGCTAATTATTAATTACTCGTTGCACCATCTATTATTAATGGAACTCGTGAGGGCTTCGCCGTTCCTAATTCTTAATTCTTCTTCATTCCTGTAAACGTCTTGGGCAAATCATTTATTACATCGGGCGATACACTAGCTGAATCAATCATCTCGGCATAGCTTTCTTTAAAATCGGGTGGAATATCGGGGTCGACTTTATACTTTGAAAGACTGTCCTCGGGCGATACCATGCTGACATGCTCGAGGAAATACCTGTAATGCACAGGGCCGCCAATGGTGCCCTTGGTTTTTACTTCAAGCCTGTAATCGCGGTTCGATACACGGTCGTTGCCATGGCCATCTTTATACGATGCCACAGCTTTGCCGTTTAGGGTGTAGGTTTGAATATAGACATCTATCACCGCTACTTTTTGCTTGTTGGCTTGTTGCATAAAAGCAAACGAAAATACTATGCAGAGTGCAAGAGTATGTATGGTATGTTTTTTGTTTTTCATAGTGCTTAAGCAAAGATAGGGAAAAGCAATTTGATAAAGGCTTCACGTCCCAAAGGGATCCATTCGGACAAAGGCCGCAGAGATGCTTCGACAGGCTCAGCATGACAGCCACGCAGAGTGAGCAAAGGTCAGCCTGAGCTTGTCGAAGGCCTAAGATTTAACACAACCCTTAACCCCTAATTCTCACCATTCAATAACTGATGTATGTTGTACGCTAAATGCCACCTTTTTATTCGGAGGCGATGAAATAGTTTTGCAATAAATAATAAAGTTCTCAGTTATACATGCAACACTAACTTAAACAAGTTTATGAAAACCATCTCGACCAAGGTCCGCAAATTTTTATTTACCCTAAGACTCTTAGCTTTCGCTGCTACTGTTTCAGCGCAGTATGTAAATATACCCGATGCCAAATTCGTGTCGTACTTAAATACTGTTGTACCTTCGGCTATGAGCGGCAGCCAGATGGATACCACCAATGCAGCTGTATTGTCGCTTAAGCGCATAGCTGTCGAGAACCAGGGCATTACAGATTTAACGGGTGTGCAGTATTTTAAATCGCTGATTACGCTCGATTGTTCAAATGTATACCCCGAACCCGACACCAACAGGTTGACAAGCCTGCCATTGTTGCCATCTACCCTCGATAGCTTAATTTGCGGAAACACTATCCTCGACAGCCTTCCAGCATTGCCGCCCGCAATGGTTTATATTTCATGCAATAACAATAACTTAAGAGGGCTGCCTGCTTTGCTTTCAGGTATCAACTATATAGACTGTTCAGGTAATAGCTCACTCGATAGTTTGCCAACACTACCTGCAGCGCTTACCATTTTAAATTGCTCTGACGACGGATTGAAACAACTGCCTGCACTACCCGCCGCGCTTAGTAACTTAGATTGTGATGTGAACCAGCTGGACAGCCTTCCGGCTTTACCTGCATCGCTTACCACTTTAACCTGCCAGCAGAATACCCTTGATACCTTGCCCACATTACCCGCAGCATTGACTTATTTATCGTGCTATGACAACCAGATAAAGAACCTGCCTGCCTTGCCTGCTGCGCTTGTTACATTAATCTGCGGCAATAACCTGTTAACTACCTTACCAACACTCGATGCATCGCTGCAAATGCTGAAGTGCTATTATAACGGGATAACCGTATTGCCTTCATTGCCGGCATCACTTACTTACCTTGATTGCTCCGACAATAAATTACCTGTACTGCCTGCGTTACCTTCTTCACTTGGCACCTTAACATGCTCGTATAACCTTTTACCAAGCCTGCCTGCTTTGCCTGCTTTGCCCGCTTCGCTTGTTTATTTAGATTGTACCGCCAACCTGTTGCCATCTCTGCCTGCTTTGCCGGCCAGCCTTGCAACATTGTATTGCGGCTTAAACCAGCTGCCTGTGCTACCTGCGTTGCCGGCCAGTCTCACTTATTTAGATTGCAGCAGTAACCATTTACCTGTTTTGCCAGCTTTATCTGCTTCGCTTAATACATTGGAATGTTCCGGGAATAAGTTGCCATCGTTGCCTGCATTACCTTCAGCGCTTCAGTTACTAGATTGCTCTGCTAACCCATTATCAGCAGGGCTTCCCGCTTTACCTGCCTCGCTTACCTCTTTAACATGTACTTCCGATAGTTTAACAAGTTTGCCAACCTTACCTGTATCTCTCAATAACCTTACGTGCGATTACAATCAACTAAACACACTTCCCACCCTTCCTGCTTTTCTCCAGGCACTATCATGCACAAATAATAACATCTCATGTTTCCCGGTATTCCCCATTTCTTTAACCGACACCACGGCTTTCAGTATCTGGAGTAACCCTTTCCACTGCCTGCCCAATTATGTGCGTGCCATGGTTATAAGCATACTGTCATACCCGTTGTGCGGTGTTGGTAATGTGTGCGGATGCCCTACCGCTAATGGTATTGTAGGGTTTACCTACAAAGACATGAACGCCGACTGCAGTAAAGATTCAGGCGATATTAACCTTATAAATATTCCTATGGACCTGTATTAGAAGAATAGGTGCAGAGGATTTTACTAAATTATTTATTGCCAAAGGTATAGAAATGGGTATACTTGAAGAAGAAGAGGATAATACAGGATTTCAGATTATTGTTGGGTACAAAATTAAAGGCGCAAGTAAAACTGTTTAAATATGCGAACACCAATTGATTGGAATGAATGGTTAACCGTGATTGCTGCATTAGCACTGATAGTTGCAATTGTTATTCCATTTGCACAGAAGAAATATGAAGCATGGAAATCAAAGATTAGCTTTAATTTATACCTTAAGAAATATTTCGGTATTCTGTTCAATGCTCTGACATATGATAGGATTGAATACACAAAACCTTCGATAAAAGATAGTCCTGAAAAAGTAGAGCTTTTTCTTTTAGACTATTTGTTAGAATTTGAAAAGGATTTTAAAGAATATCAAAATGTGGCGCAATACCGGATAGCGTTCACAATAGTATTTAATCTTCAAAATCTATTTTTTGTAATTCACAGGATACAAAATATAATTGGTGCGGTGGATACGAATAGATTATATGAACAAACGCTGGCTTACGGTAATAGTTTAAGCAAAAAAGAGCTCAATAGAATATATGCCGTCTTATTGCTTATGGAGCATTTTACATCAATAACATCTTTCCACGACAGATTTATAAACATGAAGTCTATAAAGAGAGAAGTTAAGGATGGAAATTGGGTTGGGCTAAGAGTTGAGCAATCCTTATTAAAGGAGCAGCACCTAGTTTTCGAAGATGTTAAACAGATTTGTAATGAAGAGGCAAGTCTTCAGGAAGTTATAAAAGTAACTAAGCTTCTAATACAAGAATTAAAGGGATTCTACCAGTTTGAAAAGCTGATGAATAAAAGGCGTATTCGAGTTAATTAAATAGACAATAGTTAACGATATCTCGGGTTCAGTAAAAGAGATTTTAGTTTGCTGAAATGCCTCACTTATCCCTTACACCTAACTACTGCCTTTTTTCATTACTTTTGCATCCCTATTTTTCAGAAGATTATGGCTCACGTAAAATTCCCCGATGGGAAAGTAAGAGAATACCCCGATGGCACCACCGCCCTTGATGTTGCCAAAAGCATAAGCAATTCGCTAGCCGCTAAGGTGCTGGCTGCACGTGTAAACGGACAGGTATGGGATGCCACACGCCCTTTAACAGGCGATGTGGAGCTTAACCTGCTTACATGGGATGATACAGATGGTAAATCAACCTTCTGGCATTCATCAGCCCACCTTATGGCCGAGGCGTTGGAGGAGTTTTTCCCCGGAATGAAATTTGGTATCGGCCCTCCAATAGAAAATGGTTTTTACTACGACGTAGACCCCGGAGACAGGGTGGTATCGTCGGAAGATTTTGCGAAGATAGAAGCTAAGATACTCGAGTTGGCCAAGAAGAAGGAAGTATATGTGCGCTCGGAGGTTTCGAAAAAAGAGGCATTAGACTACTTCACCAAGAAAGATGATTTCTATAAGCTCGACCTGATAAAGGACCTTGCCGACGGAAGCATTACCTTTTACAAGCAAGGCAACTTTACCGATTTGTGCCGTGGGCCTCATTTGCCCAATACGGGTTTTATAAAGGCTGTAAAGCTGCTTAACGTTGCCGGTGCATACTGGCGCGGTAATGAGAAGATGAAGCAACTCACCCGTATTTATGCTATTACCTTCCCCGACCAGAAGCAATTAACCGACTACATTACCTTAATAGAAGAGGCCAAAAAACGTGACCATCGCAAACTGGGCAAAGAATTAGAGTTATTTACTTTCTCGGAAAAAGTAGGCTTAGGTTTGCCCTTGTGGTTACCCAAAGGCACCGCTTTGCGCGAGCGCCTGGAGAACTTTATGCGCAAAAACCAGCGCGAGGCCGGTTATGTGCAGGTAGTTACTCCGCATATAGGCCATAAGAACTTATATATAACATCGGGCCACTACGAAAAGTATGGCAAAGACTCTTTCCAGCCCATTCACACTCCGCAAGAGGGCGAGGAGTTCTTTTTAAAACCGATGAACTGTCCGCACCACTGCGAAATATACCGCAGCAGCCCCCGCAGTTACCGCGACCTGCCTTTGCGTATCGCTGAATTTGGTACCGTTTACCGTTACGAACAAAGTGGGGAGTTGCATGGCTTAACCCGTGTGCGTGGCTTTACACAAGATGATGCCCACCTGTTTTGCGAACCCGACCAGGTAAAGGGTGAGTTTATAAAGGTTATCGACCTTGTACAAAAGGTGCTCGATACCTTGGATTTCCAGAGTTTTACGGCACAAATCTCGTTGCGCGATAAAGTAGACCGTAGCAAATACATTGGCTCGGAAGAGAACTGGGAAAAAGCGGAAAATGCCATTATTGAGGCCGCCGCTGAAAAAGGATTGAAAACCGTAACCGAATATGGCGAGGCTGCCTTTTATGGCCCCAAGCTCGACTTTATGGTGAAAGATGCCCTTGGCCGCACATGGCAGTTGGGTACCATTCAGGTAGATTATAACCTGCCTGAGCGTTTTGAGCTTGAATATGTTGGGGCTGATAACCACAAGCATAGGCCGGTAATGATTCACCGTGCGCCTTTTGGCTCGCTGGAAAGATTCATAGGTGTTTTGCTGGAACATTGCGCCGGAAACCTTCCCGTTTGGTTAGCGCCCGAGCAAGTCTCTATTTTGCCAATTAGCGATAAACATGTAGAATATGCAGAAAATGTTTTGAAATTGCTGAAAAAATGCGAAATTCGCGCCCTCATTGATTTAAGGCCTGAGAAAATTGGTAAGAAAATAAGGGACGCGGAGCTGCAGAAAATACCCTATATGTTAGTGATTGGGGATAAGGAAATGCAGGACAACAAAGTAGCTGTAAGGCGCCATGGAGAAGGAGATAAAGGACAAATGGACACCAATGAATTTGTGGCAAAAATCAACGAAGAGATAAACAAAGTAATAGCATAAAAGAGTAAAAAGTTCTTAACGTTCATAAAGTAGAAAGTCAACGGACTTTAGAAACTTTACAAACTTTATAACTTTACAAACTGAAAAGTAAGTATTAACTAATTAAAAAGGGAGGACCGTATAGCAACACCGTTCGGAACAAACAGGCCATACAATAGGGATAACAGGTATCAACGTAGAAACATTGAACCTCAGCACAACATTAACGAAAGAATCCGCGCACGCACCGTTAGGGTAGTGGGCCAAGGAATAGAAGAAGGAGTGTTCCCGATTGAAAAAGCGTTGCAGATAGCGCGCCAGGCAGGCCTCGATTTGGTAGAAATTTCGGCGACTGTTGACCCTCCTGTTTGCAGGGTTATTGATTATAAAAAGTTTTTATACGAGCAAAAAAGGAAGCAGAAAGAGATAAAGCAGAAAACGGCTAAGGTTGTAGTAAAAGAGATACGTTTCGGGCCGCATACTGAAGAACATGATTTTAAGTTCAAAACCAATCACGCGTTGAGCTTTTTAAAGCAGGGCGCCAAAGTAAGGGCTTATGTGTTTTTCAGGGGCAGAACGATTCTCTTTAAAGAGCAAGGTGAAATGTTACTGTTAAAGTTCGCGCAGGAACTGGAAGAATACGGAAAGGTAGAGCAACTGCCGACAATGGATGGAAAGAAAATGACAATGGTTTTAGGTCCTAAGAAAAAATAAATTAAATACACAGAGCAAATGCCCAAGATGAAAACAAATTCCTCTGCCAAGAAAAGGTTCCATTTTACCGGCACAGGAAAAATTAAAAGAAAACAGGCTTTCAAAAATCATATCCTGACCAAGAAAAGCAAAAAGAGGAAACGCAATTTAACCGGTACTACACTGGTTGATGAAACCCAGGTACACAGGATTAAAGCCATGTTGGTTAAGTAATTTTTTTAACATTTAATACATTTAAGTCATGCCACGTTCAGTCAATGCAGTTGCATCCAGAGCAAGAAAAAAGAAGATATTAAAGCGCACACGCGGTTATTACGGCGCTAAAAAGAACGTATTCACTATAGCCAAGAATACATACGAGAAAGGTTTAAAGTATGCGTATCGCGACCGTAAAACCAAAAAACGCAACTTCCGCGCACTGTGGATACAGCGTATCAATGCCGGTGTAAGGCAATACGGCATATCTTATTCAGAATTTATGAATAAGATGGATTTGAAAGGAATTCAGCTTAACAGGAAAGTTCTTGCCGATTTGGCTATGAACCATCCTGAAGCTTTCAAAAAGGTTGTTGAAACCGTAAAGTAAGCTTTCCAAAGCATTTTATATTAAAAGGATTCCGGCAAGGGAGTCCTTTTTTTGTTGTATATTCGGTAGTAATTTTTGATTGTATGATAGAAAAGATAGCGCAGATAAGACATACTGACTCAGGTAACTTCTTTCTTATTGCCGGCCCTTGTGTGGTAGAAAGCGAAAAGCTTTGTTTCGAGGTGGCTGAAAGCGTAATGGCCATAACCGACAGGCTTCGTATCCCTTTTATATTCAAGGCATCGTATAAAAAGGCTAACCGCTCAAGGCTCGATTCCTTTACCGGGATAGGAGATAAGGAAGGGCTTGAGATATTGGCGAAGATTCGTAATACCCTGAAAATCCCTACAGTAACCGATATTCACACCGAGCAGGAAGCCGAAATGGCGGCCAATTACGTAGATATATTACAAATACCTGCCTTTTTATGCCGCCAAACCGATCTATTGGTTGCTGCCGCAAAAACAGGTAAATTTGTAAATGTAAAGAAGGGCCAGTTTTTATCTGCCGAATCAATGAAGTTTGCCGTAGAGAAAATACAAATGAGTGGCAACAACAATGTAATACTTACCGAAAGGGGTAGTATGTTTGGCTACCAGGACCTTGTGGTTGATTACCGCAGCATACCCGAAATGCAAAAGAACAATGTGCCGGTAGTACTCGATATAACACATTCATTACAGCAACCTAACCAGCCCGGCGGTGTTACAGGCGGCAACCCTGCCATGATTGCTACAATAGCCAAGGCGGGCATAGCTGTGGGTGTTGATGGTATTTTTGTGGAAACGCATCCCAGCCCTGCTCGTGCATTGTCAGACGGGGCTAATATGCTGCACCTCGATAAATTAAACGGGTTACTTGAGCAATTAATAAAAATAAGGAAAGCAGTAGTTTGAAGAAACTAGTTATCATATTATCACTATTGTTAAGCGGGTTATCGCTTTCTGCCCAGAAGGACACCATTTTTCAGCGTACCTATGGCGGTATTCAGAATGATGTATGTAACCAGATTAAGTCTACTTACGACGGCGGCTATATAATGATTGGAACTACCAACAGTTGCGGTGCAGGTGCAAACGATTTTTATGCAGTAAAGATTGACTCATTAGGCAATCCGCAATGGACACACACCTATGGCGGCCCTTTAAATGATGAAGGCTACGCTGTTGCCCCAACCTTCGACCATGGTTATGCTTTTTTGGGCTGGAGCGATAATAATATTTCAAATGGTTATGATGTAGAGCTTGTGCGGACAGACGCAGCCGGTAATGTTTTATGGCAAAAATACTACGGCGGAAGCGATTGGGATTTTGGTTATGGAATACAGCAAACGGCAGATAGTGGGTTTGTATTAGTAGGGCAGACTTACAGCTACGGGGCAGGCAATGGAGATGTATATGTAATTCGTACTGATAAAAACGGAGATACTATATGGACAAGAGTAATAGGCGGAACAGGCTACGATATTGCCAATTCAGTTTGTATAACCAGGGATTCTTTATACGCCATTGCAGGCGCCACAACAAGTTTTGGTAAAGGCGATACGAATCTATATTTCCTTGTACTTGATGACAAGGGTAATATTGTGAAGGATACAACATACGGTTGTACAAATAACCACGTAGCATATTCTATTGAACCATATGTAAACAAAGGGTACGTGGTTACAGGATATACCGATAGTATTATACCCGGCAAACCCGATATCTACCTTCTTTTTTTTGACAGCAACGCAGTTCCTTTCTACCAGCATATTGATTCATGGCCGAAAGGGTATGATATAGGCCATGACGCGGCAGAATGTGTTGACGGAGATATGATATGTGCTGCCAGCAGCAATACAGATGGCAATGGCACCAGCGCCTTATTGGCTATGCGCGCGGCTTATGGCGGATGGTGGCTCAGCTCGGAATTTGAAGGCGGGACCTTGGATCAACAAGGCAATTCATGCGCAGTTGGTTTGAATAATAATGTGGTTTTTGCAGGGGCAACAGATAGCCCCGGTTATACGTTTGGGGACTGGGATTTTTATTTTATCCGCTATAAAGATGATGCTGATATAATACCCGACGATACCGCGCACGTTTACCATATGTTTAACCAGTTTCTGGATACCTGTAAGCTAACCGGGATAGATGAACAGCAGGCTGATGAACCCATGGTGAAAGTATTTCCCAACCCGGTAACAAGCATTGCGACAGTTATTGTGCAGGGTGGTGTTGATAATAAATATTGGTTCAACCTTTATGATGTAACAGGTAAGCGAGTGATAGATAATATTGAGTTTAAGTCTTCGGGGCATAACCAGGCAACGGTTCATTTTTCAAAAGGAACATTGCAGCCGGGCGAATACCTGTATAAGGTTATAGATAGAAATGAGAAAACAGCTACCGGTAAAATAATAGTTCAATAAAGTATATGCAGAATAGTAAGAAAGAAGCAGAAAAAGAAGGCACAAGGCTTAATAAGTTTATTGCTGATACCGGTTATTGTTCGCGCAGAAAAGCCGATGAAATAATATTTTCAGGTGGGGTAACCATTAACACTAAGATGGTACTTGAGCCGGGGTACAGGGTTCAGTCGAGTGATAATGTTGTGATTGAGGGAAAGCGTTTAAGAGGAACCCAGAAATGCTATATACTGCTGAATAAGACAAAAGACGCTATTACCACCGTTTCTGACGAGCGTGACCGTAAAACGGTTATGGACCTGATAGAGGGCGCCACCAAAGAAAGGGTTTACCCGGTTGGCCGTTTAGATAGAAATACTACAGGAATACTATTAATGACCAACGATGGTGAATTGGCTAACCGTTTATCGCATCCTTCAGGTAAAATACGTAAGGTATACAAGGCAAGGCTCGACCGCCAGTTGGCTTTCGAAGATTTAAAGAAGATACGTAAAGGGGTAATGCTCGAAGATGGTTTTGTGAAAGTTGATGAGGCAAGTTATGATGAGAATGGCGACCCTACCTGTGTTGTACTTACATTGCATATAGGCTGGAACCGTGTGGTGAGGCGTATTTTTGAAACACTGGGGTACAAGATTAAAGCGCTCGACAGGGTTGCTTACGCAGGCCTTACGCTCCATGGTGTTCCCCGTGGTGCATGGCGCTTGCTTAACCCCGATGAAGTAAAGAAACTTTATAGTTTGAATAAGTAACTATTATTCCACCACTTCCATAAGCGTACGGAAGGCAGTAAATTTTTCTCCGAATCTTTTTAATCCTTCGCCCTGCATTTTGGGTGCGTATTCTTCCTTGTACATTGTATAGTCTTGCAGGTTTTTGCATGAGTACTGTACGGAGTAGGTTGTTCCTTCATCAATTACATCTAACAGGCGGCACATGCGGTAGCCTGTAAAAAGGCCGGTGCTCAGCATTTCAGGAATATGTTCTTTCTGCATCCACTCAAGCCAATTGAGGTGCACATCGTCGTCAACATTTATAGTTACATTGTAAATAATCATAGGCTAAAAATATTTGCTAATATACTGTTCAATTAAACGCGGAACGGCATAAGTATCAATGTTTTTTCGCTCAACCCATAAACAGTTTTCAGGAAGTTTTTTTAATGCTTTATTTACCTCTGTTTTAATAAACACGGCATTAAGTCTCTGGTGGCTCAATATGTGTGTATACGGCTCCGACACTGATTTAATAATTGGTTTGTTGCTATGAAAAATATCTTTCCATTCTTTACTCAACATAACCTTCTCAGGTGACGTTCTCTTTACTGTTTCAATACATGGAAAGTCGTGCAGGCCTTTCCAAATATCTTTTTTCTGCCTGTTGTGAAGTAATATTTTATTGCCATGAACAATTACAATGTAATTCAGAAACCGTTCCTTTACCTTGGTCTTACCCTCTTTAATGGGCAGTATAGCAGTTTGCTTATGTGCATAAGCATAGCATGATGCCTGTACAGGGCATTCAGCACAATTGAGGTTTTTAGGTGTGCAGCAAAGGGCGCCAAGCTCCATCACTGCCTGGTTGTAAGTGCCGGGGTTTTTCTTGTCAAGCAATTCTTCAGCGGCTTCCCAAATTTTTTTCTTACCCTCGGTTGAATCAATTGGGGTAGATATTCCTAAAAGCCTGGAATAAACCCTCAGCACGTTTCCATCAACAACGGGGTAGGGCAGGTTATAAGCTATTGATGTTATTGCCGCAGCCGTGTAGTCTCCCACGCCCTTAAGTGCACGTATAGCTTCATAATCTTTGGGGAATTTGCTTTTATGCTGCTGCATAATTTGTTTTGCTGCATGGTGCATATTCCTGGCACGGGAGTAATATCCAAGCCCTTGCCATAGCTTTAATACCTCATGTTCCGATGCAGAAGCTAATTTGGAAACGGTGGGATATTTTTCAACGAACCTGTTATAGTAGTCCCACCCCTGGTTAACCCTTGTTTGCTGAAGTATTATCTCCGATAACCATATTTTATAAGGGTCTTTAACGCCTCTCCATGGCAATTCCCGCTTATTTACTTCATACCACTTTAAAAGCTTATGGCTCCAGTTGCTCATGTCCGTCAAATATATTGATTCTTATTAGTTTACTTCCCCTATCTTAATACCTAATACGTAATACTTAGTACTAACATTTAAACCCTTAACGTTCTTTAACAGTCTTAGATACAAGGGATTTATTAATTTTGGACATATTATAACTCAGGATAGTGAGAAAGATAGCGATAGTAATATTTTTATGTGTTTGTGCGGCCAGACTTATGGCGCAACCTGAAGAGACGGTTGATGCTAAGGCTAATTCCATATTGCAGGAACTGAGCAAAAAAACAAAGGCATTTAAATTAATCAAGGCCCAGTTCAGTGTGGTTATTTATGGAAAAGACAAAAAGCCAACCGATAACCAGAAAGGAAGCTTAGTTGTAAAGGGCGGCAAGTATAAACTGGAGCTTAAGACACAGACTGTTATATCAGACAGTACTACCATGTGGACGTACCTGAAAGATGCCAACGAGGTACAGATAAATAATGTTGACCATAACAGCGATAAAGGAACTATATCGCCAACCAATATATTTACCATTTACGAAAAAGGGTTTAAGAGCCACTTTGATAAGGAAGAGACCGATAAAGGAATTACTGTTGAGGTGATAGACCTTTATCCTAAACATCCTGAAAAGGAAAAATATCACACTCTTATCCTCGTTATTGATAAGAACAAGAACCAGATTATATCGGTAACTGCCCTTATGAAAGATGGCACTATGGTTACCTATACAGTAGATTCTTTAGATACCGATTCAGCTATTCCGGCTGGATTCTTCTCGTTTAATCCTAAGGATTACCCGGGGATTGATGTGGAAGACCTTAGGGAATAATTAGAAATTAAGAATTAATAATTAAAAATGGCAATGCCTTGATATTAGGCAACTTGTGCATAATGCATGCCTATGGCATCTAAAATTTCCAGCAATTCAGCGTAAGAGTCGGTAGTAACAAGCTTCATCCTGAAATCTTTAAAGTTATCCATACCTTTGAAATAGCTTGCATAATGCCTGCGCATTTCAAGTATGCCAAGTCTTTCGCCTTTCCATTGAATAGATTTATCGAGGTGGGTACGGCATACGCTTATTCGTTCTTCCAGGGTAGGGGTAGAGAGCAATTCCCCGGTTTTTAAATAATGCTTTATCTCACGGAATATCCATGGGTAACCAATGCTTGCCCTGCCAATCATAACTCCGTCAACTCCATACCGGGCTTTCATTTCTGTAGCAACTATAGGTGAAGTTACGTCTCCGTTACCAAATATGGGTATGTGTATGCGTGCATTATTCTTTACTTCCCTTATAAGTGTCCAATCTGCGGGGCCCTTATACATTTGTTTGCGTGTGCGCCCGTGTATGGTCAGTGCCTGTATGCCTATATCCTGCAAACGTTCGGCCACTTCAATAATATTTTTAGTGCTGTCGTCCCAACCCAGGCGGGTTTTAACTGTTACAGGTAATTTGACTGCTTTTACAATCTCTTCAGTCATTTTTACCATCTTGGGTATATCCTGCAACAGGGCGGCTCCGGCACCTTTACAGGCTACCTGTTTAACAGGGCAGCCATAATTAATATCTATCAGGTTCGGGTTAACCCTTTCCGCAATAATGGCTGCTTCGCGCATAGAGCCAATACTACCGCCGAATAACTGTACGCCTATAGGCCGCTCATGCTCAAAAATATCAAGCTTTTTAAGGCTTTTAGCCGCATCGCGTATCAACCCTTCCGATGAAACAAACTCGGTATAAAGCATATCGGCCCCTTGTTCCTTGCACACATGGCGGAAAGGAGGGTCGCTCACATCTTCCATAGGGGCAAGCAATAAAGGGAAATCACCGAGTTCTATATTGCCGATTTTTACCATTAGTGTAAATAGTTACCTTTGCAAATATACCGCAAAGCATTAATATGGACGAAATTCAACGCCCGGCGCCACTTGAAAACTTAAGACCAGCAGGCCAGTTTTTTATTCTTTTAGGCATTGCGCTGATATTAATGGTAGTGTTTTCCTTCCTTGGCGTGGCGGTGGCAACAGCATACACTCACTTAAGCGTATTTGACTTGCAGGGAACGGCCAAAATAAATAACCCGGAAGTAATAAGGGCGCTCAAAATAATACAGGCAATTAGCGTTGTAGGTAGTTTTATAATACCAACATTTATAATGGCTTTGTTATGCTCCCGCAAATGGCTCGAGTTTTTAAATATTAAAGGGAAGTTTAAGGTGTCAACTTTTCTTTTAGGTGGTATATTAATCCTGGTGGCGGTGCCTGTCATTAACTACCTTTCTGAAGTAAACAGCCATTTGCAGTTGCCTGCCTCTATGCAATCGGCTCAAGACTGGATAAAAAATATGGATGATGAGAATAACATTATCTCAAATGCATTCATAGCCCATCAAAGCTTGAGAGGGCTTATTGTCAATATTTTTATCATGGGGTTTCTCGCGGCCGTTTCTGAAGAGTTGTTTTTCAGGGCCGGCATGCAGAATATTATTATCAGGGGAAGCGGTAATATACATGTGGGAGTGTGGCTGACAGCCATAATTTTCAGCGCTATTCACCTTGAGTTTTTTGGCTTCCTTCCCCGCATGCTTATGGGCGCCTATCTTGGCTACTTGTTTGTATGGTCAAAGTCGATATGGCCTTCAATATTTGCACACTTTTTGAATAATAGCGTAATAGTCTACATTTCTTACCTTGAGGACAGGAATATGCTACCTAAGAAAATAGAAGATATAGGCAATCAAAGTTCACAAATAAGCTATGTAATAGGTAGTACAATACTGGTAGCTGTACTGATGTTTGCTATTTATAAAATTGAACACAGGAAGACGGATACATTGCAAGCTTAAATTATTTCTTGCCGCTGCCGAATTCCATCAGGTAACTCTTAATAAAGTCGTCTAATTCGCCGTTCATCACCGCCTGCACGTCCGATGTTTCGTAATCGGTACGCAGGTCTTTAACCAGCTTATAAGGATGCATTACATAGTTACGTATCTGCGAGCCCCATTCAATTTTCTTTTTGGTGCTTTCAATGGCTGCAACAGTTTCAAGCTTCCTGCGCATTTCTCTCTCATATAGCTGAGACTTTAACATGTGCAAAGCCTTGTCCTTATTCTGCAATTGCGAACGCGATTCCTGGTTTTTTATAATGATGCCGGAGGGCTTGTGATAGAGTCGGACTGCCGTTTCCACCTTGTTTACATTTTGTCCGCCTTTTCCACCCGAACGGAATGTTTCCCATTCTATGTCCGCAGGACTTATCTGTATGTCGATAGTCTCGTCAATTAAGGGGTACACATATACCGAAGCAAAAGAAGTATGCCTGCGTGCATTTGCATCGAAAGGTGATATGCGCACAAGCCTGTGCACCCCATTTTCTCCTTTCAAATACCCGAAAGCATACTCGCCCTGTATTTCAAGTGTAACAGATTTTATTCCAGCAGCCTCGCCCTGTGTAATTTCAACTTCTTTCACTGCAAACCCCTTTTTCTCGGCCCACATAAGGTACATGCGCATAAGCATATAGGCCCAATCCTGGCTTTCAGTGCCACCCGCGCCAGAGTTTATTTCCAATACAGCATTCAGGTGGTCTTCTTCCGAGCCCAGCATGTTCTTAAATTCAAGATCCTGCAATAACCTTAAGGTCAGCGCGTACTGGTCGTCTAATTCTTTTTCAGTGGCAGCTTCCTGCTTGAAAAAATCGAACGTAAGCATAAGGTCTTCCACGCTCTTTTCAAGCTTGCTGTAAGCCTCAGTCCAGTTCTTCTGATTTTTTATCTGTTTCAGAACAACCTCAGCTTTCTTGGGGTCATTCCAGAAATCGGCTGCCAGTGTAACAGCCTCTTCTTCTTCAATTCTTTTTAACCGTTTTTCGATGTCAAAGATGCCCCCTCAACGCATCAAAGCGCTCCTTCACTTCCTTAACCTGCTCTTGTGTAATCATATACAATGTTATATAAGCATCAGTGCTTTATTCCGTTAATAATTCTATAAATAATCTCAGTAAATATCAGGGTACTTAGCCGGGTCAACCTCATTCATAATTCCATACACAGCATCGAAAATATCTTCAACGCTAGGTTTAGAGAAATAGTCGCCGTCAGTTCCGTAGGCCGGGCGATGGTCCTTTGCTGTAAGTGTTCTCGGGGCTGAATCAAGAAATTTATATCCTCCCTGTACTTCCAGTAACTGTTCCATCATGTAAGCACTTGCTCCGCCTTTAACATCCTCGTCAAGGAATAATACTCTATTGGTTTTTTGTAAAGATGAAGCAATAATATGGTTAATGTCGAAAGGCAATAAAGTCTGCACGTCGATAATTTCAACGGAAATACCCGATGTCTCCAGTTGCTGTGCAGCTTCCATGGACATCCTGCAAAGAGGGCCGTAGGTAACAATAGTTACATCCGTTCCCTCGCGTATTATTTCCGGTACGCCCAACGGAACTTTAAACTCACCAAAATTTGAAGGCCTTTTTTCTTTTAGCCTATAGCTATTCAAAGGCTCTATTATAATACCGGGCTCGTGTGCGCTTAACAGTGTATTGTAAAACCCTGCAGCCTGTGTCATGTTGCGTGGAACACATACATAAATGCCACGAAGTGAATGTAAAATCATTCCCATTGGCGAACCGCTGTGCCATATACCTTCAAGCCTGTGGCCACGGGTGCGGATAATTACGGGGGCGCGTTGGGTGCCTTTTGTACGGTATGCTAATGTGGCAAGGTCGTCGCTAAGTATCTGCAATGCATAAAGCAGGTAATCTAAATACTGTATTTCTGCAATGGGGCGTAATCCGCGCAAAGCAAGGCCTATAGCCTGGCCAATAATAGTAGCCTCACGAATACCTGTATCAAAAACACGTTCTTCACCATACTTCTTCTGCATGTTTTCAAGCCCCTGGTTCACGCCTCCTAATTTGCCTGAATCCTCACCAAAAACTACAACCTCAGGATACTTGCCTAGAATAGCATCAAAGTTATCTCTCAGTATTTCGTGGCCATTCGAACTATCTTCGGTGTCATACACTGGTTTCACCTCATTTACAGAGAGGGTTTCGTTGGTATAGAGTAATGAATCGTAGCGCTCCTCATTTTTAAGGGCAAAATCTTTCTGGTAATCGAGTAAGGCTTGCCTTGCAGGCAAATGTTCATCGCGGGTAAAGCGCAATGTCTTTTTCACCATTACAGTTATATCCTTGCGCAAAGGGTCTTTAGCTGACCTAAGTTCAGTGATAAGCTGAGCAATTTCTGCCTGTTTCGATGTGCCTTCTACAGTTGCCTGTACCAATGCAACAGCTTCTTCAATATCTTTCTTAATAGCCTCAAGATAGGCTGCCCATGCCTTGTTCTTAGCTTCTTTTACAGCTTCCCTTGCTTTTTCTTCTATATCGTTCAGTTCATTCTCATTGGCAATGGCAAACTTCAATATCCATTCGCGCATTTTTTTAAGGCCATCAAAATCTTTCTCCCATTGCAGGCGTTCCGGAGTCTTATAACGTTCATGCGAGCCAGAGGTAGAATGCCCTTGTGGCTGAGTAACTTCTTCTACATGAAGCAGAACCGGTACATGTTCGGTGCGGCATAATTCAGCAGCTTTCTCGTAGGTTTCGCAAAGGGCAGGGTAATCCCAGGCCTTTACTTTGTATAATTCATAGCCGGGTGCCTTTTTGTCGCGCTGCATACCGCTTAAAGCTGCATGGATATCACCCTTGGTGGTTTGGTATTTTTTAGGTACCGATATTCCGTAACCATCATCCCAAACCGACATGAGCATGGGTATCTGCATAACGCCTGCAGCGTTAATAGCTTCCCAGAACAGCCCTTCCGATGTGCTGGCATCGCCAATGGTGCCAAAGGCTATTTCGTTACCTTTTTTGCTGAATTTTTCGAATTCAGGTGCCTGCAGATGAGGGTTGATTTTGAAAAGTTTCGATGCAAGGGCCAGGCCTAATAGCCTGGGCATCTGGCTACCGGTTGGTGATATATCAGAGGATGAATTGTATATGGTTGTAAGTTCTTTCCATGAACCATCAGGATTTACCATTTGGGTAGAGTAGTGGCCACCCATCTGCCTTCCGGCCGATGAAGGTTCGGCTGCAAGGTCGGCATGGGCATATAAACCGGCAAACCATTCCTGCAATGTAAGTTCACCAAGAGCAAACATAAATGTCTGGTCGCGGTAGTAGCCCGACCTGAAATCGCCATGTTTAAAAGCCTTAGCCATGGCAACCTGGGCTATTTCCTTACCATCGCCGAAAATGCCAAACTTTGCTTTACCTTGTAATACTTCCTTCCGGCCCAAAAGACTTGCCTCACGGCTTTCATTGGCAATACGGTAGTCTTTCAGCACAGTAGTGCGAAACTCTTCAAATGATATTTCTTTCTTCTGTGCCAAATTCTTTAATTCCTCGGTATTAGCCATGTATATGTATTTGTAAAATAGTACACTGCAATGAAGTAGCAAATTTAGGAAGTTGTTTTGATGATAGAAGGGTATTGTCCATTATTTTTCAGAATAACAGTATTTAACGCCTTTGTTTTATATTTTTGAGTTTTTAATAGCTTAATGGAAGTATTTCGCCAGTACAGGAGTTTTTTTTACATGATAATGTCATGGGCTGTTGTTGGCGCTGTTGCGGGTCCTGCTGCGCTCCTTTATATACCCCTCTGTTTATTTGTCCTTAAATCGAAGGGTCAGTACATGGAGTTAATGATAGGCTTCTTTTTTATTTTAATTCTTTCCGATAACAGGTCACACTACTTCGAGTTTGCTTACAATGCCAAAGAAATTTACATTTCCTTTCTTGCCTTATTCCTTTTCATGGACAGGAAAAAATTTACTCCTTTCGACAGGCTTTCAGCGGCATTTGTTCCCTTTTTTATTGTGGCTTTTATTTGTCTGACGTATGCCCCGGTGGATAATTTCCTGAATTCACTGGAAAAGACGGTTTCCTATATTTTGCTCTTGATTGTTGTTCCAAATTATGTAAAGAGGGCATACGTAGATAAACAGGCAGATTTTTTCAGAGTAATAATATTTTTCGGTGTATTTATTCTACTTTTAAGCCTGGTGCTTAATTATATATTACCTGATATAACACACCTTGAAGGACGTTATAGGGGGGTTTTTGGTAATCCTAACGGCCTTGGGGTGTTTTGCCTGCTATTCTTGCTGCTTTTTTCGCTTATCATAGAGCTAAAACCTGAACTTTTCCAGCGAAGGGAAAAAACTCTAATCTATGCATTGATTTTATTGTCAATTATATTATGTGGTTCAAGAAGCACTCTTTTCGCCATCCTGATTTATTTCTTTCTTAGTTACTCCTACAAAATATCGCCGATAGTAGGTTTTTTTGTGTTTGTACTTATTGCAGGAAGTTATGGTTATGTGTCAACTAACATAATAAGCATAGCCACCAGCCTGGGGCTTGAAAAGTACCTTAGGGTTGAAACATTAACTGAAGCATCGGGCCGTTTTGTAGCATGGAATTTTGCATGGATAAACATAAAACAGAACCTTTATATAGGGCGGGGTTTTGACTATACAAACTATATTTTCCAGTTATATAGTCAGTATTTATCTAACATGGGGCACCAGGGCAATGCCCATAATTCATACATTACATTATGGCTAGATACAGGCTTATTGGGTCTAGTAACCTTTGTATTTGCATTTATAAGGACATTTGTAAAGGCCACCAGGAAAACAAGGCTTGCCATGCCTATTTTATATGCTGTAATATTTTCTACTTTTTTTGAATCGTGGCTAACGGCTTCACTCAATCCATTTACCATTATTGTTTTTATTATTCTTTCAATTTTAACAAGCGATGTCATTATCCGGGCGCAAGACAAAATTGCTATTCCTGTACAGTGAACTGGCAGATTATTTCCTGGCTTGCATCAGGGAACTGGGGCGGGAGTATCCTGTTGAAATAAGTGTGATTCACTGGCCTGTAAACAAAGAAGCGCCTTTTCAGTTTACATTTCCTGACGGGGTAAGTTTTTACGACCGGAAACAATTCAATTTAACTAGCCTGAGGCAAAAAGTAAAGGATATTTCTCCTGACTTTATTTATTGTAGCGGTTGGATGGACAAGGATTATCTTTCAGTGGCTAAAGAATATAAAAAGAAAATACCTGTAGTAATCGGGCTAGATACTAAGTGGGAAGGAAGTTTCAGGCAATATGTGGCCTGTGTATTAAGTAGAATAACAATACGTAAAACATTTACCCACTGCTGGGTTCCGGGGCAAAAGCAAAAACAATATGCATTAAAGCTTGGTTTTAAAGAAGCTGAAATACTGACAGGCTATTATACTGCGGACGTAGAGTATTTTAAAACATTGGGTGAGAAAGTGTGGGCAGAAAAAAGCAAAAAGTATCCGCACAGGTTTATATATGCCGGAAGATATTATGAATTTAAGGGTATTAAAGATTTATGGAATGCATTCATTAAAGGGCAATTGGAAAATCCAAATGATTGGGAGTTGTGGTGCCTGGGTACAGGAGATATAGAACCTGTGCAACACCCGAAAATAAAGCACTTTGGTTTTGTACAGCCCAAAGATATGGAGCAATACCTGGCCAGAACAGGCGTGTTTGTTATGCCAAGCCGCTTCGAACCATGGGGTGTGGTATTACATGAGTTTGCCGCAGCCGGCTTTCCTTTAATCTGTTCCGATGAGGTAGGGGCAGCTGAGGCCTTATTGCGAAATGGCGAGAATGGCTATATTTATCGGGCTGGAGATGTAAACGGATTGATGGGAAAGATGAAAGATATGGCAATGCTCAGTGATGAGAAATTAATGAAAATGGGAGAGATAAGTAAAGAGCTTGCCGGCCAGAATAGCCCGCGCATTTGGGCAGATAAACTAATGAAACTTATACGCGTAAATAATTAATATGAGTAGGTTAAGTAAAGATTCAGTAATTGGTGTTATAGGAGCCGGTACCATGGGTAGTGGAATTGCCCAGCTTGCCGCTACTTCAGGGCATAATGTTGTTTTGTACGATTCGTTTACAGGCGCTTCAGCAAAAGCTGTTGAACGAATTAGGACAACCCTGGAAGGACTGGTTAAAAAAGGAAAAATTAACGAGGCAGGTTTAAATACTATACTTTCTAAAATTAAAGTAGCCAATTCATTAAATGATTTTGCTCCTTGCGGACTTGTGATAGAGGCCGTAATTGAAGAGTTGGAAATAAAAAAGGACCTTTTCAGGAAATTAGAAGCTGTGTGTGAACCTTCAGCAATATTGGCTACAAATACTTCTTCTATTTCGGTTACTTCTATTGCTGCGGCCTGCAAGGGCTCCGGCAGAGTAATGGGTGTTCACTTTTTTAACCCTGCACCGGTAATGCCTTTAGTTGAAATTATTCCCGGTTTGGCAACTGATAATGCAATGCTGAAAGAAGTAACTGAACTAATACAATCGTGGGGGAAAACAACTGTACAGGCAAAAGATACACCAGGATTTATTGTAAACAGGGTGGCACGGCCGTTTTACGGCGAAGCCATAAGAATATATGAGGAAGGTATAGCCCATTATGCCGACATTGACTGGGCAATTAAAGAAATAGGCGGTTTTAGAATGGGGCCTTTTGAATTGATGGATTTTATTGGTAACGATGTAAACTACATGGTTACTGAAACCGTGTGGAAACAAATGTTTTTCGACCCCAGGTATAAACCTTCTATTACCCAGAAGCGGTTATCTGAAGCCGGTTATTTTGGTAGAAAAACAGGAAAAGGATATTACGATTATAGTGAAAATGCTGCACAGCCAGAGTTAAGCAAGGATATGGAATCAGGCAAACAAGTATTTATGCGCATTATATCAATGCTCATCAACGAAGCCTATGAAGCATTGTACTATAAAATAGCCACTCGTGAAGATTTAGAAACAGCCATGACCAAAGGAGTTAATTACCCGAAAGGGCTACTCGCTTGGGGAAATGAGCTGGGATTGAAAAATGTTCTGAATACATTGGAGAACCTATATGAAACCTATAAAGAAGAAAGGTATAGGCCGGGTTTATTGTTAAAACAAAGCGCGAAATAATTTTGAAGTCTACCAGAGAGTTAACCATACGCAGGTAAAATGTTATTCAATTCCATACCCTTCCTGTTTTTCTTTGTGGTGGTCACTACACTTTATTTTCTCATTCCATTTAAATTCAGGTGGAGCTGGTTGCTTGCGGCATCCTGCTTCTTTTACATGTTCTTTAAGCCTGAATATATACTCATTTTAATATTCACCATCGTAATTGATTATATAGCGGGTATTTATCTTGAGAAGATTGAAGATAGGGCTAAAAAGAGAAGGTTCCTTATCATGAGCATTATTGCCAACATAGGTGTATTGGCAGTTTTTAAGTACTACAACTTCATTAACGATAATATTACAGGGGTGGCCCATTTATTCGGCTTTTCCAATCATATGCCTTCTTTAAAAATGATATTACCCATTGGGCTTTCATTTCATACTTTCCAGGCTATGAGCTATACTATAGAAGTATATAGGGGAAACCAGAAAGCGGAAAAGCATTTCGGCATATATGCGCTTTATGTAATGTTTTACCCTCAGTTGGTGGCAGGCCCTATAGAGCGGCCACAGAATATGATTCACCAGTTTCATGAGAAGAAACTATTTACGTATGATAATGCCGCATTGGGTTTAAATCTCATCGGTTACGGGCTTTTTAAAAAACTGGTTGTAGCCGACAGGCTGGGGGTTTATGTTGACCAGGTATTCGGTAATGTCGATGCAGCCAACACTTCATCATCGGTTATTGCACTTTTATTTTACTACTTCCAGATATATTGCGATTTCTCTGCATACTCTGATATTGCCCGCGGCACAGCTAAGTTTATGGGTTTCGACCTTATGGAGAATTTCAACAGGCCTTACCTGTCAAAAAATATATCAGAATATTGGAGAAGATGGCACATCTCGCTTTCTTCGTGGTTCAGCGATTATTTATACACTCCTCTTGCTACAGCTAAAAGAGATTGGGGCAAATGGGGCATAATATTTGCATTGGTAATAACCTTTTTAATAGCGGGTTTATGGCATGGCGCAGGCTGGAACTTCGTTATTTTCGGTTTCCTGCAAGGCATCGCCCTGTCGTATGAGTTCCTTACTAAAAAACTAAGGAAAAGAATATCGGCAAAAATGCCTAAAGCCATATATAATGGTGGGAGCTTACTGCTGGCTTTTTCATATTGGACCTTCAGTCTTATTTTCTTTCGTTCACCTACATTCACCATTGCAGGTAAGCTAATTCATAAAATTGCACAGATGAATTTTCACTTTAACCTGCCACAGCTTTGCGGGGAAAAGGGCCCGCTTAATTTAGTGTTGAGCTTTATGGTTATACTGGCATTAACATTAAGGTTTTTATTGCCCAGGGATATGAGACTGAAGTACCCGGCAGTTTTTTTAACGGTTATTACGTTGGCAATTATAATATTAGGCAAAGATGTCGCAGCAGAATTCATCTATTTCCAGTTTTAAATTATTCCTTACAAGGATAATTGTGCCTGTTATACTGGCTGCAGCAATAGCGGGCTGGCTGTTCCAGCGTGTGTTCGAGAAGAAAGTTATTTTAAGCAGTGAAATTTGCGGGGCATATAAAGTGAACAGGATAATAAATGAGAATGACTCAAACGAGGTCCCCATTTTCGGGGCTTCTATGGCGCAAGGTGGTTGCATACCTCATATACTGGGCAGCGATTATTTTAATTATGGGTTAGATGGTACCGGAGCTGATGTATGGTTGTTCTTTTTAAAGGAAGAATGTAAAAAGGAAAAACACACCCCGCTTATAATAATGAATTTCAGCCTCGACGGGTTAGCAAACTCCATTGGCGATATTTCAAACTATATATACAATGCAGATTGCCCTGAAGTACGTGAGCTTTTGGGCAAGCATTACAAGGCATATTTTTCTATGCCCATTATAAAATATTTCGGTCAGTATGAAACATATTTCAGGTATTTTCTGAATGATAAAATGAATCTGACTAAATACACAGACAGGGGAGCGGCTATAGAGAAAAACAAAATGACCAAAGAGCGATTTGCCCAGTTAGTTGCCGAGCGAATTAAAAATAAGGCAGTATTTGAAAATGATGCTCACCTTGAAAGCGAATACACCGAGCTTTTTAAAAACAACCCCGACAGGATGTTTGTTATTATTATAACGCCCTATCATAGTTCGTACTTCACAAATTTTAAGAACTACCCCGATGCCCAGGATTTTCTGCACAGGCTTGGCGAAATGAAGAATGTCAGGGTTTTTAATTTCGGCAAAGTGAATTACCCCGATAGTATGTTTGTTAATACCACCCACCTTAATTACGACGGGGCTGTAAGGTTCAGTAAAGAGTTAAAAGATAGCCTTGCTACTTTGAATTATTAGCAGACACGGCTGCAAGATTCGATATCTTATAAAGTAGCCTTGCGCCTACATTAGCATCCCACTCATCTTCTCCCGGGGCGACCTCGTTAATGTCAAATGAAACAATTTGCCTGCCCGATTCCACCACCATTTCTATAAGGTGAATGGCTTCCCAGAATTCCAGTCCACCGGGAACGGGTGTGCCGGTATTAGGGCATAGTTTAGGGTCAAGGCCATCAATATCGAAGCTTATGTAAACATGTTTCGGCAAGTGCGATACTATATTTTGCTTTATATCGTACCAGGAAGCGCCATGAAACATTTTTTCCTTCATCGCCTTATCAGAGAAAAGCTTTATCCGTCCATTTGAGTTTTCTATTAATGCATTTTCGCCTTCTGAGAAATCGCGGATGGCAACCTGCACAAGTTTTTCCATGTTCTTTATCTTAAGCGCGTTGAACATGATAGATGCATGTGAATAGGTGAAGCCTTCGTAGGTGTCGCGTAAATCGCAGTGGGCATCAATATGCAAAATGCCAAATGACTTGTAACGTTCACTTACGGCCTGCATTAGTCCCAAGGGAGTACTATGGTCGCCACCAATAAGCGCTACTATTTTGTTTTTCTTTAAATGAGAGAGTGATTTTTCCTTTACCCATTTCATCAGCTCTTTGCATTCGGCATTTATCTCATTCAATGTTGCCTTCATTTTTTTCGGATTACCCTTACCCGAAGTGAACATATCAATATACTCTTCAGCTTTAGGGCGCAGCTTCTTGCTTCTCTTAATCCATTTATCCGGCATATCTTCCATGGCAATGCCAATCTTCCATGCCTCAGGCACTTTTTCATCAAATAAATCTACCTGTACCGAAGCCTTTAAAATAGCCTCCGGTCCTTTGGCTGCACCACTCTGGTATGATACTGTTACGTCCCAGGGAACGGGAAGGGCAACTACTTTGGCGTTCTCTACGGTGTAGGGTAACCCGAATAATGTGTCGGATGATGCAGGGCCGTCAGGGTCGAATGTTGATGTTTTTTTTGCCATGAATATTGAATATAGAAGTCCAAAAATAAAAAAGCCCCTCAATTACGAGGGGCTTTTTATAGAATAACTTGCTAAATTATTTCACTTTAGCCGCGAGTTCTGCGCCAGCCTTGAATTTAACAACTTTCTTTGCAGCAATCTTAATGGCTGCGCCGGTCTGAGGATTCCTGCCTGTACGAGCTGCCCTTTTAGATACTGAGAAAGAACCAAATCCAACTAAGGTGATCCTGTCGCCTTTCTTGAGTGCTTTGGTTGTAGCATCTACAAGTCCGTCAACGGCTCTTTGTGCATCAGCTTTTGTGATTTTTGCCTCTCCTGAAATAGCATCGATTAATTCTGCCTTGTTCATAATGTGTAAAGTTTAATTTGTTAATACTGCCGCAAATATATTGCAGGAAATCAATAGGTGCGCAGGTTTGCCGCCCTGAAAGCCGTAAATTGTTGATAAATAGGGGTGTTTGTTAATAACTCGGCGTGAAAAGGCTATTTATAAAGCCTTACAGGGTAGGTGCGTAGGTTAGGAAATGGCTTTCCATTTTGATGGATCTAATGGAAATCCCCTGAGAAAATCACTTGTACTCATACGTTTACGGCCTTCCGCCTGCAATTCTAATATCTCAATGCATCCGTTTCGGCAGTTTACAAATAGCTGGTTTTTGTCATTTACAAATAGCATTCCCGCGCTAATAGTACCGGGGTGCTTAACTGCTTTAAATACTTTTACAACAAGTTTTTCTCCTTTTTCATTTTCCAATTCTGTCCATGCACCGGGGTATGGATTCAGTCCGCGGATAAAGTTATAGACGTCTTCATTGGGTTTATACCAGTCTATCTTACAGTTCTCCCTGAAAATCTTTGGGGCAGGCTTTAATTTAGTTGTATCGGGTTGCGATTGCTTTTCAATATCGTGGCCTTTATCGGCGAGGGCATCAACAGTTTTAATAACTAGTTCTGCCCCAAGCGCCATTAGTTTATCATGCACCGTTCCGGCATCATCATCTTCTGTAATGACAATTTTTTCGCTCATTAATATGTCTCCTGTATCAATCTGGTGCGATAGTAAGAATGTAGTTATGCCTGTTTCTTTCTCACCATTAATAATGGCCCAGTTAATTGGGGCAGCACCACGGTATTGTGGTAATAGTGAAGCATGCAGGTTAATGGTGCCATATTCAGGTAATGCCCATACAACCTCAGGCAACATACGAAAGGCAACAACAACCTGTAAGTCGGGTTGCAGTTTCTTTAATTCGTTTATAAATTCCTCGTTCTTAAGTTTTTCCGGTTGCAGAATGGGTAGACCATGTTTCAGTGCAAACTCTTTTACAGCAGAAGCTTGCAACTTTAATCCACGGTTTGCGGGTTTATCGGGTACAGTTACTACGCCAACTACTTTGTGCCTGCTTTTCAATAATGCATCTAATGTTGCTACTGCAAATTCAGGCGTTCCCATAAATACTATTCTAAGGCTCTTACTCATATCTAATCTATTGGTGTCGGCGTGTTGGTTCCCAAATGCTTGAATTAACGCCGCTTATTGCTTTTACCATTCCTAAGTATATGGCAAGGTTCATAAAGAAGAAATGGCGTATTAGGCGAAGCAAGCGCAAATGTAAGCCTGCTTTTTGCAAAATATAATCGATAGGCACCAGAACGATCAAAGCGCTTTCGGTGTAAAATGCTATGTTATAAAATTCATTTGTATTCGATAATAAAAAACTGCAAACATAAATAAGGAAGAAGAAAACCGGCCCGAACCAGCGTAACACCTTATGCGAGAAGAAACAAAAGCTTACCGCATTGAACCTGAAAAGCATATTGGGGAATGCATATAGGTTTTGAAAACTCCCGGTAGCAATACGGATTTTTCTTCTGAACTCTTCCATTAAATCGTTCGATACATCTTCATAAACAACAGCTTTCACCTCGTTAATGGCTTTATAGCCTTTCTCCAGCACCTTCATATTAATGTAAAAATCATCGACCAGGAAATGTTCGGGAACGGGTGTGAAGTAATCTTTCTTAATGGCATAACAACCACCGAAAGGACCCATCATTGCTCCCCACAACACGCCTTCATTGTATTTGCTCGACACTTCTCCGCGTATGTAAAAACTTTCTTCGTATGATATACCTTCTTTCTTAAAACCCTTATGCAGCATGTTTGAATCGACTAAGGCTATTTGGTCATTTTTAAAATGTTTCGCAAGGTTAAATATGGTTTCTTTATCAAATAGCACATTAGCATCGGTAATTATTAAAATGGGATTCGCTGCAATAGATGCCAGCTTGTTTATAATGCGCACTTTGCCATTGCGTTCTTTAAAGCTGTTGAGTTTTATATTGGGGTATTTGGTTGACAGATTTGTAACTATCTCATCCGTTTTATCATTGCTGTTATCTGACCCAACCAGTATTTCTAATTTGTCTAGGGGATAATTACTCTCCAGTATGCTTTGCAATTTCTCTGCAATCACTTTTTCTTCGTTATGGGCGGCAATAAGTATAGAGACTGATGGGAGGGAAGAAGCATCGTATATTATAGTGTTGTTTTTTTTGCCAATTGCTAAAATTCTTAGAATAACAGGATATAGGGCATAGGAAAAAACCACTCCGAAAAGAGCAAGCCAGAATATATATTGACAGGCTGTAATCATTAATCTATTTGGCTTTTATTCTTTCACTGTAAAAGGCAACCAGCTTTTCCACAATCTTTTGTATGTCGTGATTTGTCAACGCAAATGTCCGTGCATTAGCTGAAAGATGCCTGGTAAAGTTCGGATTTTGAATGAGTTGTTTTATGGCATTGCAAAACTCATCGGGTGTATCGGCTACCATAACATCTTTGCCATAATTGCATTCAATACCTTCTATACCTACAGTTGAAGTTACAATGGGCTTACCTAATGCCATGCCTTCTATAATCTTAACCCTAACGCCACTGCCTGCTAGTAAAGGAGAGAGCATAATATTGTAAGTATTCATAAATGTCAGTGCATTCTCCACTTCTCCATGAAATATCACATTACTGTATTCCCCTGCTTTTATATTTTCCGGCATATTTCGCCCTGCAATGTGCAACTTTACGTCAGGCAATACACTGTTAACTTTATTCCATACTTCTTTTAAAAACCATTCTAACGCCTGTAAATTGGGCAGCCAATCGAGTGCACCGATGTATAATAATGTGTTGGGTTCCGGGCTTTGAACAGGCGAATATCTTGAAACATTTATTCCGAATGGTATATGCGCAATGGGTGTTTTGCAGCCCATTACTTTTAGAAGATTCATATCGTTCACCGTGGTGGTTGTAATACCATCGCATAGGTTAACGGCATTCTCTTCGTATTTTCTTAACTGGCGCCTGAGTATTTTAAGGTAAGATTTCTTTAACGGATTCTTTTCCTCATCGGCCAAGCGCTCCCATATTTTCCACTCTACATTATGCGCCCGCATTATTATCGGAGCTTTTGATAGCTTGCGGATATTAGGTATGTATGAGGCCACATAAAGCCCTTCAACCTGCACAACATCATATGTTTCTTTATTTAAGATGGCTTCAAGCTTTTCTTCATATTCTTTACTGTAGAAACGAGATATATTGTAGGATTCCCCTTTAAGCAATGCCATTAAAGCCTTTGCAGGTTTTACTGAGTTATCAACCGTTACTGTTTCTAATCCAATACCATTACGGAACTCTGCCGGGATAGACTGTATGTCAACAAAATGCTTGGTGGTATTCATGGCCAGCATTTTTACCTTATGTCCCGCCCGCAAAAACTCCCGCGAAAAAACATTAATGCCAATGGCTCCTCCGTCTTTTTCAGGGTAAGGCACTTTATTGCACAGTTGCAGCACTTTCATGAACCCAAAAATAGAAATTCCACGGGAAGCACAGATTTGAAGATAGTAACAACTGTTAGTAATTTTCCCCTGAACCATAAGCAACTATTACATAATTTTGAAATGTGAAACAATATCACGATTTATTACAGCACATACTTGATAAAGGCGCTCGTAAGGACGACCGCACGGGAACAGGCACTTTAAGCGTATTTGGATACCAGATGCGTTTCGATTTGCAAGAGGGTTTTCCCCTGCTTACGACTAAAAAACTACACTTGCGTTCTATTATATATGAGCTATTGTGGTTTTTGAAAGGTGAAACTAATATTAAGTACCTGAAGGATAATGGCGTATCTATATGGGATGAATGGGCCGATGCAGAGGGCAACCTTGGCCCTGTATACGGCTACCAGTGGAGAAGCTGGCCTGCAGCCGATGGCAGGCATATTGACCAGATTACAAACGTTATTGAGCAAATAAAGAAGAACCCTAATTCGCGAAGGTTAATAGTAAGTGCCTGGAATGTGGGCGAAATAGATAAAATGAAATTGCCGCCCTGCCATATGTTTTTCCAGTTTTATGTATGCGATGGCAAGCTTTCATGCTTGTTGTACCAGCGCAGTGCGGATGTATTTTTAGGAGTACCTTTCAATATTGCGTCTTATGCGTTGCTGACACTAATGGTTGCACAGGCCTGCGGACTGAAACCCGGTGAGTTTGTACATACCTTGGGCGATACACATCTTTATCTGAATCATTTAGATCAGGCACGTTTGCAGCTAACCCGCGAATTGCGCAAGTTACCTACCATGAAAGTAAACCCTGAGGTGAAAGATATTTTCTCGTTTAAATTCGAAGACTTTGCACTTGAAGGATACGACCCGCATCCCCACATAAAGGCCCCTGTGGCTGTTTAGCTAGAATAATGAATATCGAACAAGGAATGTCGAATTCTGAAATAAAATACCCGGGAAAAGGTTTTATACTTCGGGCTTCGTTATTAAATGTTCATTATTCAATATCTTGTATTTTATGGTAATATCGCTTGTAGCGGCTGCATCAGATAATAATGTTATTGGCAAGAATAATACATTGCCGTGGCGCATGCCGGCCGATATGAAATTCTTTATGAACCTGACTATGGGGCATACCGTTGTAATGGGCAGAAAGACATATGAATCGATGGGGAGGCCTTTACCGAAACGTAAAAATGTAGTTATTACAAGAAATAAAGACTTTAAAGCAGAAGGTTGCATAGTGGTTTCCTCGTTGCAGGAAATGAAAGAATTATGTAAAGAAGATGGTGAGGTTTTTATCATTGGCGGAGCAGAAATCTATAAATTGTCTATGAAATTGGCAGATAAGATATACTTAACACGGATACATGGTGATTTCGAAGGGGATGCACATTTCCCTGAAATACATGCAGATATATGGGCAGAAACGAGTAAAACAGGGCATTTGGCTGATGAAAAGAACCCTTACCCGTATACATTTTTAGTGTATTCAAGAATAAAATAATTGAAGTGCTATATATTCAATTTTTTGTAACTTTGTAGCGTAATTAATTTAACCCCAATAGTTATGACAAAAGCAGAAATCGTTAAGGAGATATCCAGGAAGACGGGTATCGAGAGGACAGTGGTGGAAGCCACAATAGAAGCCTTTATGAACTCGGTTAAAGAACACATTTCCAACAAGGAAACTGTTTCTTTACGAGGTTTTGGAAATTTTATTATTAAAAAGCGTGCTGCGAAAATAGCCCGTAATATTTCGAAAAATACGGCTATACAACTTCCTGCACATTTTATCCCTGCGTTTAAACCTTCCAAAAAGTTTTCAGAAAAGGTTAAAAAGTCTGTTAAGTAGTATTGCTCTATGGCAACATTATCTTACCGACAATGGGTTGCCATATCTGCAAGCATACTTTTATTAGTCTCTCTCTTTTTTATTAACCAGAAGCCCCCGTTAACCCAGGATATGCAAAAGCCTTCTTCCGGAGGCCATGCGACTAACCTGGCTGACTTCGGTCGTTTGGTTGACGAAGCAAAAAATCAGGTTCCTGCCGATAAGCAAAAAACTATCGGCAGGCTTGATAACTCATTATCAGGCAAATCGCCCGATGAGCAGGCAATTGTTCTAAGGTCTATTATTAACTTATATGATAGCGCCGGGGCGCAGATACCCGCTACGGTTTACATGGAAAAGCTGGCGGGAATCAAAAACTCGGCCGACTTATGGTATCTTTCCGGCGACAGGTACTATAATGCTTCACAACTTACGGAAGACCCGCAGGTAAGGGGCACGTTGCTGCAAAAAGCATCAGATTGTTTCAATAGTTCCTTTAAAATTGACTCAACCAACCTCGATACAAGGGTAGGCATGGCCCAATGCATAGTAGAGGGTGGTGGTGCCCCTATGCAGGGCATCCAGATACTGGAAGGGGTGCTTAAAAAAGATTCTAATAATAAAAAGGCACAAATTGCACTGGGGGAATTTTCCATACAATCGGGCCAATACCCCAAGGCAATATATAGGTTTAACAGGGTTTTGCAGATAGACCCCAAGTATAGCGAAGCTTATTTATACCTGGAAGATACCTATGAAAAAATGGGTAATAAACAGGAAGCTATCAGGTGTCTCGAAAAATATAGTACTTTTGTGGCCGATAAAAAATTGAAGGATCAGGTTAATGGTTATATCCTTAAACTGAAAAACGATACAATTAATAAATAAGTAACAATAAAATAATAGTTAAGCTATGCCTTGCGGAAAGAAAAGAAAGCGCCATAAAATGGCAACACACAAGAGAAAGAAACGCCTCAGGAAGAACAGGCATAAGAAAAGATTAAGATAATTTCCTCATCTTTTAGCAGTTATTAAAGAACGCCGGAATAATGTTTCCGGCTTCTTTACTATACGTAAGAAAGGTTTCTGGTCACCCCAAATGATTAAAGAACTCGCACATATTCCTTATTCCCTATACCTTATTGCAGGATTTTGCCTCTCCGGCATAGCCTGTCTTGTATCTTATTACAGGTACCTTTCATATACAGACGATAGCTTGCAGGGTTATCCTTTCTGTATTAACGACCCACTCACCACAAACGCGCAATTAACCGCCGGCGCCAAACCACCTAAAAATGGCAGGTTACAAAAACACATTACAATTTTAACAATCTCATTGTATGAGCAACGAATTAATAATAAACTCTACCCCGACAGGAGTAGTTACAGCCGTATTGAACGACAAGAAGCTGGTAGAGTTAGTACGCGAACGTAACGACGCCCAGTTTTCAGTAGGTGATATATACCTCGGAAAAGTAAGTAAAATAGCCAGCAGCCTTAACGCAGCCTTCATAAACGTGGGCTATGAAAAAGACGCCTTCCTCCATTATTACGACTTAGGGCCCCAGTTCGCTTCCTTAAATAGCTATTCACAAGGTGTTCTTACAGGCAGAATAAAGCATTCGCCCCTTATGTATTTTAAAATGCTGGGCGATATACCTAAAAACGGTAAAATATCGAATGTACTTAACGGAGGGCAAAGCGTATTGGTACAGATAGCCAAGGAGCCCATTTCCACCAAAGGGCCCCGCATTACCTCGCATATTACGTTGGCGGGCCGTTTCCTGGTACTTATACCATTTGCCGATAAAATAGCAGTATCGCAGAAAATAAAATCGAGCGAAGAGCGCGACCGCCTGAAAAAACTTATGGACAGCATTAAGCCTAAAGGATTCGGGCTTATTGTGCGAACCGTGGCTGAAGAAAAAAGCGTAGCTGAATTAGATGCCGACCTGAACCAGTTAGTTCAGAAATGGCAGGAGTGTTACAATAACCTGAAGAACAACCCTGCACCGCCTGCAAAGGTATTGGGCGAAGCGGGGCGCACCTCTGTTATTATACGCGACCTTGTAAACGCTTCGTTCAGCAGCATTATGGTGAACGACCAGGAGTTATACGAAGAAATAAAGAAATATATGCACACTATTGCACCGGAGAAAGAGGATATTGTTAAGCTTTACAAGGGTAACGCTCCTATATTCGACCAGCTAGGTATTGAAAAACAGATTAAAGGCTCATTCGGCAGGGTAGTAAATATGCCCAGCGGCGCTTACCTGATTATTGAGCATACTGAAGCGCTTCATGTTATTGACGTGAACAGCGGTACCAAAATAAAATCGAAGAACGACCAGGAAACTAACGCCCTTGAGGTGAACCTTGAGGCGGCTGATGAATTAGCCCGGCAAATGCGCCTGCGCGACTTAGGTGGTATTATAGTTGTCGATTTTATTGACATGTATAATGCCGAAAATCGCAAAAAGCTTTACAACCGCTTGAAAGATGTAATGAAAACCGACAGGGCGAAGCATCATATTTTACCCCCAAGCAAGTTCGGGTTAGTGCAGATTACACGCGAAAGGGTTAGGCCCCAAACCATTATTAATACAATGGAAAAGTGCCCTACCTGTGGAGGTACCGGAGAGGTGGAACCACCATTATTGCTTACCGATAAAATTGAAAGCACGTTGCGTTATATACTTAATGAGCAGAATGAAAGAGGCATTACTTTACTTGTACATCCTTTCATATACGCTTATCTTACCAAGGGCTTCCCTTCAATGAGCATGAAGTGGAAGATGAAGTACAAACGTGGAATAAAGATAAACGAACTCGACTCCCTGCAATTCCTTGAATACAAGGTGATGAACAAAGACGGGGAAGAGATAAAGCTTTCCTAACTGCAATAGAACGCTGATGTCGCGGATTCATTAAGATAACCGCAGATTATAGATAGTATAATAATTAATCATAAACAATCAGCGTAATCTGCGTTCCAATTAGATTAAGCTATGATAGAATCAACCCGACATATTACCCGCCCACTGGTTGATAAGGTTGGTTTTGCTCATACACTGAAGCAGTTTGAAACTGTTTTAGAACGCATTGAAAAACAGCAAGGCAATTTACTGAAGGGCCGAAGGGATGAGTTGAAAATAACTCCAGATACCTCATGGAAGGCCGCCATTTGCCCACACGATGATTACACCTATGTGGGATATCTCTATCCATTGGTATTACAACAAATAAAAACACCTTTAGTGTTCATTTTTGCCGTGGCGCATAAAGCAGCTACCTACAATCTGGAAAATAATTTAATCTTCGACGATTATAGCCACTGGCATGGCATACGCAAACCTATAAAGGTTTCCTCGCTTCGCGAAGAGCTTATAAGTAAGCTGCCAAAGGATATATATGAAGTGCACAGGCCCATGCAGGAAATTGAACATTCAGTAGAATCTATGTTGCCGTTTTTGCAATACTATAATCCAGATGTACAGATAGTCCCGATACTGGTTCCATTTATGCCATTCGATAGAATGCTGAAATTATCTGATGCACTTGCCACCGGGATAAAAGAGATTGCCGAAGAGCATAAACTGGAATGGGGTAAAGACTATTCAATTCTTATAACCACTGATGCCGTTCATTATGGCAACGAAGAATGGAATGGCCGTAACTGTGACCGTTTTGGGGTTGATGAGGCTGGCTATAAAAAAGCATTTCAGTTTGAGCACCAGTTGATTGATGAGTGTTTTACTGGTAAATTGAGCCGTGAACGTATTAAGAATTTTTTTGGATATACAGTAAGCTCAGCCGATTACCACCAATACAAATGGACATGGTGCGGACGGTATGCCGTTCCCGTTGGCTTACTTACCACATTGCAATTAGCTGAAAAGCTTCACCAACCTGTTCTCAAAGGAGAGCTACTTGACTATTCTACCAGCCTCGAGCATGAGGATATACCCGTAAAAGACCTTGACGGTATGGGTATTACCGCCAATGCCAACCTTAAGCATTGGGTAGGGTATGCGGCTTTGGGGTATTTGTAGTTATTCCCATGGAAAAGGATTGAATCTTTTTAGCCCAATGTTAAATTTAGATTAAATTTTTTTAATCTATAAATTGAATGTAACGGTTCAGTATATATTTGTTATACCTTCATTTAATAATTAATTAAGAAATACGTAACAATTAATCCCTGGTTGTATGAAAAAGATTTTACTTTCCACCGCATTGTTTTTCCTGGCTTTTTGCTCGAGCACGCTTTATGCACAGCAAAATATTACAAAATACATTAAGGTGTATTTTACACAGCCCATAGACAATACATATTCCACTACCGGACTGAGCCCTGTTTATTGTAATAATTCTATGTTCGATACACTGGCTGCATATATTGGTAAAGCAAAATATACCATAGATATAGCTCAATACGAATACAAAACTTACAGCGGTGACCCAATTGCTGCAGCTATTAATGCTGCGTATAGCAGGGGTGTGAAAGTCCGCTATATACAAGATGGTAAAGAAGCATCAACAAACACAGGGGTTAGCCTGCTTAATTCTTCAATACCAGTGGAAGCGAGCCCAACAGGTAGTGGTTATAATATTATGCATAATAAAATTGTCATTATTGATGAGTATTCTCCGGATACCACCAAGACGTGGGTATGGACTGGTTCGCCTGACTGGGATCAGGATATGACCACCGGGGATTATAATAACGTCATTGTTTTTCAATCGAAAGTATTGGCCCGTGCGTTTACCCATGAATTTGATATTATGTGGGGTGATACCACGCATGGGGCTACTTACAATTCTTCCGCTGCCCTGTTCGGTTATAAGAAACCCAATTCAGGCACGCATAAGTTTACCATTGGCGGCTCAGAAGTTGAACTTTACTTCGACCCTTCAGATACTACCCAGAACCATATTGTTGATGTGATTAAAAGTTCCAGTACCGACCTCTACTGCGGCATGAACGATTTTACTGATACCACCCTTGCATGGGACCTGGTATATCAATACAAAGACCATAGTGTAAGCACATACGGAATTATAGATGCTTATACAAGTTCGGGCCAGCTACCTCTTACAACCATTTTGCCTGACGGCCTCGGTAGCAATTTTACCCCGTATAATAATCCGACTTACCTGTACCATAACAAGTATGTAGTGTCAAACCCATCGGCTGCATGTAAAAACCCAATGGTGCTTACAGGTTCGCATAACTGGACCTTTTCCGCTGAAACAGAAAATGATGAAAACACTGTAATCGTGCATAACGACACCATTGCCAATTATTACCTGCAGGCCTTTGCGAACGATTTCAAAGTCATTAGTGGGTCTTCTGTAGTAAAACCCAAAACCCCATGTGTTACAGGTATCAACTCTATTGATGGTATAGCCTCAGAAATAACTACCTATCCTAACCCGTTTAATACCAGTGTAACTATCAAGTACAATATGGTAACAGACGCCATTGTAACTATGGCGGTATATGATATAACAGGCCAGAAAATAAGCACCCTAGCCGATGGTAAAATGCTGGAATCGGGCCAGCATATTTTCAATTTTACATGCAACAACCCGGGCGTATATTTATTAAAAATACAGGAAGGTAATAACACTTATACTACTAAACTGGTATCGGTAAACTAGTGGTTGCATAGGGGGGCTTAGGAACTATTTACCTCTGCTATTAACTAAAATATAGTTTAAATGTATTTAGCCACAATAGGCATTCTTCTGCCTGAGCCAAATGCTTTGGGTGATACCCGCAATATAGGAGGGGACTGTTTACGTTTGTATTCGTTACGGTTAACCATATCTACAATTCTCTTTACCAGTTCAGGGCTGGCCCCGTCAACTTTTATGTCAATTTGCGACTTTTCCATTTCAATATACTCATGAAGCACCTTGTCAAGTATATCGTAATCAGGTAATGAGTCAGTGTCTTTCTGGTTGGGCTTTAGTTCCGCTGAGGGAGGGCGTGTAATGATATTTGAAGGAATTAAACCCTTTTTGATAGTATTGATATAGCGCGCCAGTTCATATACCTGTGTTTTGTATACATCACCAAGTACCGATAAAGCCCCGCTCATATCTCCATACAAGGTTCCATAGCCGGTGGCCAATTCACTTTTGTTAGATGTGTTAAGCAGCAAATAGCCCATTTTATTAGATATGGCCATTAGCAACAAAGCTCTCATACGCGATTGTATATTCTCTTCGGTAACATCGGCTTGCCTGCCTTTAAAAGCATCGGCAAGGCTGCTATATGCAGCATTAATGCCGGGTTCTATAGATATGCTATCGTATGAGCAGCCAATATTCATAACCAGTTCGCCGGCATCTTTTAGCGATTCTTCTGATGTATAACGCGATGGTAACATAACAGCATGTACGTTTTTGCTGCCTAATGCCTCGGCTGTCAATGCAAGTACAAGGGCTGAATCTATACCACCAGAAAGGCCCAGCACAGCGCTGGTAAGGTTGTTCTTCTGAAAGTAATCGCGTATACCAAGCACCAATGCATGGTAAATGCGCTCAATATGATTTTGTGGATGACTGCGTTTCTGCGGCTTAACAGGTTTTACACTTTTGCCCGATAACTCATAGATAGATATTTCCTCGGTGAAGTAACTCATTTCATCAACTATGCCCTCGTTGCTTGCTATAACCATTGAGCCTCCGTCGAATATTAAGTCTGTATTGGCTCCGAGCGCATTCACATAAAAGAAGGGTAGCTTATACCTTGACGCAGATGTCTCAAATATCTGCTTGCGTTCTTCAGAATGAATGTATGAAAAGGGTGAAGCGGCAATGTTTATAATACAGTTGGTGTCAGGTGTACAGAGGGTTTCAAGTGAAGAGTGTTTATAAAGATAGCGGTCGTTCAGCGGGCGTTCGTTCCATACATCCTCGCAAACAGTCAGCGCTATTTTCACGCTTTTATATTCCATCAGTTCGTTTTCCTCGGCAGGTTCAAAGTAGCGGTACTCATCAAATACATCGTAGAAGGGCAACAAGGTTTTGTTTACCTGTGCGGCTATCTGGCCATCTACAAGAAGGAAAGCGGAGTTGAACAGCGATTTGCCTTTATGTTTTTCGTTTCGCGCAGGCGCGCCTACAATAGCGGCAATACCTTTACATTCTTGAGCAATGTCTTTAACCGCATCTTCGCAGGCCCGTATAAAGCCATCGTGAAGTAATAAATCCTTTGGTGGATAACCACAGACAGAAAGCTCGGAAAATGCAACTAACTCGGCTCCTTCGCTTTTGGCGCGGAGTATTCCGTTCTTTATTTTAGCAACATTATATGGTAGATTGCCAATGTGGTAGTTTAACTGTGCAAGGGCAATCTTCATATGCTAGAACAACACGCCTATGGTAAGGGTTATAGCTTTTGCTTCAATGCTTCCTTGCCCGCTGCTTGAGTTCAGGTTAGTGAATCCACCCTGGTAACTAAGGCAACCTTGTAATGAAGTTGTACCGGCAATGTTATATTCAACACCTGCACCAATATTATAATCAAGGCGTATGATACTGGTTTGGTTACTTGCATCTACACCACTCTCTGAATAACCTGTATATGCTCCTCCTAAGCCATCAGTTACAGTATAACTATCGGTAGCTTTTACACGAATACCAGGGGTAATGCCTACTATACCAAAGTACTTCATAAGCCCAATAGGTAAGGTCCTGAATTTTAATTGAAGAGGAATTTCGAGGTATTGCAGTTTGTAGTTGTGCGCTGTAATTGAGTCTACATTTTTGAAAGCTGAATACTGGGTTGTATTGGTAAAATTAGCCCCGAAAGAATTGAGTTCAAGGCCTGTGCAGAAGGCATAGTTCTGGCTGAAGTAGAATTCGAGGTTAAGCCCGAAACCGAAACCAATACTACCACCATTTGCCGCGTTAGGCGCTGAAGCAGATAAGAAGTAATACCCTGGGGTAATATTAAGCCCGAAGTGGAAATTCTTGTCAGCTCCATTTGCAGCAGCGCCACTGCCACCGCTGGCACCTTGACCGAATGTGCTTACTGAAAATAATACAATGGCGGAGATAAGTAATGTTAGTTTTCTCATGGAATGTATAAATTTGTTTTTTAGGGATGCTTAATAATATGTTACAAATGTAATGAATTACTCAAAAAGGCAAATAGAGTTGTTATGCAGTGCATTAAGAGGCGATAAAACCGCCTTTAGTACATTGGCGGTGGAAGTTCCGGAACTTACCGCACTTGAAAATGCCTTGAGAGGTGAAAAGGCCCCAATGGAGTGGTTAATAAAGAACAATAAAATACTTGCTGCCTTTGTCGATGCTTCAGAAGGGAATGGCTCTGCTGTTAAGCTGTTGTTGTCGAAAAAGGCTTTTGAGCTGGCTGCTGTGGCTAATCTGCTGAATGAAGATGAAAATGCTATGGAATGGCTAAAAAAACATGGCTTGTTTTACTATATAAAACTAGCTGAGAGCATTAAATATGCGTGGGAAAAGCGCAGTGGCAGCGACCTTGAAGGTATGTTCAGGCCTTTTGGGGGGTAATAGGGCCGTTTTTAAGAAATTCCATTAGCTTTTTAGCCTTATCTGTTCCTATCATAGCAGCTATTTCTTCTTCGGGTACCTGTTTCAGTCTTTCTATCGAGCCAAACGTCTTTAGCAACTTTTCAGTGGTCTTCTCTCCAATGCCATCAATTCCTGTAAGAGCAGACTGTATGGCACCCTGGCTTCTGCGCTTGCGGTGGTGTGTAATACCAAAGCGGTGGGCCTCATCGCGTATCTGCTGTATGATTCTTAATGTCTGCGAGCGTTTATCGAGATAGAGTGGTAGAGGGTCGCCGGGGAAGTAAATCTCTTCCAGCTTTTTAGCTATGCCTATTACACCAACACGTTGCTCAAGCCCCAATTCAGCAAGGCTTTTCATAGCTGAACTAAGTTGCCCTTTTCCGCCATCAATTACTATTAGCTGAGGTAAGGGCTGGTCTTCATCAAGTAGTCGTTTGTACCTGCGGTAAATAACTTCCTCCATAGAGGCAAAGTCGTCAGGGCCCTGCACAGAGCGGATATTGAAGTGGCGGTAATCTTTTTTACTGGGCTTGCCATTCTTGAAAACCGTCATAGCTGCAACCGGGAAAGCGCCTTGTATGTTAGAGTTATCGAAACATTCAATCTGAACAGGTAGCGCCTCAAGCCTGAGGTCTTTCTTCATTTGCTCCATTAAGCCATCAGTCTTTTTCTTAGGCGAACGAAGGCTTTCGAGCATCTGCTTTTCACGTATGTAGTATTTTAAGTTGTTTTCCGAAAGTTCTATAAGCCTCTTCTTATCTCCTTTTTGGGGAACAATGATTTCAGCACCGGGTACTTCTGCATCAACGGCAAAAGGAAGAAGTATCTCGGGAGAATCACTACCAAGGCGCAGCCGTAGCTCCGCAATACCCATAAGTAAAAGCTCTTCTTTGGTCTCTTCCAGCTTCTTCCTTATTTCAATGGTATGCGATTGTATTATGGCTCCATTAACCACTTTCAGGAAGTTAACAAAACCGCCTTTCATATCTTCTATAAATGTGAATACATCCACATTATCAATGGTGGGGCTTACTACAGCCGACCTGCTCTGGTACTTCTCAAGCAATTCAAGCTTTTCTTTAAGCACCTGTGCCTTTTCAAACTCCCATTTATCGGAGTATTGCTGCATTTCGCCTTTCAGATACTTTATAACACCGTTAATGTTCCCTTTTACTATCTGCTTAATCTGGGTAATGCTGTTATCGTAGTCGTCCTTACTTTGTAAGCCTTCACAAGGCCCTTTGCAGTTGCCCATATGATATTCAAGGCACCTTTTAAATTTCTTTTTTGTTATGTTTTCTTCGGTAAGGTTAAGGCTGCAAGTGCGCAAAGGATAGAGCTGCTTTACGAACTCCAGCACAGTGTACATAACCTTTACCGACGCATACGGGCCAAAGTACTCAGAGCCATCTTTAATTATTTTGCGGGTTGAGAATAAACGAGGGAAAGGCTCATTTTTTATGCATATCCAGGGATAGGTCTTATCATCCTTGAGCATTACATTGTATCGTGGCTGATGCTTTTTTATTAAGCTATTCTCGAGCAATAACGCATCCCATTCGGTTCGCACTACAATATAATTTATAGTGGCAATTTTCCTTACCAGCAGGTTAAGCTTGGCATTGTCATGTTCTTTGAAATATGAACTGACCCGTTTCTTAAGGTTTTTAGCCTTACCTACATACAGAATGGTGCCTGTTTCATCGAAGTATTGGTAAACTCCCGGGGAATCGGGTAATGAACTTATAATGGGCTTAAGGCTTTCTTTGACCTCCATACCTGCAAAAGTAGGTAAAAAAAGTGCTTTGGGTTCCGATTGAAATTCTACTTTTGTGCCTCATTTTCGGCTACGGAGAGATGGCAGAGCGGTTGAATGCGGCAGTCTCGAAAACTGTTGTACTCGCAAGGGTACCGGGGGTTCGAATCCCTCTCTCTCCGCCTTCGGTTGCCATAGCAACCTTCGGCGGACATAGTCCGCAAATGAATAGAAAGAAACCACAATGGGTCAGGCTGAAAGCATAAAGTATCGCACCTATGCAGGCTTCTGGGAACATTTACCTGAAAATGAACGCCTGATAGTAGATATATTGAGGCAAATTATACTTGAAAATCTTCCTGAAGGATGCAAAGAGAAGTTTGCATGGAATGTGCCCTGTTATTATGGTAAACGAATGATTTGTATAGTGTGGCCTGCATCGGTTCCGCGGGGTGGTATAAAAAACGGAGTGTTATTGGGTTTTGCACATGGAAATAGATTAGAGAACGTGAACGGGTACATAAAAAGCGGAACAAACAGGAAGATATATTACAGGGTTATACGGTCTGTTGACGATATTGATGAAAGGGAAATAAAGCTTCTGTTAATGGATGCACTTATAGTAGACAAGATGTTTTAACGTTTTATGTAGATTTGTCCTAAACTTACAAGAATGAATATTACAGGAAATACCATATTGATTACGGGAGGCACATCAGGAATAGGCTTAGCTTTTGCTGAAGAGTTTCATAAACAGGGAAATAAAGTAATTATATGCGGAAGGCGTAAAGACAGGTTAGCCCACCTTGAGGATGCTCATAAGGGAATGATAACTAGGGAGTGCGACATAGAAAAGACGGAACAACGAGTTGATCTTTTTAATTGGGCTATTACAAATCATCCCGATATTAATGTGCTTATCAATAATGCCGGTATTCAACTTGTAACTGACCTTACAAAACCGGTTAACCTTGATGGGGTGCACTCCGAAATTGAAACCAATCTTGTTGCACCAATACATTTAGCCTCATTATTTGCTTCTCATTTGGCCACAAAAAACGATTCAGCGATTATCAACATTTCATCAGGGCTTGCTTTTGCCCCTATTGCCTTTATGCCGGTTTACTGTGCTACCAAGGCTGCTATACATTCTCTCACCATGTCATTAAGGCACCAGTTAAAGAATACACCGGTTAAGGTTTTTGAAATTGCTCCGCCCTCAGTAGATACTGAGCTTGGTCACCAGAGGAGGACAGATAAAACACAGACCCATGGCGGAATACCCATACATGAGTTTTTGAATGAAGCTATGGATGCAATTAAATATGATTTGCTTGAAGCCCCAATAGGCCATGCAAAAGGGTTGAGAGCCAAAAGGGAAGAGATGTTTGATGTGATGAATAAATAATAATACTTATGAAGAAAATTATATTGGTTTCGTTAGTTGTTATTGCAGGATGCAGTAATATACCTAAGCAAAAAGGGCTGGTTTACTATAACGACTTTGAATATGCTAAAGGGTGGGAGGATGTTAATTTGGGGAAGGAACCGGTTCATTCTGGCGTATATTCTAATAAGATGGATTCGATTCATCAATATGGGGCTACATTTAAATTGCCCTTTAAAGAAGTGGCAAACGGGAAGGTTGCAAGTGTTAAAATAAGTCTATGGGCTTACCTTGAACCCAATGCAAAGACAAGTATTGTTACTGAAGTAAGAAGGCCCGACCAGGGTTCACTTCTTTACCAGGGCTATAAACTTGAAGATGTTATAAAGGAGAAAAATAAATGGCAGGAAGTAGAATTTACTGTTCCCATTAATGACAGTCTTAATAAGCCTGATAACATTTTTATGGTCTATCCCTGGAACCTTAGTAAAAGCAATGTTTACGTTGATGATGTAAGGATTGAATTTATACTTGGCGGATTTTAGAAAACCAGGCTTCCCGCTATAATCAATATTGTAAATGGCAAAGCCCCATTATTGATGGGGCTTTGCCATTTATATAATATATTCCTTATTTCTTCTTTGCGGTGCTATCTTTATCCATGCAATGTGCGCCTTTCATCATAGGGCAACCTCCGTCATCGTCAACTTTATGGCAATTTGAGCCCATATCTTTACCACAATCCGAACTCTTGTCACATTTATCTCCATCACTACAGCCATCATCCATATTGCAGCATCCCCCGCTGTGCATCATCATTCCATCACAACATCCACCCATCATGTGGTGGCAATGCATCATGTCCATTCTATTACAGCCATCCATGCGTCCCCTGCCATAATAACCATCATCATCATTCATATATCTTTCTTTCATCATTTGCTCTTTATGCATAAAATGAAGCTTAATATGGCATACGCCAATAAAGAGAATAGAAAGAAAACCGGCAATTATAACGAACCACGAAACATACTTAAATAAATTCCCCAAATTGTCTTTCTTGGTTTGCGCCAGTAATTTCATCCCGGCAACAATTGCAATAAGGGTTAGGGCAAAAGCAATTAATAACATAATATTGTAGGTATTGGTTTCTAAATGTAAAAGTACACTAATAAAAGTGAATAATCAAAAATAGATGAGGTTGATTACTTTGAAAATTCATTCAGTAGTTTTCTTATAGCAGGAATGTTCTTTTGCTGGCTCTCATGCACCATCTTCTCCATAATGTCAATATCTACCCATTTCCAGGTATCTACTTCAGCGAAACGGTCATTGCCTCTTACCGGGCAATGAAGTTTATAAGTGCTAAGGTCAGTATCGGTTAATAAAAGAAAAGGCTCAAGGGTCTTATTCTGTTTCTGGTACTTTACAGAAGGAAGAACGTGTATGTCAATAACATGTAAATCAGATATTTTTACACCGGTTTCTTCCTTTAATTCTCTTACAGCTGCTGTTAATGTATCCTCATCTTTTTCTTTTCCACCTTTCGGTATCGACCACTGGTCCCAGCGCGCGTGGGTGGCATGGCAGATTAAGAATTTCTTCTGCCTCAAATCATATAAATAAATTCCGCAAGTAATAGCCATTTGTTGCTAAAAATAGTTGCAATAATAGTTATAAAGTAAATTTTCTCATTATTATATGGTTATTATAATAAAAATTCCTATCCTTGTATAGTGGGTAAGGCATATAGTATCAATATAAACGCAAATTATGATTATTACAGAGAAGATTAACATACAAAGAACAAAACACAGCCGCCTTTCAGAAGTAGACTTCAATAACCTCACATTCGGTAGTATAATATCTGACCACATGGTGGTATCAGATTATAATAACGGTGAATGGGGTGCTTCATCAATTATGCCATTCGGGAATATATCAATTTCACCTACTATGCTTGCCTTACATTACGGGCAGGTTGTATTTGAAGGCATGAAGGCGTTTAAAATGAAAGATGGCAGCATTTCCATATTCAGAATTGAAAAGCATTATGAAAGGTTTTGTAAGTCAATGGAGCGTATGTGCATACCTGCTATGTCGTATGAGCAATTTGACGAAGCATTGAAGGCATTGATTGAATTAGACTCAGCATGGGTTCCCGGCAGCGAAGGAGCTTCGCTTTACATAAGGCCTTTTGTGTTTGCTTCAGAAGAACGGTTTGGGGTTAAAGTGGCAGACGAATATAAGTTCATCATTTTCACCGGGCCTGTCGGGCCATATTATGCCAATCCTTTAAAAGTGAAGGTGGAAGGGAAGTATAGGCGCGCGGCACATGGTGGCACAGGCTCGGCAAAATGTGCGGGTAATTATGGCGGAGCGTTTTATCCGTTACAACTGGCACGTAAAGAAGGCTTTGACCAGGTTTTATGGACAGATGCTACCGATGATTTATACATTGAAGAGTCGGGTACAATGAACGTATTTTTCATTATTGATAATGTTATTATTACTCCACCACTTTCCGATTCTATATTAGATGGTGTTACACGCGATTCATTCATAACCCTTGCTAAAGGAATGGGCTATAAAGTAGAAGAAAGAAAAATAGGAGCCAATGAACTGGTCCATTCATTTCAGAAAAATATATTCCAGGAAGCTTTTGGAACCGGTACAGCTGCAGTAGTAGCGCCCATTCAAACTATTAACATAGCCGGAAAAGATTATAACCTACCCAAGGTTTCAGACAACAGCGTGTCGATGAAGATAAAGCAGCAACTACTTAATATTCGTATTGGCACAGCCCCTGATAAAAATAACTGGAACACGATAATTAAGCTATAAAGTAGGGTAGGGCTGCGTTCTTACCTATGAAAGCAATTACAAGAACGATACTTATTCTTTCGCTTGTCAGCCTGTTTAATGACATAGCCAGCGAAATGCTATTACCTATTCTGCCTATCTATCTTCAGTCGGTAAAGTTTTCTGTATTGTTTATAGGTGTTCTTGAGGGGCTGGCGGAAGCTACATCCAGCATAAGCAAGGGGTATTTTGGCAAGATATCTGATAAAACAGGTAGGCGTATGCCTTTTGTAACCTGGGGCTATGCTTTAAGTGCGCTATCAAAACCTATGCTGGTTATATGGTTGAACCCTGTGTGGGTTTTCTTCTCTCGAACTATGGAGCGGTTGGGTAAAGGTATCCGAACGGCTGCACGAGACGCAATTCTGTCTGACGAATCTGCACATGGAGATAGGGGCAAGGTATTTGGCTTTCACCGTGCTATGGATACCGTTGGCGCGGCAATAGGCCCGTCTATTGCATTACTCTTTCTCTTTTTTCATAAAGGAGATTATGCACCGCTTTTCTATATCGCTTTTTTTCCAGGCATACTTGCCGTTTCGCTTACCTTCTTAGTGAAAGAGAAGAAAAAGGAAACAACTGAAGCTAAAAAGGGAAGAGTTGGGTTCTTCTCTCAGTTTAAATACTGGAAAGAGAGCCCCGCTACTTATAAGGCACTGGTGGCGGGCTTGCTTGTATTCGCCCTGTTCAATAGCGCCGATGCCTTCCTGATATTGAAAATGAAAGAGTCGGGTGCAGATGATATAACCGTTATTGCCATTTACATTTTTTATAACCTGGTATATGCCCTTACTGCTTTTCCTATTGGAATTTTAAGTGATAGGGTTGGAATGAAGACAATGTTTGTGATAGGCTTGATTATTTTCGGTGGAGTATATGTGGGCATGACATACGGGCATACAATACCTGTTTATCTGATTTTATTCCTTCTCTATGGATTGTACTATGCATGTACCGAAGGTGTTAGCAAAGCATGGATAAGTAAACTTTGCGACAGGAAAGATACGGCCACAGCTATTGGTGTTTATTCAGGCTTGCAGAGTATATGTACCTTCATAGCAAGTTCCCTGGCCGGTTTTATTTGGTTCAGGTTTGGTTCAGTATACGTATTCTTTATTTCAGGGGCCGTGGCCATTCTGGTGGCTTTATATTTGGTGGTTAATAAATCACTTACCACTGTAAAACAGGCTGCATGAAGGCTATAAAGCAATACTGGCCATATATTGCGGCTCTTTTTATCCTTATCTTATTTGTCAGGCTCGCCGACTTTAATGGATTATATGGGCAAGACAGTTATGAGTACTTAAGATACACAAGATGCCTTAATGCATTTGTTAAAACGGGAACAAATCCCGGCGATTACTTCTGGCCATTATTATATCCTATAACGGGTGCAGTTTTATCATTTGTGGTTCCCTTACCATTCGCACTACAATTAATATCCATTGTGTCGTTTGTACTTACAGCAATATATGTAGAGAAGTTAATTCTATTGATGTATAATGCTGAAAAGAAAATTGTAAGGCCTTTTATTTTTCTATTTCTTGTTTTGTCTCCCTATTTGTGGCGCAGTGGATTGGTCGTAATGTCTGACAGCTTGAGTATATTTTTCATTACAGCAGCATGGTATTATTGCTTTGCATATAAAAAGGCATTGTTAGGTAAATATTTTCTGGCTTTTGTTTTCTTTTCAACTGCTGCCATAGCTACCAGGTATGCTGCCTTTATAGTTCTGGTAATCCCGGCTATCCCTGTTCTGCTCACTTTCGTGAAAAATTTAAGATGGGTAAACCTATTGATAGCTTTAGGAATAATTATACCTCTTGTTATACCCCACTTTATTATCAGGAGCCATTCTCCTTTTGGCTTTATCCATCATGAATGGGTTCAGACATGGTCGCCATATAATTTCTTTCGCAATCATTTTATAACCGATGATGGCAATGCTACATACCCTTTTTACAATATAATATACGCAGTGTTCAATTTTGGACACCCGGCATTTTGCTTTGCAGGTATAGTTTTTGGAGCACTTTGGCTTTTTAAGATTAAAGCAAATATCAAAACTAACGGGGTCGTTCTAATGATATTGTCTATTATTCTTTATGCGGTGTTCTTAGCCGGTATTCCCTTCCAGAATATGCGTTTCTTATTGCTCTCTTTCCCTTTGGTAA
>JABDGY010000005.1 GCA_013285805.1 Bacteroidota bacterium | reverse complement strand
TGAAGCAGGTAACAGGTTTTGCCAAAGTAGAATATGATGCAAGTAAGAAGCTTAGTTTAAGCCTTGAGTACACAATGTTAAGAAACATGATTCACATGTCGGGCGGCCTTGATGATGCGGAATTTGAACAGAACCCCGACCAATCTTTTCGTTCCCGCAACTGGCTTTCAAGCCCCTGGAACCTGCTTACATTTACAGCCAAGTATAAAATATCGGATAATACAATGCTTAGCGAGCAATCTGTAATTAATAACAGCGCCAGGAACTTAGTATGGAGAAATGAGGATGGTGGAATAGAGTCACCAGACTCCATTTTTAATAATTCATACTCTCCCCGCGAGGTTGAACATGAAGGCTTTTTAAGCATTACCAATGAATTGCGTTTTACCACTCAATGGCATATAGGTAGCATTAATTCTACGCTTGCAACCGGTGCACGTTATTTTCAGGGTGATATGGTTCGGCAGGAGCAAGGCCCGGGTTCAACAGGTACCGGGTACGATTTGACCCTGTATGGCCCTAATCCTGTTTTTGGTAATAGCTTATTCTTTACTACAGCGAACGTTGCCCCTTTTATTGAAAACACTTTCCATTTCGGTAGGCTTTCGGTTACTCCTGGTTTTCGTTTCGAATATATTATTTCTACTGCCAACGGTTATGTAACCCCTGACAGCACAGGAGTACCCGTAAATGTTTCCGTATCCCGAACCTGGCTTATTCCGCTTACAGGCTGTGCGTTGCAATTTAAGACAAGCGACTTCACTAATATATATGGCAACATTGTGCAAGCGTATGAACCAACAACATACGAAAATCTGACACCTATTGGCACTACAACTGTTATTGACCCTAATTTGCAGGACGTAAACGGTTTCAATTCCGATTTAGGTTGGAGAGGGAAAATAGGCAAAGTGTTTAATTTTGATGTGGATGGTTTTTACATGGTATTTAACCAGGAAATTGGATTGGAAAATAGAATTAACCCTTATACCGATTCAACCTATCAGTATCGTACTAATGTAGGAAATGCTGTACATAAAGGCATAGAAACTTATGTTGAGATACATGTTTTTAAAATTTTCTCAGACAATTCAAAAATTGGCGATTTCAGTTTTTTCAATTCATACGCTTACGATGATTCGCGTTACGTTTCAGGGCCATACGCAGGAAACTTTGAAGAAATGGCCCCTCAGAGTATTGAGCGTCTTGGCATAAATTACACCTATAAAATATTATCAACTACACTTATTTATAGCTATACAAGTATATCATTTGCTGATGCAGCTAATTCGCTAATACCTTCTACAAATGCTATTACCGGACCTATTCCGGCTTATACTGTAATGGACTGGTCATCTACTTTAAAGCTTAAGAACTACGATATTAAATTTGGAATAAGCAACCTTGCCAACACTAAATATTTTAATTTGCGTACCGATGAATACCCTGGTCCGGGTATAATTCCGGCCCCCCCCAAGAACTTTTTATGTAGGGCTTAGCGCAGCATTTTAAGGGAGACGTATTTATAAAAGAGTTGTATGGTATTTGTGCGAATGTAGGATCGCAGTATATCTATCTCCTGAAAAAGGTATAATAGAAAGTGCCTGAAAGGCCCTTTTTGTTACACGTTACAAATAATTGAAGTAGCCCGTAGGGGAATCGAACCCCTGTTTCCAGGATGAAAACCTGGCGTCCTAACCCCTAGACGAACGGGCCAAATTTTTTTTGGAGGTGCAAATGTAAAAAAAAATCCAAGAGCAAGCCTTTTTATAGGATATTTCTTCGGTAAATTAATGTAGGATTAGAAAAAAAAGCTAATACTGCTTCTTACTTAACTTGGTCATTATCGGCGCTGAAGCGGAATCCAAGTCGTTTGCCAGTCTGTAGCTGCATTTTATTGGTTTCTTCTTCCATAGCTGAAACACTTACTTCTTTCACATTATCGAATGGGGGAACAAATAAGCTAAAGTCGAGTGTATAAAGAAGGGCAGAATTGAAAATATCGGCAATAGCAGGTTTATCAAGAACCGCCGAGGAAAAATTATTGTAAAGGAATCCTAACTGCCTTTTGCCTTCCACGAAGTAATGGAGGTCGTGATTAATAAAAATGCGGGCAATAAGATAGCCCAGATCATTACTGCGGTTATATTTAAAAGAATCTGAAAGAAAATTATAAATGCTGATAGACCCGCAATAGGCATTGGCTTCGTTACCCTTTACATAAGAAGTTTGCCAAATAGGGTGGGTACGGTCAAATGTAAAAATATTCGATTGCATATAGAAAATCAGAACGTCTTCCGCCACTGTTAAGGTTACTTCAAATTCATTGTTTTCCTTATACTGTACTTGTATCCTCTTATCAATTAAAGCAGCCTGTTTAGACAGTGTGTGCGCCATTTCAGCTAATACCTGTTTCATTATGCGAAATACATCCTCGGTTCTGTGGCGAACATCGAGTTGCACGAGAGTTTTTTCTTTCAGCAGTTTAAGAATAAGGTCTTGCGGTGACAGCTTGTCCATTCCTCCGGTTAGTATGCTTTAGCAAATATAACTCTTTGTTTTGAGGGTTTACCCGAATAAATACATTTTCCTTCTTCCACAATATTATTGAGAGGAATGCAACGTATGGTAGCTTTTGTTTCTTCCTTAATCTTCTCCTCTGTTTCAGCCGTTCCGTCCCAATGAGCAAGAATAAAACCACCTTTTTTGTCGAGGATGTCTTTAAAGTCAGCGTAATTATCAACCTTTACTGTATTCGTTTCTCTTAAATCAAGCGCTTTTTTGAATAAGTTTTCCTGTATCTCGGCTAACAGATTTTTAATATACCTATCAAGTCCATCCACAGGAACAAACTGCTTTTGTCTAGTATCTCTCCGGTATAATTCAACAGTTCCTTTTTCCAGGTCTTTAGGACCAATGCCAATTCGCAAAGGGATTCCTTTCAATTCATATTCCGCAAATTTCCATCCGGGGCTACGGTTATCATCCGTGTCGTATTTTGATGAAATACCTTGTTCAGTGAGCCCTTTTCTAATGTTTCCAACTACCTCATTTATTTTTTTCAACTGCTCTTCGTCTCTGAATATAGGTACAATAACTACCTGTATGGGTGCCAGTAGCGGCGGTAATACAAGGCCCTCATTATCTGCATGCGTCATAACCAAAGCACCCATCAGGCGCGTAGAAACACCCCATGAAGTGGCCCACACCAATTCAGGCTTATTTTCCTTATTAAGAAAGGTTACATCGAAAGCCTTCGCAAAGTTTTGCCCTAAAAAGTGCGATGTTCCCGCCTGTAATGCTTTACAGTCTTGCATCATAGCTTCTATACAATATGTTTCTAAAGCACCGGCAAAACGCTCGCTTTCTGTCTTTGTGCCTTTAATGACAGGCATCGACATCCATTTCTCGGCAAATTCAGCATAAATCCCAAGCATTTTTTCGGTTTCCTCCACTGCTTCTTCCCTAGTTGCATGGGCTGTATGCCCTTCCTGCCATAAAAATTCGGCTGTTCTGAGAAATAACCGGGTTCTCATTTCCCATCTCACCACGTTTGCCCACTGATTAATTAAAAGAGGCAGGTCACGGTACGATTGTATCCAACTCTTATAGGTATTCCATATTATGGTTTCAGATGTAGGGCGAATTATCAATTCTTCGTCCAGTTTTGCTGTCTCATCAACTATAATACCGTCAGGGCTGTTTTTCAGACGATAATGGGTCACCACTGCACACTCCTTTGCAAAGCCTTCGACATGTGATGCTTCTTTTGCAAAAAACGACTTAGGGATAAGTAAAGGAAAATAGGCATTAGAATGCCCAGTTGCTTTAAACATTCCATCAAGAACTGACTGCATTTTTTCCCATATAGCATATCCATATGGCTTAATGACCATACAGCCCCTAACTGCTGAATAATCAGCTAATCCGGCTTTTATTACCAGGTCGTTGTACCATTGGGAATAATCTTGTTCTTTTGGTGTAATGACTTTGCTCATAAGATTAGAATATTCTAATAACTAAGTTTGTTATATATCTCTTCATAAATGCTTCATCTTTTTGGTTTAACTTAGCATCAAAATAGATTGAAGCGGCTAATAATAAAGAGTGCAAAAATAGGAATAAACCTTTTAAGGAATAGGTAGTCTAATAAACAAAGGCAAAACATTATGAAAACACTAATCGGTTTAACAGCAGCAGCGGTAGTTGTATTTATGACATCCTGCACTTCCCAGCAAAATCTGTCTTCTTCGGGTGGCATCAAGGATGATGGAATTTATAATGCTGATAATACTGTTCCAAGCCAGCCTGCGGCTCCAAGTAACAACGGAGCTTATACACAGGCTCCGCAACCTGCCCAAAATACTCCTGCTCCTGCCGAAGCAGATTCTAATAATTACAGTGCAAATGATAATTACTATTCTGATGATTACAATGATTACGGTTATTCTTCACGGATAAGAAGATATGATGATAACTGGGGCGATTGGGGTTATTACGACGACGTTTACACTAATAGTTACTGGTATAGTTATAATCCTTACCAATTTGGAATGAGTATTTATATGGGTTACCCATGGTGGGGGCCTTCTGCTTATTGGTATTCGTTTTACCCTTCATATTATTGGGGCTTTGGGTTAGGCTTTGGCTATGGTTTCGGATGGGGATACCCATACTGGGGTGGTTTCTATCCTGGCTGGGGTGGTTACAGATGGGGCTGCCGCGGAGGCTACTATTATAATAGTTATGAAGGCAGCAGTTTCTTTGCCCCGCGTACAGTTGGTTCATCTGGTACTGCTTTCAGAACAGGCCCTGGTATAACTGGTGTAGTAAGCGCTTCTTCTGGGAAACCCGGCCCTGCAGTTGGCCCTGGTGCAAGAAGTTTTGAAAGCCCCGGTAGTTTTGGTGAAATGTACCAGAATGCTGTTCGCTCAGAGGCATCAGCTCATCCTGAAAGCTTTACTACCTCTCATAATGGTTCTATTCATGTTGCACCTGCGGTTGCTTCTTCAATGCGCCCTTCAAGCATTTCATCTTTGCGCCCTTCAGCTTCTTTCAGGGGAACAAATTCAAGCATGAACCCTGCAGTAAGAAATACTGCCACTGCAAGGCCAAATACCGCCAGCTATTCGACCGGTACACGCAGTGCTGCACAAAGTTATAATAGTACGAGTAGGAGTACAACAAGTGCCAGACCAAATTATAATAACTACAGCAGGTCTTCTTCCTCCAGGTCATCAAGCCGTGTAGCTCCAAGCCAGGGTGGCAGAAGTAACGGTTCTTATAATTATCATACTTCTAATTCAGGAAGGAGCAGTTATGGAGGCGGCCGTAGTTACAATAGCGGAAACCACTCCTTTGGCGGAGGAGGTGGTAGCCGTTATTCCGGCGGAGGCAGTCACTCCTTTGGTGGTGGTGGCGGAGGCCATTCCGGAGGTGGAGGTGGTCACAGATAACCCTGAAAATTTAAACCGAAATAGGATATGAAAAGGTTGATTTATGCAGCGCTAATTGCAGGCATACCTTTAGCGGGATATGCACAGGACCAAACAGATGCCTTAAGGTATTCTCAGCTTACATTTGGCGGAACGGCTAGGTTTATGGCTATGGGTGGCGCTTTTTGTGCCATTGGCGGAGATATGTCGACACTGACCTTTAACCCTGCAGGGATTGCTGTATTTAATAAAAGCCAGTTTGCCTTTACTCCTGGTTTTGCTTTTCAGAATGTATCTTCCAATTATAATGGAGTTCAAATGACAGCTAACCAGGGGTCTGTAAATATGCAGAATGCAGGATGGGTTGCTTCATGGAAAAATACCAGGGGTGATGCCATGTGGAAAGGACTTTCATTTGGCCTGGTATATAACAGGACAAACGATTTCAACTCACAGCTAAATATACAGGGTAATAATTATAATAGTACACTGTTAGATGAATATACAGCCCAGGCTAATGGAACCCCTTATGCTAATCTTGACCAGTTTTATGCAGGCCCTGCCTTTAAAACATACTTGCTTGATACTATTCACGGGAACAGTTATTTTAATTTAATACATCCATACCTTGGTAATGGTACTAATTATGTTTTACAGCAGCTTAATAAACAGACAAGCGGTTCCATGGGTGAAACAGATATATCATTCGGGGCGAACTATAAGAGTAAGTTATACCTTGGGGCATCAATCGGAATAGCAGACATATACTATAATGAAAGCTCTACCTATTCAGAAACACCATCATACCGCGATACCGCATTTGGATTGCAGGGCTATACTCTCGGGTCTACAATAAACACATCGGGAGCAGGGATTAACTTTAAAATTGGTGCCATATACAGGATAAATCAATGGGCCAGAATTGGTGCGGCTATCCACACACCTACTGTCTTTTCACTTACTGACAATTACTCCACAGAATGGGATGCTACGTATGATGCAAGCCCCTATTCCGGTTCCGGCGGTGTAGCTGACAATGCTGCAAACGGCAACTATAGTTATACACTTATTACGCCAATGAGGGCAATGGCAGGTGTCGCATTTATTATACATCACCAAGGCATATTGAGTGCTGAGTATGAATATGTAGATTATGCTACGGCATCATTTAATTCTCCCGGTTATGCTTATTCTACTGTTAACTCAGCTATAGCCCAGCAATATATGGCAGCTAACAACTTTCGTGTTGGCGCCGAATGGGTTTTATATCCTTTCAGTATCCGCGCAGGATACGCTATGTACGGTAACCCTTACACATCAATGGCAGGAAACTCAACTGTAAAAGACAGTTATTCGGTTGGAGCAGGGGTGAGGATAAGACGTTGCTTTATTGATGCTGCTTATGTGCTGACTACGTATACCGGGAATTATTACTTGTATGGCGCTGATTACGGCGGAACCCCTGCACAGAATACTGTTAATGTATCCAGCGTAGCTCTTACCTTCGGGGTTAATTTCTGATTCTTATATTTCGGTTAATGAACATTGATGCCAAGCTGGCCAAATCGGTCAACAATTTTATTGAACTCTTTTTCCGGCTCTGATTTAGACCATAAATAATTATGGAACGCAATTCCGGCAAACCCCATATCCCTTGCTTTTTCAATAGATTCGGCACTTGAGCCACCCCTTGCCACTACTTTATCCGGGTATTTGCGCATAATTTGTTGCAGCAACGTAGGGCTAAAACTTGGCCTGTGCCCCTGTGGGTCGGTAAAAACAGGCGTCAGCATCACGTAATCGAAGTCGCTGTAGTTATTAGCCATTGACGAGAGGCTTTTACACGAAGTGCTAAGCGTTATTTTCTTACCCATCCTCATTTCTACCAGTGTTTTTGTCACCCACGACCTGAATTCCTTACTCCTGTGGCGCTTACTGAGGTGTATGCCTTTCATGTCATAATCAAGTAATATGCGGTGGTGAGAGTGCAGCACCATTTTACTTTGTTCCTCATCTGTGAAATGCTCAATGTAGTTTACCATTTCTTCCGAAGTAAAGCTGGGCTTGCGGATATGAATAGTAGGCAAACCATTCTTCAGCATATGGCTTACCAGGTTATATTCATCAATAACGTTTTTTGAGGGAGTAAGGACAATAAACTTCATAAGCGTATTTTTCCTGAGGTGTTATAATGTACAGCTTTGGCAATACTGGCAACCATTTCGGGCGACTGTTCAGCTATGGTTCCTATTACTACCATATCGGCCCCGGCTTTGCATATTTCATAGGTGTCTTCAGGGTTGCGTATACCGCCGCCAATAATAAGCGGAATATCAATGTTTTTGCGGACTTCCTTTATCATAGAAAGCGATACATGCTTGTCGGCTCCGCTACCTGTATCCATATATATAAGCTTAAGGCCCAGCATTTCGCCTGCCATGGCGGTACACGAGGCTATATCGTTTTTATCGTGAGGTATAGGAACTGTATTACTCATGTATGTTGCTGTGGTAACCTTGCCTCCGTCAACCAGCATATAGCCCGTTGGTATTATTTCAAGCGAGGTCTTTTTCAATATAGGGGCGGCCAGAACATGTTTGCCAATAAGGTTCTCAGGGTTGCGGCCCGATATAAGCGAGAGGAACAGTATTCCATCGGCTAAGGGCGATACCTGGTCGACATTGCCCGGGAAAAGCACTACAGGCAGGTTTGTGTTTTTCTTTACTACCTCAACACATCGGTTAAAATCGCCTTTCGATACCAGGCTGCCTCCAATGAAAATGAAGTCGACGCCCATGCTTTCCGCATTGCTTACATGCCCAGTAGTACTGAACTTATCAGGGTCAATAAGCAGGGCTAGCTTTTTCTGCTTATCCTTACGGGCAGTAAGTAACGAATCATATATGGCTCTGTGCATTAGTGCCGGATTTGGAGCCTAAAGGTCGTAAATATTACCGAAGAACAAAAAATGAAATTTTCTTAATCCTCCGATACTACGCTGGTAACCGGGCAAATACCCCATATAGTGCGCCTTTCAGGCTTTGAACTGTTTGAGTTGGTCTCTATAGAAACTGCACTGTGCAGGTAGTCATAAATCAGCCAGCCCGATATGGTTACTTTATTGCCACCCATTTTTGAATTCAGATTATCAGCGGTCCATTCAGGGTGCAGACTGCGCGAGTAGGGGGTAATTACAGCCACAATACAATCGGCCATGCGGGTGTTTTTATCTACCGGGGTTACCGATATGTATATTTTAGTGCTGTACTTAGTATTATCATCGGTATAGCAATTGCACGATGCAGCGCCATCATCAACAGCTTTGAAATAGTAGCCGGTTATTTTTCCCGCTTTCTCTTCACTCCATATCGAATCGTCTTTGCTGTTGTACATTTTATCGGTGGTAGCCTTGTAATCGAAATCCCCTTCTGCAGGTACACTGTTCCGGTTAATATGCTTATTAAGGTTCTGCTCGCGTGGTTTTAATTCGGCTTTACCTTTCTTTTGTTTACCTTCTGCAGGGCAGGTGTCTCCTTTACCGCTTGTAAATGAATATATGGCTATTGTAGTAAGTAACAGGGCCGAGGCTAATAATAGTTTTTTCATGTCAATATTTTTTGTGCGGCAATGATAGCAAAAATTCTGGCTGTCATTCTATTATGCGGTTTTAAGTTAATGTTAAGTATTGTGGTTCATTGGGTTAGTTATGTTGTACCTTAGCTTTAGCGGTGGCACAAGGCCGTCATTGCGAGTGAAGCGTGGCAATCTCAGCCTTTTATTTGGGCGTGCCCCTACGGGTCGGGCTATCCGTTACAAGTCCTCGCTGCGCTGTGGGCTTTTCACTTCTATCCCTCACGCAAACCTGTTCGTCAGCCTGAGCCTGTCGAAGGCCCCTATGTGCATTTCGTGTCCAAAACTGTCCGAAAATGTCCGTTTTAAGGCAGCCACTTTTTGCATAAGGCTGATTTTCATCGGTTTTCAATTTCCATTCGCCCTTACGTGCAAAATGTTAAAATTCCGGCTAATTTTTTTAGCTGCCACCCGGTTGGCACTACACACATGACAAAAAGACATTCGTATTTAAGTTGTTGTTTTTCAATCTATTGACTCACATTCATTGCACACTGGATTAAGAAATGTGTGTACCATATAGGAGCGAAGAGCGGAGAAAGAGTTTGAAGTCAGTCTTAGCGGTGGCACAAGGCCGGAATTTAATGTAGTGACACAAAGCTGTTTTTTTAGTGAAATATTTGCTAAGTATATTAGCGAAAATGTCACTATTTTTCACTATGCTTCACTATATGTCACCATTTTGGGCATTTTTAAATGTTTTTCCCGGCCCCGTTAATAGTGTTGTTTCTTTTTTTTACCGCAAAGTACGCAAAGCAAACAGCCACGCAAAGGGCGCAAAGACTTATCCCTATTTTCTCAAAGAACTCTACCACCTCCGCCCTCGCTTGCGCATAAGCTTCAGCGGGCACAAGTAAAGCTTCGGCGGTCAAAGCAAATTTACTCCAGCCATAAACCTTATTAAAGAGAAATGTGCAGTTATTATTAACACCCCCCCTTTAAGGTTTTTTGAAGGTTCCTTTATATTTAATATTTTCGCAGGATAAGACCACCTTAATGTCAAAGAAGGAACTCTCGGAAAGAGATATATGCACTAAATATATTACGCCTGCTATTAAGCAGGCGGGTTGGGATATTGATTTACAGGTAAGGGAGGAAAAATCGTTTACAGCCGGAAGGATTTATGTAAAAGGCAAGCTTCATGTTCGGGGCAAGCAGAAAAGAGCCGACTATATTCTTTATTATAAGTCTAATATTCCAATTGCTATAATAGAAGCAAAAGATAATAACCACAGCGTTAAGGCTGGCATTCAGCAAGCATTGGAATATGCAAAAACGCTTGATATTCCATTTGTATATAGCAGCAATGGTGATGCTTTTTATGAGCACGACAAATCATTGGTAAACGGTGCACTGGAAAGAGAAATCAGTTTAGAAGAATTTCCATCGCCTGAGGAATTGTGGCGCAGGTACAAAATATTGAAGGGTATTGCCCACCTAGAAGTTGAAAAAGTAGTCGCACAGGATTATTACGAAGCCGTCGGACGCGAAATAAGATACTATCAGGCAATTGCCATTAACCGTACTATTGAATCTATTGCCAAGGGCAATGACAGGGTATTACTTGTAATGGCTACCGGTACTGGAAAAACCTATACCGCTTTTCAAATTGCGTGGAGGTTATGGAAAGCGGGAAAGAAAAAACGCATTTTGTTTTTGGCCGACAGAAATGCACTTATAGGGCAAGCAAAGCGAGGCGACTTTAAATACTTTGGCGATAAGATGACTATGGTGCGCAATCATAAAGTAGATAAATCGTATGAAGTATATCTGGCCTTGTACCAAGGGTTAACAGGCAATGAAGAAGACAGGAATATTTATAAGCAATTCTCTCCTGACTTTTTTGATTTGGTTATTGTAGATGAGTGCCACCGTGGCAGCGCCGCAGACGATGCCGCATGGCGCGAAATACTGGAATATTTTACATCTGCCACGCAGATAGGTTTAACCGCAACACCTAAAGAAACAAAAGACATTTCGAATATTGATTATTTCGGGGAACCTGTTTACACCTATTCATTAAAGCAAGGTATTGAAGATGGTTTTCTTGCGCCATATAAGGTGGTGCGAATTGGGCTCGATAAAGACCTTGAAGGTTACAGGCCCGAAAAAGGAAAGAAAGACACAGAAGGGAATTTGGTTGAAGACAGGCTTTATAATACACGCGATTTTGACAGAACCCTCGTAATAGAAGAAAGAACAAGGTTAGTGGCAAAAAAAGTTACAGAGTATTTAAAACTCACCAATCGTTTTGATAAAACGATAATTTTTTGCGTGGATATAGACCATGCTGACCGCATGCGCCAGTGCCTTGCAAATGAAAATGCCGACTTGGTAAAAGAGAACCATAAATACATAATGAAAATTACGGGAGATGATGATGAAGGCAAACGTGAACTGGACAATTTTATTGACCCTGAACAGAAGTACCCTGTAATTGCAACCACCTCGAAACTAATGACTACTGGCGTTGATGCCCAGACCTGTAAACTGATTGTGCTTGATGCCAATATACAAAGCATGACTGAGTTTAAGCAGATTATTGGCAGGGGAACACGTATTAATGAAGAATACGGCAAATACTATTTTACCATAATGGATTTCAGGAATGCTACCAATTTATTTGCCGATAAAGATTTTGATGGCGAGCCTGTAAAAATTTATGAGCCAAAAGCAGGTGATATTTTGCAGGTTGTTGAAGCAGATGAAGAGGGGGACTATATTGAAATAGATGGGGAAAGAGTAAAGGTGAAAACATTAGGGCAAGAGCAAATAATTGAAAGCGGCGAAAACGGGCAACGTTTAAGAAAGGTTTTTGTGCGCGGCGTTGAAGTAAAAGTATTGAATGAGCGGGTACAATATTATGGGGTTGACGGAAAGCTGATTAGCGAAACGCTGAAAGATTACAGCAAAAAGCATTTGCAAAAGGAGTTCCGCTCATTAAATGAGTTTATAAACAAATGGAACCAGGCGCAAAAGAAACAAGAGATACATGCCGAATTGCTTGAACACGGTATATTTTTAGATGAATTGCAGGAAAGTGTAAATAAAGATTTGGATACCTTTGACCTGATTTGCCATGTGGCTTTTGATATGCCTCCGCTTACACGAAAAGAAAGAGCAAACAACGTTAAGAAACGTAATTACTTTACTAAATATGGCGAACAAGCACGGAAGGTATTGGAAGCCCTGCTTGAGAAATATGCCGATAAAGGAATTGAGAATATTGAAAGTGCCAGGGTATTGGAATTAGAACCCTTAAGCCAAATGGGTACGCCTGCCGAAATTGTAAAATGGTTTGGTGGTCCAACCCATTTTAGAAAAGCATTAAAGGAATTGGAAGATGAGCTTTATAAAACTGCCTAAATAAGGTAAATGGAGAAATTTCAAAATAAATACAGAATTGAAACCACCCGACTAAAAAATTGGGATTATGGGTCAAATGCCATGTATTTTATAACCATTTGCACGAAAAACAGGGCACATTATTTTGGTGATATTGCAATTGTAGAAACACGCAATGTGGTAGAGACGGATAATCATCCGTCTCTACGGAACACCACCAACGGAACCGTAGAGACGCAATATTTTGCGTCTCTATCACAAAACCGGCCGTCTCTACAGGCAACCGAAATTGGAAATATTGCATACCAATATTGGACAAACATTCCTAAACATTTCCCATTTGTTGAATTGGATGAATTTATAATAATGCCGAATCATATTCATGGGATATTATTTATTAATAAGGCACAGGCACAAGACTTTGCATCTCCACGGCAACCCAATAAATTTGGCCCCCAATCGAAAAACCTTGGCTCCATAATACGGGGATATAAAGCCGGTGTAAAGACATTTGCCACAACTAATAAAATAGAATTTGAATGGCAACCCCGTTATTATGATCATATTATTAAATCTGAAAACGATTTAATAACAATACGAAAATATATTCAGAATAATCCAATGAATTGGGAAAAAGATAAAAACAATCATGAAAGCCTGACTATATAATTTAACAAGACTATAAGCCAATGGAAGAAATTATACGTTCTCTTTTTTGATTTTATCGAGAACTTTTTGCATTGATTTTTTGGCAGTTGTATATGAAATTTTAATATTCTCAATTTCGAATGAACCAAGAACATTTTTCAATATTTCCTCGTGTGTGGGTTTATATATCTTTACAACCTTTGCCATGCGCATTTCATTTACACAAAGATACTAAAAAACTATGAGTAACCTATCCTCTACCATAAAATCCATTCAAGACATTATGCGCAGAGACGCGGGTGTTGATGGCGATGCGCAACGCATATCTCAGCTTGGCTGGATGCTGTTTTTGAAAATATTTGATGAAAAAGAAAACGATTGGGAAGCAACAGATGAGGATTATAAATCGCCCATTCGGAGAGATTTGCGCTGGCGCAATTGGGCCACTGATGAGGAAGGAATGACCGGGGATGAATTACTAAGCTTTGTAAATAACAATCTTTTCCCTACGCTTAAAGAGTTAAAGCCCCGCAATAACAAAGACACAGGATTAATGGTGCGTGGTGTGTTCGAAGATTCATATAATTATATGAAAAACGGCACCCTGTTAAGGCAGGTTATTAATAAAATAAACAAGGACATTCATTTTGGCACAGGCGCCGAACGCCACCTGTTTAATGATATTTACGAGCAGATACTGAAAGACCTGCAAAGCGCAGGCAACGCGGGGGAGTTTTATACTCCCCGTGCCGTTACCCAATTTGTAGTTGAAATGGTGAACCCTAAATTGGGTGAAAGCATACTTGACCCTGCCTGTGGCACCGGAGGCTTCTTGGTAAACGCCATTGAACATATTCGCAAAAGCGAAACAATTGACTCTCCTATTAAATTAAATACCTTGCAAAGGAGCATACGAGGAGTTGAGAAGAAGCCATTGCCCCACATGTTGGCAAGTACCAATTTAATGTTGCATGGTATTGAAATACCTTCTATTGAGCATGATAATTTGCTAATGCAATCTCTCAGCTCGTGGAGCAATGCTAACAGAGTAGATGTTATAGTAACCAACCCGCCCTTTGGCGGAATGGAAGAAGACGGGGTTGAAAATAATTTCCCTCTTTCTTACCGTACACGGGAAACCGCGAGCTTGTTTTTATTTTTAATAGTGCATATACTTAAAGATGGCGGACGGGCCGGCGTAGTTTTGCCCGATGGCTTTTTATTTGGTGAAGGTGTAGCTACACGAATAAAGGAGAAACTTTTAATGGATTGCAATCTGCATACAATTGTACGCTTGCCAAATGGAGTATTTGCGCCTTATACAGGCATTAAAACCAACTTGCTGTTTTTTGAGAAAGGTAAGCCCACAAAGGATATATGGTATTTTGAACACCCTTACCCTGAAGGGGTAAAGAACTACAACAAGACCAAACCCATTAACATAAAGGAGTTTGATTTAGAAAAGAAATGGTGGAAAAAAAGGGTAGAGAATGAATATGCCTGGAAAGTAAGTATTGAAGAAATTAGGAAACGAAATTATAACCTTGATATAAAGAACCCCACAATTAAAGAAGAGGAAAAGCAATATACAAGTGAGGAATTAATTAATATGCTTGCTTCATCAATTAAATTAAGTAATGATATTTTAATTAAAATAAAATCTGAATTACCACAATGACAATGCGAGAAAAGGTTTTCTTTAAGAATATCTCAGCATATATTACTATTGTAAATAATGAGCTGGAAAAAACAATCCCTATAGAGCCTATTTCTAAGCACATTAAAATTATTGGAGGATACTCATTTAAATCTGGAGAGTATCGATCAACTGGAATTCCTATAATTAGAATTTCTGATTTTCAAGATGAGAAAATTGATTTATCCAGCGTACGCTATTATAAAGAGAGTAAAGAATTTGAAAGATTTGAATTAAGTGAGGGCGATATAATAATAGCAATGACAGGTGGAACAATAGGGAAATTAGCAATAGTTCAGAGTGGTTTAGGTAAATTGTATTTGAATCAGCGTGTTGGTAAGTTTTCTATTCTTAACCCGATTGAATTTATTCCGGAATATATTTACTGGATTGCAAGAGGAATTCAAGATAAGGTAAAAAATATGGGTTATGGTGGAGCACAGCCGAATATAGGTAATGCACAAATTGAGGCAATGCAATTACCATTCCCCGGAAAGAATATTCAAGCCAAAATTGTCTCATTTTTTAATGATTTAAAGAATGGTACTTTAAAAAAACAAACGTACTTCAATGATAAGGTTGAAGAACAGATTTTGAAGCTGCAGGAATTAGGCGAATCTATTTCAAATACTTCTGCCCAATTCCACCAACAAACGGATATAATCAATAAACTCCGCCAAGCCATATTACAAGATGCAGTGCAAGGCAAACTTGTTCCACAAAACCCTAAAGATGAACCCGCAAGCGAATTACTAAAAAGAATTAAAGCAGAGAAAGAAAAGCTTACTGCACAAGGCAAACTAAAAAAGGAAAAGCCATTGCCTCCAATCACTAACGATGAAATTCCTTATGAATTACCTAAAGGTTGGGTTTGGTGTAGGTTAGGTAGTATTGTTCTAACTATGAATAATGGAATTTATAAAGAAGATAAGTATTATAATGATGATGGAATAGCCTGCCTAAGAATGTATAATATTCAGAATGGAGAAATAAGTTTTCATAATTTAAAAAGGATGAGTTTAACCATTTCTGAAATAGAAACTTACTCATTAAAGCCGGGTGACTTACTTCTTAATCGAGTTAATAGTATTGAGTTACTTGGCAAGTCAGCATATATAGATAAATTAAATGAGGTATTTGTGTATGAAAGTAAAAATATAAGAGTTAGACTATTTGAAGCAAAGATATTGCCTAGGTATATTAATTACTTATTCCAATCATCAATAATAAAGGATCAGATTTTCAAAAAATTTAAAAAAATGACAGGGCAAGCCTCAATTAACCAAGGGCAAATTACCTCATTATTAATTCCGCTTCCTCCACTTCCTGAACAACAGCGTATAGTTGCTAAAATAGAGCAGTTAATGGCCTATTGTAATGAATTAGAACAAAGTATTACTCAAAGCCAAAAACAGGCAGAACAATTATTGCAAGCAGTGCTTAAAGAGGCATTTTCCGAAGGAATGCCTTCGCATGAACAAAAAGGTACTGCATACAAAGAGCCAAAAGAGCACTTAACTATTGCAGCCGAGCCAAAAGGTAAATACGCGGCCCCGCGTTAGCGATTGTTCACCGATTTGCTAATTTTTAAATTAAGGAGTTCACGAGCCCTTCGGGGTTGTAACGGATACCCCGCAAACGCAGTGCGGAGTATGAGCGTAAAGCGCGACCCGACCATGAGGAGGGAAACGCCCACACCTTCGCTTTCTCCTACGCAAGGCTTCGGTGAACAAAGAAAGCTACGATGTGCAAAGCAAAACACTTCGACAGGCTCAGTGTGACATAAGATTGCTTCGTTCCTCGCAATGACGGTCAGCAACTACTTAGCCACGTACCCCGACTTTCGCTGCGCTTAATCGGGACTACTCTAATTGTAAGGGGAAGCAGCCTTTATTTGGCCACATACATTACCTCTTTAACGGCCTTAACCAGCTTGGGTACATTGGGTAAGGCAGCCTCAATAAGGTTAGGGGCATAAGGCAGGGGCACATCGGCAGAGGTAACACGCAGCACAGGAGCATCGAGGTAATCGAATGCATCCTTTTGTACTTTAAAGGCCACTTCAGTAGCTATAGAGCCCAAAGGCCATGCTTCTTCGAGTATCACAAGGCGGTTGGTCTTTTTAACAGAGTTTATAACGGTAGCATAATCAATAGGGCGTATGGTACGCAGGTCAATAACCTCGGCCGATATGTTTTCCTTTTGCAGTTCAGCGGCGGCGGCCAAAGCCACTTTCATTATTTTACCGAATGATACAATGGTTACATCGGTTCCGGCGCGCTTAATATCGGCCACGCCAATGGGTATAATATATTCGCCTTCGGGTATTTCGCCTTTGTCGCCATACATCTGCTCCGATTCCATAAATACCACAGGGTCGTCGTCGCGTATAGCCGATTTCAACAAGCCTTTGGCATCGGCAGCGTTTGAAGGCACTATTACTTTAAGCCCGGCACAGTTAGCGTACCAGTTATCGAACGAGTTGGAGTGCTGTGCCGCTAACATACCGGCAGAGCCTGTTGGCCCGCGGAACACTATTGGCATAGGTAACTGCCCGCCCGACATTTCGAGCATTTTGGCGGCCGAGTTTACCACCTGGTCAATAGCCACCAGCGAGAAGTTGAAGGTCATGAATTCGATAATAGGGCGGAGGCCATTCATAGCTGCTCCCACGCCTATACCGGCAAAGCCAAGCTCAGCAATAGGGGTGTCAATCACGCGTCGGGCGCCAAATTCATCGAGCATGCCCTGGCTCACTTTATATGCCCCGTTATATTGGGCCACTTCTTCACCCATAAGAAATACCCGTTCGTCGCGGCGCATCTCTTCCACCATAGCTTCACGTAATGCTTCCCTGAAAAATACCGTTTTCATATCCTTGGCTGGTTTATAAGGTTACAAATGTAGTAAATATGGGAATTAAGTATTAGGTATTAAGTATTAAGAGGGGTGCGGGCGTGATTGAATAAAAATCAAAGCTCCCCCTTCGGGGGAGTTGAGAGGGCTTTTTAATTGCTTGGCGCATGAAAGGTTTTTATACCTATAAGCTCGTCGTAATAAAGGCCGGGAGGGCGGTAATAGGCATATATGGTATATGTATTCTCGGTTTCGGAGTGGTTGCCTTCGAAAGGGGTAACATCGGCTACGGTGCTTTTATCCTTTAAATAAGCATATTGATAATCGTAAAACCCTTGTTTTAAATAGAGTGTGGCGGCATAACCATTCAGGGAGTCGACATAATGCATGCGAAACTCTTTTTTGCATTGCCAGTCCGACAGGCCCCCGAAAATATAAACATTGCCTGTGGTAATGGCCGAATCGTAGGGCATAAAGAAGTGCACCCTTACATATTCGCCATTAATAGGGGTACTGTCGGCATCTTTATCTAAAATATAGAATTGACCGTCGATATCGGGTAGGGTTATATAAGGTAAACTTCCGCGTGGCTTATCGGGCTTCAAATCAATTTCCTCTTCCTTGCCGGGTACAAACCGCTGTATCTGGTCACTTATCAGGTGCAGGGTAGTCATATCGAAGTTCCTGAATTGGTTTCCGCCATCGAACATATTGCCGAAGTCGGAATAATATTGCAGCGATGTATCCTGCACAAACTGTGGCTGAACGTCGCTTATTATATTGTCCCACCTGCCATTTTGCTGTATGAATATTCTTAGGGCATGGAAGGGGTCCATGATATTATATCGTGTAGTATTAATGCTGAACACTATTTCCTGCTTGGTGAACATTTCATCGCCTATTCCCGGTGTTTCACGGGGGTGAATAATCAGCTTGTCTCTGTAGAGCATAAAGCGGCGGGTTAAAATCACGCTATCGGGATTGTTATTAAGGTAAACCTTTAACAGGTAATTACCCGAAAGCAGCAATTGTATATTGTTATTGGGGAAAACAAGGGTGTAATGGGTATAGCCCTGTGTGGTACCGAACGATGTGGCGTAATTGGTCAAAAAATCCTGTTCGTAGCCCTTCAGGTAGTCGAAATTATTAATATCCGAGGGGGTCCAGTCGGCGTCGCAGTGAATAAAGGTATAGTAATAGGACTTAAAATCGCCCTGCAGGTCGTCAAAATCGAGCTGTAACTGCTGGCCGGCATTCATTTCAATAGAAGGGGGTGAGAATTTCCAGCCCACCTGGTGAAGCTGCACAGTCTTTATATAGCTCCTGTAGGTGCGGTCCTCGTACTTCATAACGGGGGAATCGGTATACCCGTCTTGCGCAATAAGGGGTTTACAAAGAGAGAAAAGTGTAAGAAGGATAAGGGTAAAATGACTAACTTTGCGCATCGGACTTTTATAAGGATACAAAGATATTGCAGTAAACTTAACGGACACTATGAAAGTATATTTTGACAACGCTGCCACCACCCCCATGGACCCCGAAGTAGTAAAAGAAATGATTGCCGTGCTGGATAGCAAGTTCGGTAATCCTTCCTCTATACACTCGTATGGGCGCGAGGCTAAAGCAATCATTGAAAAGGCACGCAAGGCTGTGGCATCATACCTTAACGCTTCTCCGGCCGAAATATTTTTCACTTCGGGTGGAACGGAGGCGGATAATATGGCAATACGCTCTGCTGTAGAGGCTTACAATATAAAAAACATTATCAGCAGCCCGTTAGAGCACCATGCGGTGCTTCATAGCATTGAAGAACTTGAAAAAGCAGGCAAAGTAAAGGTTCACCATGTAAAATTGAAGAAAGACGGCCATATCGACATCCAGGATTTAGAAAGACTGTTGAAGGAATATCCGCATGCCCTTGTATCGTTAATGCATGCCAATAATGAAATCGGTAACCTGTTGCCGATTGAAGAGGTATCGGAATTATGTGCCAAATACAATGCCATATTTCATTGCGATACGGTACAATCGGTTGCACACTATCCTATAGACCTGCAAAAGACAAAGGTCCATTTTATAGCCGGCGCTGCGCATAAATTTCATGGACCTAAGGGTGTAGGGTTTATTTACATCAATGGTGGCTTAAAGATAGCTCCCCTTATTTTTGGTGGTGCACAGGAACGTAATATGCGCGGAGGCACCGAGAATGTTGCCGGTATAGCCGGGCTCAGCAAGGCTATGGAAATTGCGCATAAAGAAATGAAAGAACATGCGGAGCATATACAAGGCATAAAGGATTATATGATTAAGAAGCTGGAATCGGATTTGCCGGGTGTTGAATTTAACGGCGATGCTAAAGGCCGTTCCTTATATACCGTGCTTAACGTTATGCTGCCACCAACCGACGATGCTGAAATGTTCCTGATGAAGCTTGATATTAATGGTGTGGCCTGTTCTGCAGGTAGCGCCTGTACATCGGGCAGTATGAAGGGTTCGCACGTAATAGAGGCCTTGGGCAAGAATATAGAATCTCGCCCTGTAATCCGTTTTTCGTTCAGCAAATACAATACCAAAGAGGAAGTTGATTTTGTAGTAGAAAAACTGAAAACCATATTCGCGGCTGAACAGCAAACTGCATCGGCTAAGTGATATGCAGTTAACCGATACGCACACTCATTTATTTGCCGCTGAATTTGATGCCGACCGCCCTGAAATGATAAACAGGGCTGTTGAAAAGGGCGTTACTCGTTTTTTTCTTCCCAATATAGATTCAGAAAGCATTCAGCCCATGCTGAATATGTGTGATGCTTTTCCAGATAAATGCTTTCCTATGATGGGCCTGCACCCCTGCTCGGTTTTTGCCGATTATGAAAAGCAGCTAGATATTGTGAAAGAGTGGCTGGGTAAAAGAAAGTTTTATGCCATTGGTGAAATCGGTATTGACCTTTACCATGATGTAACCTTTGCAGAGCAGCAGAAACTGGCTTTTCGCAAACAGATAGAGTGGGCGAAGGAAATGAATTTGCCGATTGTTATTCATTGCCGTAATTCGTTTAACGAGGTTATGGAAATAGTAACCGAGCTGAAAGACGAAAAGCTCAAAGGGATATTTCATTGTTTTTCAGGTTCGCCGGAAGATGCACAAAAGATAATGGCCCTTGGTGATTTTAAAATGGGCATTGGTGGAGTGGTTACCTATAAAAACAGCACCTTGCCACAGGTTCTTGCAAATATTCCCTTGCAGCATATAGTCCTTGAAACCGATTCTCCGTACCTGACCCCTATGCCTTTCAGGGGAAAGCGTAACGAGAGTGCGTATATTTATTATGTGGCAGAAAAACTTGCTGGTGTATATAATCTTCCCATAGAGAAAATTGCGGAGATAACCACCCAAAACTCTGTTGAGGTTTTTGGAATTTAAGTTTCCAGGCAGATTTGTCATGGCTGAAGCCATTGGAAATATTTATTGATTAACCCCAGCCTTAAGGCTGGGGTTACAAAAACATGATACTTGTGGGCTTTAGCCCTGAGAATTACAAACAGTTTTTTAATTTTAGCAAATGATTAGGTTTCTGCGAGACTTTATATCTTTATTTTACCCGGAAGTTTGCCTTGTTTGTGGTGAAGGCTTAAACTCAAAGGAAGAGTTTGTCTGTACCATGTGCATGTATAAATTGCCTAAAACTAATTACCATACTAATACAGATAACCCACTGGCAAAAGTATTTTGGGGCAGGGTAGAGGTAAATGCAGTTGCAGCGTATTGCCATTACCAGAAAGGCAATTCAGTGCAGGATTTAGTGCATGAGCTAAAATATAATGGCAAAAAGCAATTGGGTACCTATTTGGGTAAATGGTATGGGAATGATTTGAAAGAATCTCCGCTATTCAATAAGGTTGACGCTATAGTTTATATACCCTTGCACCCCACAAAACTTAAGAAAAGAGGGTATAACCAGAGTGCGTTATTTGCCGAAGGATTAGCCCAAAGTATGGTCGTGCCTGTGTTACATGGAGCCCTTTCCAGGGTAAAAAATACTGATACCCAGACCCGTAAATCGCGCATTGAGCGCTGGGCCAATGTAGAGGGTATATTTAAGGTCGACAAGCCTGAAGAGTTGATAAATAAGCATGTTTTGCTGGTGGATGATATAATAACCACAGGGGCCACCATTGAGGCCTGCGCTGTAGAATTATTGAAGGCAAATCCTGCCTCAATTAGTATTGCATCGATAGGCTGCGCCGATACTATTAGCGCCATATAGTAAGTTATTCACAATCAAATTGGAATAAAAACAGGCATTGATTAGATAAAGATTTGAAAATATCTTAACTTTGTAGCTTAGTAAAAAAAATAATCATGAAGTTTTTCATAGACACAGCTAATATTGAGCAGATAAAAGAGGCCCATGATATGGGCATACTTGATGGGGTTACAACCAACCCTTCGTTAATGGCTAAAGAAGGCATTACCGGTAAAGAGAACATTTTTGCCCATTACAAAAAGATATGCGAGATTGTGCATGGTGATGTAAGCGCTGAGGTTATTTCTACCGATTTTGACGGTATGATAAAAGAAGCCGAAGAACTTGTTAAAATCCATAAGCATATTGTTGTTAAGGTGCCCATGATTAAGGATGGTGTTAAAGCCATTAAGTATTTGTCATCAAAAGGAATAAAGACTAATTGCACGCTTATATTTTCGCCTGGGCAGGCATTACTGGCTGCTAAAGCGGGAGCTACATACGTATCGCCTTTTATTGGCAGGTTGGATGATATTTCAGTTGATGGTATGGAACTTATTGCCCAACTCCGCCTGATATTCGATAACTATGGCTTTACCACACAGATTCTGGCCGCTTCTATCCGTCACCCTGTTCACATTATTCAATGTGCCGAGGTTGGTGCCGATGTGGCAACCTGCCCGTTAAGTTCTATACTGGCATTATTAAAACACCCGCTCACCGATATTGGCCTTGAAAAATTCTTAGCTGACCATAAAGCAGCTTCACAGAAAACAGAAAAAGTAAAAGTGTAATATGAAATCATACAAAAACATCTGCCTGTTTGTGTTGGGAGTAATTCTTATGTCAATGGCGTTTGCTTCGTGCAAGTCAGTTGCGCCTCCTCCTTCAGCCCCGCACAGGGAAAATGTTCGCGGCGAATCGAGGTGGAACTAAGCTAACAGGCTTATTTCTTTCTTCTATCGTCGAGGGACTTTTGCAATGACAAAAGCTGGTCTTTTAACCGGGCAGCTTCAAGGAAATCCAATTCCTTAGCTGCTTTTTCTATTTCCTTCTTTAACTTCTTTATCTTTTCTTCCAGTGCATTATCAGAGTAACCTGCAACCGGCTCTGCCGCTATGGTAGGAGCAGATGCTTCTATATACACTTTAGGTGTATTTCTTCCTCTCGTTAAGTCAATAACACTGGTCTGTTCTATAATCGCTTCCTTCGATTTATAGATGGTTTCAGGAGTGATATTGTGCTCAAAGTTATAGGCAATCTGTTTCTTCCTTCTCCTCAATGTCTCGTCAATAGTCTTCTGCATAGATACCGTTACCTTATCGCCATACATAATAACCCTGCCGTTGGCATTACGTGCCACACGCCCAATAATCTGCGTAAGTGAACGTTCCGAACGCAGGTAGCCTTCTTTATCTGCATCAAGTATAGCTAATAATGATACTTCGGGTAAGTCAATACCTTCTCTTAAAAGGTTCACGCCAATAAGCACATCAAATAAGCCAAGACGTAAGTCACGCAGTATTTCAACCCTTTCCAATGTCTCAACTTCAGAGTGTATGTAACGGCAGCGAATATCCAGTTTAGTTAAATATTTAGTTAACTCTTCCGCCATGCGCTTGGTAAGCGTGGTTATAATAGTACGTTCATCTTTCGCGGTTACCCTATGTATTTCTTCCAGCAGATCATCAATCTGGTTGAGGGTAGGGCGCACTTCTATAATCGGGTCAAGCAGGCCGGTAGGGCGGATTAATTGTTCTACCAACACACCTTCGCATTTCTGTAATTCAAAGTCCGATGGGGTTGCACTCAGGTAAATAACCTGGTTTTCCATGGCCTCGAACTCATCGAACTTCAACGGCCTGTTATCTAATGCAGAAGGTAAGCGGAATCCATACTCAACCAATGTCTCTTTTCTTGAACGATCGCCTGCATACATACCTCTTATCTGCGGAATGGTAACGTGGCTCTCGTCAATTACCATTAAGTAATCTTTAGGAAAATAATCGAGCAAACAGAATGGCCTTGCACCCGGCGGGCGGCCATCGAAATAGCGGGAATAGTTCTCAATGCCCGAACAGTAACCTAATTCGCGCATCATCTCCAGGTCATAGTTCACGCGCTTTTGCAGGCGGTTAGCTTCTTCTTCCTTGCCTACACTTTCCATATAGGCCACATGTGAAGCTAAGTCTTTTTGTATCTGCTCAATAGATTTACTAAGCGTATCGGGTGAAGTGACAAATATGTTTGCAGGATAAATCCGTATCGCTTCTACGTTTTCTATTTTCCTGCCTGTAGAGGCTTCAAAGCTTTCCATTGATTCAATCTCGTTGCCAAAAAACTGCACACGAATGGCGTAATCAGCATAGGCAAGATAGATATCTATGGTATCGCCTTTTACCCTGAAATTACCCCTGAGAAAATCACTCTCCGTGCGGGAATAGAGGGAAGTAACCAGCATATTAAGCAGCTTATTGCGGCTTATCTTCATTCCCTTTTGCAGGGGTATTACATTCTTTTCAAATTCAACCGGGTTACCAATACCATATATGCACGATACCGATGAAACCACAATAATATCGCGCCTACCCGAGAGCAGGGCAGAGGTAGCACTGAGGCGCAGTTTCTCCAGTTCATCATTTATGGAAAGGTCCTTTTCAATATAAGTATCGGTTGTTGGCAGGTATGCCTCGGGTTGGTAGTAATCGTAATAGGATACAAAATACTCAACCGAATTTCTCGGGAAAAACTGCTTGAACTCCCCGAATAACTGGGCCGCCAGGGTTTTGTTATGGCTGAAAACCAGCGTAGGGCGCTGCACCTGGGCAATTACATTGGCAATGCTGAATGTTTTACCCGAACCGGTAACGCCAAGTAAAATCTGGTTTTTGTTACCCGATTTAATGCCATTTACCAAATGTTCTATGGCCTGTGGCTGGTCGCCCGTGGGCTCAAAATCTGATTCTAATTCAAAATTCATATACCCAAAGATACGACTTATACGGCAGAAGTAATGCGAAGGATTTTAGCACCACTTTCTATATGAATGTATCATGTTTTTTGCTACGCTGTATTTGTCTATGGTGCAGTAATTTTATTGAACTATTAGTTTGCTTACCGCAATATTCTTATTGGTTGTATCGTATGCTTTAATGAAATAGACACCGGCAGCTATATCATTTCGTTTCAGTTCGTATTGTGAGCCAGTGCATTCTATATGCTCCAATTTCCGGCCCGTAATGTCGTATAAATCCAAATAATGCGCTCCATTTGAATTAAATACTATGCTTGTATTTGTTATGAATGGATTGGGAAAGCAAGCTATTTTTAAAGGCGGTGTAATATTACCTATAGATGTAATAATCGATGAAATAATATTAATTGTAGAGTTGGTCGTCACTACTGGATTGCCATCAAAATAGATGCCCGCCTTATTTTTTATCACGCTTCCTGCTATATCACTACTTAGAGGAAGAATATTAAATTTTACAACACCAATACTGGTTGTTTTGCTCATTGTAGTATCTGGCAAATCAATATTATCAAATTCAAACTTTGCAATATGTCCTGCCAGAATAGTAACAGCAACGGTGCTACTGCTTGAAGTTATCGTGAGTGTGGTGGGGTCAAGGTACTGGCTTAGGGTATCTAATACTATCACGTTTTTGCATATTGCGGTACCGGTATTCTGAAAATGAATGGTGTAATGCAATAATGTCGTATCGGTTATATTACCTGCGGGCAGCACACTTTTTGTGTTAGGGTCAAAGGGTAGCCCGACGCAATTATGCGGGAAAAGTTTTACCCAATACGTAACGCTATTGTTTGACGGAACACTGTCTCCGGCTATGGGTGTTATTATTTCTGTTACAAATACACTGTCATTAACCCCAAGTGAATCCACATTTCCAGACAAAGATACATTATGCGAGTTCCCTGCATCTGAAAGGCTATCATAATGCCATATAAGGGTATCACCATTAGTTATGGCCGTACTGTCGGAGATTATGTGGCTAATATGAAACGCTGTATCAACAACAAGTTTCAACGTTCCCTTGGTGGGCAAACATCGGTTATTGAAAATACATGCACTTATAGAAGCATTAGAGAAGCTGGGTGTATCAATACATATATAAAGATTGCCGGTAAGGTCGAAGCCATTAACAGGATAGACATTAATACTAATCGTATCGCTACTTACACAACCATTACTAAATGTGCCTGTTACGGTATATGTTGTATTGATTGCCGGACTTGCCGTAACGACAGAGTCCGCTGTATTACTTAAGCCGGCTGCCGGGGCCCAGCTGTATGTTAAAGCACCGCGGGCATTTAATGTGGTTTGGCTACCTGAACATATGTTAATTGAAGAAGGGTTAACTGTAATAACGTAAGTTTTAACGGTAATTGTCAGCGTAGAGGAAGTAGTGCTGCTACTACATATTCCATTAGAAACAACACTTATTTTGCCACCTGAAGAGCCTACAGTTACAGTGATTGACGTATCAGTTGATGTGCCTGTCCATCCGGCCGGTAATGACCATGTGTAAGAATAAGCGTTAGTCACTTTATTAATACTGTAAGTTTGTATACTACCGGGGCACACGGTTTTGTTACCTGTTATGGTGCCCGGGGAGGCAGGGTCGGGGCACAACCTGCGGATATCATTATCATAAGCATCGGCTACATAAAATACACCCGTAGAATCTAACGCCAGCCCTGAGTTTAAATCAAATTGTGCAGCGGTTGCGGGGCCTGAAGTACTCCCATATCCGGGGCTGCCGTTTCCTGCAATAGTACTTATTATTCCCAAAGTGCTTATTTTTCTTAATCTCAGGTTTACATAGTCATTAAAGTAAATATTACCCGCCGTGTCAACAATCATTCCCGTGGCGCCACTTATTTCAGCAGCCGTCGCGGGCCCCCCATCTCCCGAATAACCAAGAGTTCCTGTTCCTGCTATAGTTGTAATCTTACCAGTTGTGTCCACTTTACGGATACGGCGATTAAGAAGGTCACTGATTATTAAATCACCATTTTTATCAAGCAAAAGATTGGTGGGAGTGCATTCTGCAGCCGTCGCCGGCCCTCCGTCGCCGGAATAGCCGAAGGTTCCATTTCCGGCAAATGTGGTTATTTTACCACTTACGTCAACCTTACGTACACGATAGTTTGGCGCATCACTTATATATAAGTTACCATGCTTATCCTTAACTACTCCGTCCGGACCAGCTAACTCAGCAGCTGTAGCAGGCCCTCCGTCGCCCGAGTAACCTGTTGTACCATTACCCGCAACTGTACTTATTATGCCCGAAGGATTAACCATGCGAACACGTTTGTTGTTGCCGTCTGATATATAGATATCGCCGGCATTGTCGACATAAATATAGCCGGGCTGGTTTAGCCATGCGGCGGTAGCCAAAATACCATCTCCATTATATCCAAAAATATCTCCATTATTTGCACCTGCCACTGTTGTGATAATACCTGTGCTTTTTTCTGCCTTCCTGACTGCATTATTGTGGCCATCTGTTATATAAACGTTCCCGTAATTATCCAGCCTTATTTCTCCAGGTCCGCTAAGTTCTGCATCAAGGGCCGGCCCTCCATCACCATAGGAAGAACGATTACCACTGCCGGCAACTGTATTTATAATACCTGCTTTATTAATCATGCGTACCCTATGATTAAGATAATCGCCAATGTAAATGTTTCCGTTACTTGCAATTGCGAGAGCAGCAGGTTCATTGAATTCTGCCGAACTCGCTGATCCTCCATCGCCCGTAAAACCAGCAGTTCCATTTCCTGCTATCGTAGTTATTGTTCCTGAAACATTTACCTTACGTATACGGTTATTTCCTGCATCAGCTAAGTAAATATTTCCTGCAGAATCTATTCCAATTCCTTGTGTTAAATCCAACTGAGCAGATTTAGCAGGGCCGCCATCACCTGAATATCCTCCAACACCAGTTCCTGCTATGGTTTTAATAATACCGGTTGTATCAATTTTGCGGATGCATGCCCCACTCTGGTCGGCAATAAATAAATTACCATAGATATCCAGCACAATGGTTGTAGGGGAAGACAATAATGCTGCAGTTGCTGGCCCACCATCACCTGTATAAGAGCCTGCAAAACTGCAATTCCCTGCTATTGTAGAGATTATTCCTGAAGCGTTTATTTTACGTATTTCATTACTTCCGGCATCGGCAACGTAAATATTTCCGGACTTATCTGTGACTATATTCAGAGGGTCATTAAATTCAGCTAATTTGGCGGAGCCCCCATCGCCGGTGCAGCCAGCTGTGCCATTACCTGCAATTGTACTGATAATGCCACTTTTATCAACCATTCTGATACACCTGTGTTCCGCGTCTGTTATATAAAGATTACCAGACTTACTGAAGTTTATCCCTGCAATGTTACCAAGCAAGGCTTTTGTAGCAGGCCCTCCATCGCCATGGTTCCCATGTATTGCAGTACCTGCTATGATAGAGATATTACCTTTGGTGTCTATCTTTCTAACCATATAATTCCCTCCATCACTAATATATAAGGCACCTGTAGAATCGAAGGCAAGCCCTCCTGGTGTAAACACTGCGATGGAATCAGCCGGATGGCCATTGCCGTCAAAATAGCCGACTAATGTATTGACAGTATAGGTTTGTGCAAATAGAGATAGTGTTGGCAACAACAAGAATAGAACAATAATTCTTTTCATTTTCAAGCGGTATTATTCTGAGTCCAAAAATACAAACTTTTTATTATTCTGATGCAATCCAATAGTTGATTATGCCCTGAATTAATAATCCCTTTTACTAACTGCTATATCGCCTGTGGCTGGTCGCCGGTGGGTGAAAAGTCTGATTCTAATTCAAAATTCATATACCCAAAGATACGACTTAATGCGGAGAAGTAATGCGAAGGATTTTAGTAATGACTACACTATCATCCCGGGTGGTAGCTACTCAATCCGAGTGTTAGGATAATACCTGCGGTAATTGCAACAAGAACTACAAGAACCACGATGTTCAAAGTCTTCATGACAACCTTTTTTAATAAGGTTTCATGAGCTGCCTGAATAACTTCTTCAGGATTTATTGGTATATTTTCCTGTAATGTGCCCATGAGAATGAATGTATACTTTCAAATATACGAATAAAAAGTAAAGTTTAAAACTTATTATGCGCCGGAGTATCTTTTCCTCTGTAAGTGTTAATCTGTGATTACAACTAATATACTTACCTGAAATACGTATATTTGAATAAGGAAGATAGCATGAAAAGTAAAAACTATAAAAAGAAGGTTGTTAAAAAAACAGCTAAAGTTGCAGAGCCAATGGCTACTTACACCTTCAACAGGAATAAAAAGGTAAGTGTAGCTGTTTTCAATTCATTTGAAGAAATGAGCCAGGCTACTGCGAAGGAAAATGCGTCACTGTCATACGACCAACGTATGGAGAACTTAGAGTTTCTGCGTAAACAAGTTTATAACAAGTTTCTGCACCCCGACGGTTCATGGCCGGTACTTGAAAAAGTATTCAAAATAATGCTTCCGTATGTCACTAAAGCTGGCTGAGAATTTTGAGGATGTATTGCATGCCCTCAATAATAATGAAGTCGATTTTATGATTGTCGGCGGATATGCGGTTGTATTTTATGGATATGGTAGAACAACGGGTGATTTAGATATATGGATAAATCCTGAAGATAGGAATAAAAAAAGACTTATTACAGCATTTAAAGAGCTTAAGTTCCCCTCGAAATTGGTTGATCACATCAAAAACACTGACTTTAAAAAGCCATTCGCGGTTAAGATTGGAGCCGAACCCATACAAATAGATTTGTTTAATGCTATTACTGGAGTAGAGTATACAGATGCCCGGGAAAGGAGCATTTCATATAAGTATGTAGATAATTTAGTGGTGAATTTTATTCACCTGCAGGATTTAATTGTGAATAAGATGTTAACAGGCCGGTTAAAAGATGCGGCTGACGTTGAGCAATTACATAACATCAATAAATATTCTACTGACAAAAGAATAGTAGCGTGGTTAAAGAAGTTCTTCGGAAGAAAAAAAACCTAAAACTTATTATGCGCCGGGGTATCGTTTCCTCCATCAAGCACATATTTCCACGAGCCGTCTTTTTGTTTTTTCCAGACGGTTACATAATCGCCCTGGTAAACGGTATCATGCCCTGCACGGGTTTTGGTGTAATATTTCCACCAGCCAAAAGTATATCCCATATTGCCTGATGCTTCGCCACGTTCAGGCATCCATGCCAGTTTATTGCTGTCATGTCGTTTGGCATAGTCTTGTTTTAATTCCTCAATACCACGTATAGGTAGCCTGCCTTCACCCAATGCAATGAGTGATGAGTCGGCATACTTAACAAACGCGGCCGCCTGCCCATTTTTAGCACAATAGTCATTAAACTCTTTATCGGTATTGAGAACGGCTTGGCTTTCCGAATTGTTATCAGTAGTATAATGATTACATGAAGTTAGGGCAATTGCAGTCAGTAATATGATTAATTTTTTCATAAATTTTTCTTTATTCAAGAGGAGCAATTGCGTTGAACGGTTCTTTTTTCAACATATTATCCCAGTTGCTCAGTAGCTCACTTTTATGCAATGCTGCCCATTCAACCACAAGAGAGAATGCTTTTGGCGGAAGGTATCCATCAAGTAATGCATAGTCGTTAATTCCTATTTTGGCGCTGTATTCTCCATAAATAGCATGAAAATGTGCCGGATGGTGGTCATTAAAATACATGTAAATAACTATGCCGTAGAAAAAAGATATTTTAGGCATGGTTCTTTTGCTTGGCGGTGTAATCAGCAAATGTTTGTTTGGTGAGCTGTAGATAAAGGCTCAATGCGTCGATATCCAGATTTTCATCCCATGCTATAGCTTCCCCTTCAATATGCGCTTTTTCAAAATTACCTTGTTCCTTCCACATGCTAAAAGCTTTTCCATCTTTAAGGTGGGATAAATCAACAGTACCTTCAACGCCGTCGTTAAACTTTATATAGAGATTATAGTTATTTAATACTTTTACAGCAACCGCCTTAATCATTTCTATAGTTTTATTATATACAAATATACGAATAAGTGAACCGATTCCAGCATGACTCTCACGTTGTCAAATCTTAAATCTCAATTCCTAAATCTTAAATATTAGCGGAGGAAATGTATAATCTTTTCAGCTAACTCAACACCAATACGTTGTTGTGCCTCTTCAGTAGAGCCACCAATGTGCGGGGTCATTGATATTTTAGGATGCTGCAGTAATTCTTTCTTTGGTGTAGGTTCTCCTTCAAAAACATCTAAAGCAGCATGGGCTATATGTCCTGAGTTCAAACCTTCCAGTAAATCTTTTTCATCTATAACACCACCGCGAGATGCATTAACCAGCATTACACCTTTTTTCATCTTCTTAATCTCGTCTTTACCAATAAGCTTGCCGCCCGGTACATGCAAGGTGATATAGTCACTCATCTTTAACACATCATCAAGTGAAGATGTTTTAATGTGGGCCGTTACTTTTCCTGCTCCGAAAATCTCAACATCAATTTTAGCATCAGCAATAAAAGGGTCATAAGCTACTACCTTCATGCCATTGCCTAATGCGAGTTTTGCCACACTTTGGCCAATACGTCCGAATCCGATAATGCCCATAGTCTTACCGCCAAGTTCATAGCCTTTGGAATATTTCTTTTTCAACGCGGCAAATTCGGTGCCACCTTGCACAGGCATAGTGCGGTTCGATTCGTGTAACCAGCGCGACATACTATAGATATGTGCTATAACCAGTTCCGCAACCGATAAGGAAGAAGCTGCAGGAGTATTTACTACCTGTATATTCTTCTTCTTGGCATATTCCACATCAATATTATCCATACCAACACCGCCACGTGCAATAACACGCAGTGAAGGGCATTGGTCAATAAGTTCTTTATTTACTTTAGTAGCGCTGCGAACGGTAAGTGCCACATAATCGTTTTCATTAATAGCTTCAGAAAGCTCGTCCTGGGCCACTTTTTCAGTGATAACAATGTAGCCGGCTTTTTCGAGGAGTTTAATGCCTTCAGCCTCCATGCCGTCGTTGGCAAGTATTTTTTTCATAATCTGTTTTATAAATATCGAATATCGAACAAGGAATTTTGAATTTCGAAGTATCTCAGTATTGGATATTCATGATTCGTTATTCATTATTCGGCTACGCCGTCACCTTGGCGTCAGCGTACTTCTTTTCAAATTCTTTCATTACATCAACCAATGTTTTTACACTGTCGAGTGTAAGCGCATTGTACATCGATGCACGATAGCCGCCCACATCCCTGTGTCCTTTTATGCCATCTATTCCTGCTTCTTTCCACATTTTATTGAATGACTCTTCCAGTTCAGGTTTCGTAAGGAGGAAGGTAGGGTTCATCTTAGAACGGTCTTCCTTGGCGCATGTGCCGGTGAAGAGAGAGTTACGATCCAGCTCATTGAAGAAGAGTTCAGCTTTCTCGTTATTCACTTTTTCAATCCATGTCAGCCCGCCGTTTTTCTTAAGCCATTTCATAGTTAACAGGCTTATATATATAGGGAACACCGGTGGGGTGTTGAACATAGATTCTCCTTTAATGTGCACCTGGTAATCGAGCATGGAGAACATTTTCCTTCCGGTTTTTCCCAACAGGCTTTCTTTTACTATCACCATAGTAGCGCCGGCAGCGCCCATGTTCTTTTGAGCGCCTGCATATATCAGTCCGAATTTGCTGAAATCGACCCTGCGGCTGAAAATATCTGACGACATATCGCACACTACCGGGATTGGTGAATCGGGGAAGCTGTGCATTTGGGTACCATATATGGTATTGTTCGAAGTAATGTGCAGGTAGCTTGAATCGGCAGGTATGGTATAGCCTTTGGGTATATAGCTGAATTTTTTATCTTCAGAAGAAGCAATAACATTTACATCTCCCACCAGTTTTGCCTCTTTTATGGCTTTGCTTGCCCATACTCCTGTATTTACATAGGCTGCAGATTTACCTGCGATGAGCAGGTTACTCGGCACCATAGCAAATTGCATGCTTGCGCCTCCGCCAAGGAATAAAACCTGGTAGTCGTTACCAAGGCCCATAAGCTCTTTTACAAGGGCACGAGCTTCTTCCATTACGTTAATAAAATCTTTGCCGCGGTGCGACATTTCAAGCAACGACATACCTGAGTTGTTGAATTCAATGACCGCTTGCGATGCTTCTTTAAGTACTTCGGCAGGAAGAATTGCGGGTCCTGCGCTGAAGTTGTGAACTTTTTTCATAAGAGAGGATGTATAAGTTGATGCAAATTTATATTTTTAATGTGGAGTATATACAGGTTTTTTATCACCCTGTTTATCACCGTCTTTTTCATCGTGATACATATTGTCTACCTTCTGCGACGAATTACGAGGTCCAATGTCCTCGGCGTATTCCCATTTGCCATCTTTATAGGCTAAGCCGTCAACTGCCATAAGGTTAGGGGCATAATATTCGTACTGGCCCTCTAAACCCGCCTCGGTGGGTTCTAAACGGTCAAAAACAATAACATCTTTACCGGGGTTATATTCCAACGACATGGTACTTGATGCAGAATACTGGAAAACAATGCGCTTAGAAGCTCCCTTGAATTTCGATGGCAGGTGGCTGAAAACATTCTTACCAAAGCTTGGTACCCCTTCAGTATTGAATGTAACTACATCTATAATCTTCCTGGTAATGAGTTTGTTATAGCCTGACCATGCAAGCAACATGTAAAACTTCTCATCTTTCATGCTGACAATTTTATAATAGACCATGCCCAGCCATTTATCTGGGGTAAGGGTTTCGCCCCCGAGATTAGTTATTTCAGCCGATTTATCCTTTAAGGGATAAAGCACATATTTCTTTGTTTTGGGGTTAAGCGACTGAATAAACCCGAAATACTCATAGGTGCCATCAGCTTTGGCCAGGTTCCAGCTTAGTATACGGAATTGTTTATCATCGGACGTTAAATGGCCAATGGTTTTTAAGGAATCAAAAGGGTAATTAAAGGAATTAGGCAGGTTTAATGCCTTTTGCATTATGTTCAGGAATCGGGTATTTGCCGCTTCCTTTTGTTTATCAGATGTATGTACAGCTATACGCCCGAATTGAAGTTTTTTAAGGGTATCCTCGTATAATTTAATGTAATTTGAAGAATCCTTGCTGAGGGCAAAGGCCCGGGAAGGGTGTAAGCAACTTACAGCAACAATAAGCAGTAAAATATATAACCTGTTATTTGCCATAACTGTGTAAAGTTACGAAAGAAAAAGACTCAACTATAGATATTAACTTGGAGCCTCTTCTTTTAGTGTATTTTCCTTGCAGAAAAAGCTGAAATGAACCTCTCCATAGTTTCGTTGTTCGGAAAAGAATGGTGCATCTTTAAATGAAGTCCTTCGGGAGTGTTCAATTATCAGCCAGCCATTTTCTTTTAAAAGGTTCCGTTGAAATACCAATTCGGGTATAACACCAAAATGTGTGTAATCGTAAGGAGGGTCGGCAATAATTACGTCGTAAGGTTCGCTGTGGCTCCTTAAAAATGAAAGGGCATCGCTACGGACAATTACCAGGTTAGTAATGTTAAATTGTTTGGCATTGGTGCGTATAAAGTTGCAATTAGCGGAGCTTATATCAACCGCGGTTACCTGTATGCACCCATTTGACGATAGCTCATAAGCCATGCTACCTGTGCCGCTGAATAGGTCCAGCGCTGTGCACTGTGTCCAGTCCATGCGGTTGCGCAGAATATTGAATAAGCCTTGTTTTGCTCTGTTGGTTGTGGGGCGAAGGTTCAGTTTTTTGTCCGGCACCTTGCGCCCTTTCAGGTTACCCCCGCTTATACGCATAAATACTGTGTAAATAATGAATGATACGTATGGGGCTGTAAAGTGTTTAAAGGTGCAGTGCAGGGTGGCATGCCTTTATCGCCTGTACTTAATTTCTTAATGTATCTTGAAGAGAGCTTATAGGGCTCTGAGTCCTTTTCAATTTCACCGTAAAATATGCAGGGTACTTTTTCTGCATTTAGCTTAAGCTGTTCATAAACCCAAAGCAGGTTATAAATAAAGTCGTTGGTGTTTTGAAACTGGTAGCGGTTCGATAATAAAAGTTTACCCGATTGTATAACAGCCACATCAACGTAATTAGAAAAAACGCAGGCAAATACCTTATCGTCTTCTGTGTTTTTATTTTCTGTCAGCAGTTGTTCAAGAAATAGGCTTGAACTATGCCTGAAAGACGCACCGGGGTATTTCTTGCGTAATGTATCGAGGCTTTTGCCTGTAGTATACAGGTTGTAGCTATCAAGGTTCTTTATGTAGTCGTAGCAGGGAGTTTCGTCGGTTTTATATAACTGCTGGGTAGTAAGGTAATCCTTCAGGGCTTCTTTCTTAAAATATAAAGCAGGTACCAGTATGTAATTGTTCGATGTAAAAGCCACAGATACGCTTGAAGCGGCTGTGCTTAGCATTTCATCTTCAAGTATTTTATCAAGTGAGTTGTCTTTATTTAGCGGATAGGAAGCCCATGCAATATATTGATTGCTTCTTTTGTCGAGCAACACAGCCAATAACTGATTTTCCCTTAATTCAATTGAAAGGTGCAGGTTTCGGTTTGTTAACGGGAATTTTTCACCCGTTAGCTTTTCAACTTCCGTTCCAGGTACTTTTATAGTTGCTGTTGCTGGCATGCAACAAAACTACTATTTCCACCAGATATAAAATAAAAACCCTGCAGCAATTTTCATGCTACAGGGCATTATCATTCGAGATAAGGTTATTATTTCTTGTCGTCGGTGGTAGTTGTTGAAGTTGTCGATTTCTTGCAATCTTTGGTGCAACTCTTGTCACCTTTCTTGCAAGATTTATCATCTTTGTCGCCGGTGCAGCATTTCATGGTACATTTTTCATCTTTGCAACTGCCTGTGCAGGTGCAACCTTTGCCTTTACATCCACCACCGTTTCCGGCAAAAGCGGGTTGAGCAAGGAAACCAGTCATTCCGATTAATGCGGCGGTAAACAGAAGTCTTTTCATAGGATAGGTATTAAGTTTGTTTTTCAAATATACGAATAAATTGCATAGCCCGGTTTTATGCAAGCCGCTAAAATTTCAGCGCAATGCCTATGGTGGGTTTAATAATGGCGGTAGTCATATAAGGTACATCGGTATCGTGAGAGAAGGTATATGGATAATAGCCCGGTGAGTTGAGTGTTTCATCGAACCCGTTGTATTTTATAGTTGAGCCTGTGTAGGCGACATTAATAAGGATACTAAGGTTGCTTGTAATACTGTATTCAGCTCCTGCATCAAAACAATATCCAAATCCATTACCTCCGTTAAAGTCATAGGTATCGGTAAGTGTATCGTTAAGGGCAACTACAATTTCAGGGTAGCTTATAGTAACCAGCCCAATCATTGCACCTAGTTCTACCCGTAGTTTAGGGGCAACCAATAACGACATATAAGGCCCAATCATGTATTCAGTTACGTGATAATTTGTCTGGGTAGACGCATAAGAAGGAAACCCCACAGTTGATGAGAATGTATTGATATTAAATGGGTTTGAACTATAGCCAAGCATCATTTTTATACCGAATTCATCGGAAAACAAATAGGAGGCTGTAACATTCATATTGAATCCGGATTGTGCAAACCCTTGTAAATGTGTAGAGTCGGGTGAGTTAAAATCCCAGAAAGAGCCTTTTACATAAGTGCTTGCGTACTCCTTTAAGGGTATTGCTGAGCCCATTGATAGGCTAAGGCTGAATTTTTTAGGGCCAGTAGCTGTAGGGTTATTATCTGTAGAAGGGGTATAGCTTCCGCCGGGGCGAACATAATCCTGTGCTTTTACAGTAAATAAAGCCAGCAGGGCAAACGCTGACAAAATCGCCTTTTTACTATTGTGTTTCATTAAATGCTGGTTCAAGGCAAAGATAGAGATTATAGCTATAATATTTCTAATGTCGATACTTAATTATATGGGCAGAACCATTAAATACGCTCGTTATCCTTAGGAAACTTTAGTGTAGGGTAGAATCGCATAAATGCCGAATTATCATTAGGTAACAGATGCAAAAACCTTATGAATTTTGATATTTAATACAAATTTAACGGGTAATTAATTTTTATTTAGTATTTACGCCACTTCAAAATCATCTATTACCCTGGATAGAGAATAAAATGACATTCAGAAGATTACTTTTTGTTTTAACCGTATTATTGATTTTCGATAATTCCTATGGCCAGTTAAAAGTAACGGGCGGAATTTCAAACCCAACTTTCTCTAACTATCTTTTTGGGGCGGGAGTTAAAATCACCAATCTTACTTTCAATTGTTCAGGCGCTAATCAATATGGCACATTTAATGCGCAATTCACCCAGTTGGGTATCGACAGCGGTATATTAATATCGACCGGCACAATACAGGAAGCCATAGGCCCCGATAACCAATGCTGTGCTTCTGTTACAGTGGGTACTACTGCTACAGATGCATGTATTAATGCAGCATTAGGCAGTCCGCAATCACAATATGACCCTTGCATAATTGAATTTGATATAGTACCGCAATGCGATACGTTTAACGTAACTTATGTTTTTGGCTCAGAAGAATACAATACAGGCATAGGCGGATATAATGATGTTTTCGGATTCTTTGTATCTGGCCCTAATCCTTTAGGAGGGTCTTATGCCTGCCAGGACTTTGCGCTTATACCCGGAACAAATACTCCCGTTACTATAAATAACGTAAACTTCAAGACCAACACTGCCTATTACAGGGATAACCATACTACAGCCAGTAACCTATATAACGATTTTCAACCCAATGGACTTACAGTTCCCTTAACAGCTACTATACCTGTAGTAGCATGCCAGAGCTACCATATGAAAGTAGCTGTAGTTGATATCGGTAATCCATTATACGATTCATGGGTGTTTTTAAAATTCAAAAGCCTTTCATGCGCTGCCGACCAGGTATTATCGGTTAATCTGCCTGATACTACAGTCTGCAATGGCAGCGGGGTTATTTTAAGTGCTACCGGCGGGTCAAATTATACCTGGAGCCCTGGCACAGGCTTAAGTTCTACAACAGGTGCAACAGTTACGGCTACACCAACGGTTACAACAACCTATACTGTGAGCGCTGATATGGTAGGTGCCTGTATAGCTACCGACAGTGTGGTGGTAAATGTAGCCCAACGTCCTAAGGTTAATTTTGTGCCTGATACAATGAGCGGCTGCCCCGAGCTTTGTGTACAATTCTATGATTCTACTTCTGTTATTGGCGGTATAAAAGACTGGACCTGGAATTTTGGCGATGGTTCTACTTCTACAATTCAGAATCCAATACATTGCTATAATACTCCCGGTAAATATGGCGTAACGCTCGGTGTTACCTCAAATGCGGGATGTGCAGCAACCAAGTCAGTGCCAAACATGATTACTGTTTACCAGGTACCCAATGCCGCTTTTACCTATTCTCCAACATCAATGAGTATTGCCGACCCTGTTGTGAATTTTACAGATGAGTCAACGGATGTATATGGAATAAGCGCATGGTTCTGGACATTTGGAGATACGGGTAAAAGCTTACAACAAAATCCAACCCATACGTATTCAACCCCCGGTACCTTTTGTGCAACGTTAGCCGTAACAAATAAACATGGTTGTATTGACACCACAACTCATTGTATTGATGTGGAACCCCAGTATTATTTCTGGATGCCGGATGCTTTCAGCCCTAACGGCGACGGGCTTAATGATTTATTTGGCCCGAAAGGTGAAGGTATTACCACTTTTGAAATGTGGATTTTTGACAGGTGGGGGCAGCAAATCTATCATTGTACTGACATGAACAAACCATGGGACGGAAAGGTGCAAAATGGCTCAGGCGCCAAGTGCCAGGAAGATACCTATGTATGGCTGGTTGAGCTGACAGATGCATTTGGCAATGACCGCCGTTATATTGGCAGTGTTACGATTGTAAGGTAATCTTTTAAATTCTCATTAAAAAACATTGCAGGTTAATAGAGGTGAACGAATGTCCATGCCTCTATTAACCTGCACGTTTAAATATATTCCCTTAGTAAACTATTACTTTCTTTACCGTAAGGAATCCGGTGCTTTTAACCGATACAAGATAAATTCCTTTGCCATAACCGGATAAATCGATGTTGCCGGTATAGGTGCCTTTAACATGTATGCTGCCTGAATAAACTGTCCTCCCTAATACATCTGCAATTTCCAACGTGTAATCACCTTCTTTACCTGTGTTTACTGATAGAGTGACATTTCCATTGGTCGGGTTAGGATAAATTACAAAGTTATTGCCGGATGATAATTCATTGATACCCGTAAGTGTGGTCACTGTAAACGAACCTGTATCGGAGCTGCATCCAAAACTATTGGTTATGGTACACTCGTAATTACCTAACGGTAAAGTGGGCGACCCGGTATAAGTACTTGAAGTAGCGCCGGCTATAGGAACTCCGCCAAAGTACCACTGATAGGTGGTGCCTGCTGTGTTACATGTAAGCGTTTGCCCTAACTGAGTAATATTAGGTGTTGTGGGCAGCGGGTTGACAACAATATAACTGGTTTTGTTTGCAGTATTACTTCCGGCACTGTTAGTTGCAGTAAGTGAAACCGAATAGGTTCCGGGTGTAGTGTACACTACAACAGGGTTCTGTGCTGTAGACGTTGCAGGGTTTCCGCCGGCAAATGTCCAACTCCAGCTGGTAGGCTGGTTTGAAGAAGTATCTGTAAACTGAACAGTATCATTCACACAATACGTGGTTGGATAAGCTGTAAACATGGCAACAGGTGCCGATGACGGAGGGGTCCAGTGCGGTGTAGCCCATGTACCACGTCCAAAAGTAGCAGCCCTTAATGTATGAGTTGCGTTATAAAATGCCAGTTGCTGAACTACTACGTTTGGCATTTGATTACTGAAATCAACCCAGCCCGGAGTAGTATTGTCGCGGTAATACACGCCTCCGTCAATGCCTATGTAAATACCATTAGCTGTTCCGCTTTCATAAGTAATACAGTTTACAGGCAGGTTGGGCAAACCCGCTGAAATGTTAGTCCATGTGGGGGTAGCCGTATTTCCATTAGCTGAGTAAAAGACTTTTGTGCCTGCAACATAACCTGAGAATGTAACCCAAACCTGGGCAGGGTTTTTAGGATTTACTGCAATACCACTTATAACTGCTGCTGCTACAGGAAGTGAACCGGTAATGTTTGTCCATGTTGGTGTTCCTGCAGTTATGTTGGAAGTAAATTCTATAAGTCCCGATGTGTTAGAATATCCTGCCGCATATACATCACTATTGTTTGATGAGTCTATCGCGATAGCTGAAATCTGGCTTAAGCTATTGGACCCGCCCCAGGTACTCTTCTTTGTCCAGTTACTTCCCTGGTTGGTAGAATTATAAACATCGGTAAAGCCACAAAAAATAGTATTGGGTGTTTTAGGATCTTCGAGGAATGGAACTAACCAGGGACCGTTACCCGGTAAGCCATTAGTTATTTGATTAAATCCGCTGCCACCAATATTAGCATACAAAGTACCTTCAGGATAAGATGCATATTGGTTATTATCGTTTGTATAATCAATAAAGCATAGGGTTCCGTCGCCACCCACTACCTGTGACCAGTTAGTACTTACCGGGGCTGATTGGTTTGTACCATTATCCTGCCAGCCAGTTAAAAACAATGTAGAAGTGTGCTGGGAATTACCAATACCATATTGTTGCGCTATACCAAGGTTGTTACCTATATCGGTAGGGTTTGCGCTGCTTCCAGAGAGTGCAACATTGAACACGCCACCGTCGCAACCTACTATAAAGTATTTTCCTCCTCCGGGTTCAAAGCTTATATAATGTATGTCTGCGTGTACGTATGGGTTATTATCCCAATACGTAATTGCCTTGCTTCCAAAACTTGTACCTGAATTTGCAGAAGCCCATAGGTTGACACCTCCTATGATTATGCTGTCTTTGTTTGTCGGAGAAACTGCAATCGATAAATCATACCAGCCTTGGCCGGTGCCTTTATCGCTTCCGTTACTGTTCCATCCCATAGGGTTAACTGAAAGGCTGCTGGTTGATTTGGCAGTGAAAGAAATCCCACCATTAGTAGACAAGTAAGTGCCGTCATATCCGCCTGTACTGCTATTGCCTGCCAGTATATAAACGTATTCAGAGTCCGCAGGTGTAACGCCTATCTCGAGCCTGTCGGATGAAGACCAGCCACCGGTAACTTGCGTGAAAGAAGTACCGTAATTAGTGGAGCGCCAAAAGGTGCCGTCGAAGCCGGAAGCAAAAACTACATCAGTATGTTTTGCCATGAACTCAACATCTCTTATATCGTGGCCTGCAATAACCTTGGTCCATGTAAGCCCTCCGTTTGAAGTATACCATAAACCATTTGTTGCAGCGGCAAACAATACTCCCGTATCAACAGGATTAATAAGAAGCTGTTGTATGGTTGTAGCGGTAGGCCCTGTGCTTGGCAGGGTTAAATAAAGGTTTGAAGGGTTCCAGGTATTGCCGCCGTCGGTTGATTTTAAAACGCCAACAGTACTGGGTGTAAATCCTGCGTATCCTCCGTCACCATCTCCCATCGCTATATACTGAATGTTGGTGTTGAGCGGGTTAATGGCAATATCATCTACTGAAATATCTATAAGCTGGTCAGTATTGGTAGTCCAGCTAGTTCCTGCGTTGGTCGATTTCCAAAGGCCACCTGAAGGAGTACAAGCAAATATTGTATTAGGGTTGCCGGGCATAAACCTAACATGATTCACGCGGCCTACACCCGATAGGTTGGCGTCACCAGTATTACCAACATAAGACCAATTAGAGGAAGCGGAAGCTGCTTTGAAACCCGGTTTATGGGAATTATTACGGCCATACTGACTGCTGAGAAAAGTCTGGTATTCTTTTTCCAGTGTGCCTATATTGGGCCTTACACCAGAAGGGAATGTACGGGGCACATAAAATGCCTCCCAGCGTTTAAATAAAGTATACGCGCCGTTTGATTCTTCTTCATCGCCGGCTTTAGCAGCTTTATTCCTTGCGGGCTGAGATGCATACCATTTATAAAATGCCTTTTGCACATCATGCACATTATATGTAGGGTCTTTCATCATTACCCTCCAATCCTGGGCAAAAATGCAGGTTGAAACTAAAATTGATGCAGCAAAAGAAAGAATATACTTTTTCATAGTAGGGAGATTATATAATACAAATATATGAAATCACCCTCTAAAATCCAAGGCTTTTTCAGGAAATCTAAAACGATTAACTAAAAATTGAGATAAAGCGCATATAATGCTAATTATTAGTTGAATAGGTGGCCTAAACAATGTTTGAGGTGCCTTGTATAGCAATTAGTGTATAAACACCAGTTTCTTGGTCACAGAAGTATTGCCGGCTAAAATTCTGCAATAGTAAACTCCTTGTGGTACTATATTACCTGAATTATCTGTTCCGTTCCAGGTGAATTGGTAGTTGCCTTGCGCAATCGTTTTGTTCGAAAAGGTTTTTACTGCTTTACCTAACTCATCATAAATTATAACAGAAACAAAGAGACTTCTGTCAAGTGTAATGTTAAAGTTGACCGTTTGCGAAAAAGGGTTAGGGTAGTCATTCACTTTAATTTGTGGTGTGTTTACTTCGGTAAATCCGGTAAATGGTGAGAGATTACAAACACAGTTGCTACGCGTATAATCATGCTGAAACATGCCCCAGTCAGGCCCTGTACCAACGCCTATTTTAAGGGCATAAGCACGGCCAAAGTCATTTTGAATATTGGGGTAATCGGTATAACCGCCCACTACAAATACGTCCAGTGTATCATCTTGTTTAAAGCTTGCAACAACTGCCCCGTGTTCCAATGTAAAATTAGAATCACCATAATCGGCCCGAAGGTTGATATCCCACAACAGGCTACCATTGCTGCCATTCAGGGCATAAACTTTTCCATCACTGGCAGCAAATACAACATCAAGTGTGTCGTCATTATTTACGTCCGCAAGTGTAGCGCCACGGAAAGAAGATTCATAAAGCGGAAGAAAGAATGACCATTCAAGATTGCCGAATCTGTCCAATGCATCCACTTCTCCGTTACCATTGCTGTAAACCATATCAAGGTGGCCATTGTTATGTAAAGAGCCTATTGCAACCGGGTCTCCTATATAGGCCAATCCCGGTGTGGGATATGCCCAAATAAGTGAATCGTTAGGGCCGTTTAATAAATAGACATGGCCATCGTATGATGAAATGGCTAATTGGGGTTTTCCGTTTTCAATAATGTTACCGAAAGCAGCTCCGTGGTATATTTTATCGGTGGGCCTTGGGTCTTTCCAGATTAACTTATGTGTCACTCCGTCGTATGCATATATAGCAGTGCTATCTCCGTTCCCGCCATAAGCCCAGGTACAAACTATAATATCAGGATGCCCGTCCCCGTTTATGTCTACTAATGCTGGAGACGCTTCAATAGTTGAATTGGTATCTACCGCAACTCTCCATTTTAATTTTCCGCTATCGGCGGTAAAGCAGTTTAAGTAACCTTCAAAATCCCCGACAAGTATTTCAGGTTTTCCGTCGCCGTCAATATCTGCAATAGAGGGTGGAGAATCTGAGCCGCCAAAGGCGGTTTGCCATTTAGTTGTGCCATTTTTGCCATTAAAGCATGTAAGAACCGGGTTGCATGAAGAAGCAAGAATTACATCAAGTTGCCCGCTGCTGTCAACATCATAAATTATAGGGGCAGCATCATTGCATCCGCCCATATTTCGTTTCCAAACCAGCGAGCCATCGGCAGCATTTAACACATAAATATTACTATCTCCCCAATAGCAGCTAAATGCTATTTGGATTGAACCATCACCTGTAAGCTTTCCAATGGCAGCATTGCCAAATGATTCATCGTGTGTATTAAAGCGCCACAATATTTGAGGGCTTTGGCTTAAAAGAATATTGATAAAGCCAAAACAGAGTATGCCTATTAAAAGAGTAATTCTTAATCGCATAAACTAAAGATACAATAAAAACAGATACCATATATTTGACACATGCAAGATGAATTGAATGTGGCGGTAATAGGCGGTGGTGCGGCAGGATTCTTTGCGGCTATATCTGCGAAAACGCATCACCCGAATGCCCAGGTTACTATATATGAGAAGGCCGATAAATTACTGGCTAAAGTAAGGGTATCAGGTGGCGGAAGATGCAATGTTACCCATGCCTGTTTCAGTGTTCCGCAACTGGCGAAGTTTTATCCGCGTGGGGAGAAATACCTGAAAAAAGCTTTTGCCTATTTCAATACCAATGACACTGTAAAGTGGTTTGAGAGCAGGGGAGTGAAGTTAAAAATAGAAGAGGATAACCGGATGTTTCCTGTTACAGATAGTTCACAGACTATTATTGACTGCTTGTCAGATGAGACATATAAACTGGGCATAAGAATAGAGAAGCATCAACCTGTAATGGCAATAGAGAAGGAAGGCGACAAGTTCAGGTTAAGGTTTAGAGAGAAAGAAATTATCGTTGATAAAGTAATTGTTGCAACAGGTGGCTCACCTAAGGAGGAGGGCTTTGACTGGCTCAAAAAACTGGGGCATGAAATAGAGCCACCGGTACCCTCGTTGTTTACGTTCAACATGCCTCATGAAAATATTGTTTCGCTCATGGGTGTTTCGGTTGATAATGCGAGTGTAAAAGTGAGCGGCACGAAATTGAAGAACGAAGGTCCCTTGCTTATTACACATTGGGGAATGAGTGGTCCGGCCATACTGAAACTCTCGGCCTGGGGAGCAAGGGTATTACATGATTTAGATTATAACTTTACTATACAAGTCAACTGGCTGGGAGATATAAATGAAGAACAGGCGCGCGAAATGCTTATGAAAGAAGCAGAAGCACACCCCATGAAAAAAATGAGCAACAGTAATTTGTTTAAATTACCAAATAGACTTTATCTCTTTTTACTTTCCAAATTGGAGATAGACCCTGAAGTACAATTAGGTGAGCTAGGTAAAAAGAACCGAAACAGATTGTTGAATACTTTGGTGAATGATGAATATAAGGTAGAAGGGAAGACAACTTTTAAAGAAGAGTTTGTTACCTGCGGTGGAGTAAGTTTAAGTAATGTATCAATGGATACAATGGAAAGCAAAGCATGCCCGGGAATGTATTTTGCAGGCGAAGTGTTGGATATTGACGGGGTTACAGGCGGTTTTAATTTCCAGGCAGCATGGACCACGGGGTTTATAGCAGGCAAGTTATGTTCAGTAAACAAATAAAAAATGAATGTGATTAGTTTCTGTCCTTTTCCTGTACTTATCACCAAGCGCCTTGTGTTAAGGCAGTTAACTTATAATGACGCGAATGAACTTTTCGCTATCCGGTCTAATGAAATTGTTGGGAAATATGTTGACAGGCAACCAGCTAAAACAGTTGAAGATGCAGGGCAATTCATTGAAAGAATAACCAAATTTATAGCCAACAATGAATCGGTTTTGTGGGGAATAACAATAGGAAATAATGATAAGATAATTGGTACGGTTTGTCTTTGGCAGTTCAGTGAGAATAAAGATAAGGCCGAAATAGGTTACGAGTTATTGCCTGAATGGAAGGGTAGGGGAATTATGAATGAAGCAATTGTAAAGGTTATTGATTACGGATTCAATACGCTTAATCTTAATTCAATAGGCGCTGAAACATATCCTGATAATGAGGCTTCTCTTAAATTATTGGAACGAAATGGTTTTGTGTATACCGGTAAGTTTGAGAAGTTTTCTGTTTTTGTTTTGAATAAGAGCAAGTAGGCTTATTCAGCAAATTCACTTAGTTCGAGCCAGCGCAATTGCTTTTCATCTAAGGCTTTGGTGGTTTCACCCAGTTCGCTAGATATACGGAGTAACTCTTCATGATTACTGGTCGCATTGTTAAGTTTTTCAACAAGCTGACTTTTTTGCTTTTCCAGTTTTTCAATCTCTTTAAAGAGATTTTCAAACTCGAACTTCTCCTTATAGCTTAGTTTTCTTTTTGTCTTGTCGGTAGTGGCTTCAATTTGCACTTCGGCTTCAACCTCTTTTGCTTGCTGCGCTTCCAGTTTCTCGCTTTCTTTTTCAAACTCTCTGAAGTCAGTGTAAGAACCATAGAAGATTTTCACCTCACCGTTTCCTGTAAGTATAAATAGCTCATCAGCTAATTTATCCATAAAGTAGCGGTCGTGAGATACAATCATCAAACAACCTTTGAAATCCAACAGGAACTGTTCCAGCGTACTTAATGTAATAAGGTCAAGGTCGTTAGTGGGCTCATCGAGTATCAGGAAGTTCGGATTCTTCATCAGTATGGTAAGTAGGTAAAGCCTTTTCTTTTCTCCACCGCTTAATTTCGAAACATAAGTGTATTGCATTTCGGGTGGAAACTGGAACAATTGTAGCAATTGCCCGGCAGATAACTTTGAGCCATCGCCCATAGGAATAAAGTCGCCTACTTCTTTTATAACTTCTATAACCCGTTTATCGTTTTTCAGCTCAATGCCTTTTTGCGAGAAATAGCCGAATACTATGGTTTCTCCCACATTTATCTTGCCTGAATCAGCTTGTTCCAAGCCGGTAATTATATTAAGAAAAGTGGTTTTGCCAACTCCGTTTTTGCCTGCAATACCAATGCGTTCGCCGGCTTTAAAAGTATAGTCGAATCCCTTTAATATTAGTTTATCACCATGGCTTTTAGTTACTTTTTTCAGTTCAAGTATCTTACCGCCAATACGGTTCATCTTCACACTTAGCTGCAACTCCTGCTGCTTTTTTCTGCCTGAAAGCGAATCATTGAGTTTATTAAATGCATCAACCCTCGACTTCGATTTTGTGCCCCTTGCCCTTGGCATTTTACGCACCCATTCCAGTTCACGCCTGAACAGGTTTTTTGCCCTATCTAATTCTTTAGATTCATTGAATTCGCGTTCTGCTTTCTTCTCTATAAAATACTCGTAGTTGCCTTTATACCTGTATAAGGTAAGGTTATCCAGTTCCAGTATATCGGTGCACACATTATCTAAAAAGTACCTGTCGTGAGTTACAACCAATAATGAAACATTGTTGCGTACAAAGTAATTTTCCAGCCACTCAATCATATCAAGGTCAAGGTGGTTGGTAGGCTCATCCATAATCAGTAATTGAGGCTCTTCAATCAGCACTCGTGCCAGCGCAAGCCTTTTAAGCTCGCCACCTGAAAGTGAATCTACATTCTGTTCTAAATGATGTATGTTGAGTGATGATAATATCTGCTTTACCTTACTTTCATAGTTCCATGCGTCATGGGTTTCTACCTGTTGCATGGCATCTTCCAGTTTCTTCTGATTCTCGGCAGAAGGATTTTCTTCATGCTTCTCTAATGCAATTTCATAACTGCTTATGGCCTTTTGCATTGCATTTTCTGAATGGAACAAGGCTTTGTAAACAGTATCGCCCTTTTTAAACTCAGGATCCTGATCAAGAAAAGAAACACGTATATCGTTCCGGAAAGTAACCAAACCGCCGTCGGCTATATCTTTTCCGCTTATTATCCTTAGCAAAGTTGACTTACCTGCACCATTGCGTGCAACCAATGCCACACGTTGCCCCTGCTCAATACCAAAGCTTATGGAGGAGAATAGTTGCTTATCTCCGTATGCTTTGGTCAGGTTTTCTATAGATAACAGGTTCATGGCACAAAGGTAGAGAGATTATAAAGCATTGCCCGCTTTTTCTTTAATAGTGGGCAGTAATAGGTAAAGTTTATATTTTTGTCGGCTCTGAATAAAGACGTAAGAGGTATATATTTACTCAGTTTATGCTTTTCCAGTTTCTTAAAATGCGGTTGCCAGTTGGCGATGAGGAGTTCAATAAGATGCTTCCTAACTGGTTGTATACTTTTTCAAGAAGGCACTGGACACCCATTAATGTAGCTAAAGAGGCTGCAAAATTCCTGGCAGATAAACCTGGCAAAAAGATTCTTGATATCGGTTCAGGAGTAGGAAAGTTTTGTATGCTTGGTGCTACTTATACCGAAGGAGTTTTTACCGGAGTGGAATACAGAGAAAACCTGCATGAGATAGCCTGCGGGCTAGTAAAGTCGCAGGGACTGATTAATGTGCACTTCATTAATTCTGATATTGCCAATATTGATTTCCGTGAGTATGATTCTTTCTACTTTTTTAATCCCTTCCAGGAGCATATAGACATCACGGCACAGATTGATGATTCTGTAGAAATGGGCAACGAGCAATATGATAAGTATACGGTCTATGTTCGGGAGCAATTGGCTAAAATGCCAAGTGGTACAAGGTTAGCTACTTACTGGAGCCAGTTAAAAGAAGTGCCTGCAGGCTACAGAATGGTTGCTGCCTATTTTGATAAGGAACTGAAGCTTTGGGAAAAGCAATAGCTTATTTTACAGAAACATAAGTCTCAACTTCGGCGTTAGCAGGGTTTTTAGCCTTGTCGCCATAAACATCAAAGTCGGCTGAATACTTTCTATCCGGAGCAGATTTCCATATTCCAATCCAGGTGTTCATTACGCAATCGGGTAGTTTGCCTGTTGATGTATATACATTGTATTTTGTAGCAGGTATTTCCTTCCCTATCATTCCGGCAGGTATGCTATCAAGCGATTTTACCTTGCACCCTAATATACAAGTATAAGGCCCTTGAAAATCGCTTTCATAGTCGGTGTACATGCAATATGTTTCATCAGATAGCCTGCCCGGTATTTTAGCCATGGTATTTTCAATCATGAATTTGGTAAACAGGTCGCCAATATCCTTTTGAGATTGCCCGCCTGCATTGGTAGTGTGTACCGAGATACCTATAATACTGAACTGTGGTAGTTCCTGGTTTTTATGGTCTATTTTAACGGAATCGCATGATATCATAAATAAACAAACGGTAACAAGGTAAAAAAGGCCTTTTATCGTCTTCATAGTTAGCTTAAATAAGGAAAGCTAATATAGTAAAAGACTATAAATAAGTAAAAAGCGGTTGGTATTATATTTTGCTTAAATTCGCCTTAATCAAATCTATCTACTATGGGATTATTTAGCGGTATTTCACACGAATTAATTGATATTATTGAGTGGAACGATGACTCGAGCGATACACTGCTCTGGCGTTTTCCACGCTGGCAAGACGAAATAAAGAACGGCGCAAAGCTCGTTGTTCGCCAGTCGCAGGCAGCGGTATTTGTAAACGAAGGGCAGATTGCCGACGTTTTCATGCCGGGTACACACACATTGGAAACGAAGAATATACCAGTACTTACCACCCTTAGAGGATGGAAATATGGCTTTAATAGTCCGTTTAAAGTAGATGTTTACTTTGTGAACACACGCCAGTATACGGACCAGAAATGGGGAACGAAGAACCCTATAATGCTGAACGATGAAAAATTCGGTATGGTTGACCTGCGTGCATTCGGTACGTATTCTTTCAAAGTATCGGACCCTAAAAAGTTTGTGGAAGAGCTTACAGGAACCAATAGCCAGTTTACTACTGAAGATATTGGCGGACAGATACGCAGTATGATGGTGAGCAATCTTACCAATGCTGTTGCCAAGAGTAACCTTGGAATAGAGAAATTTTCGGCTAACCTTGAGGAATTCTCTACTTTTGCTAAGGAGAAATTAGAGCCTACTGTTGGCAACTTCGGGCTAACGCTTACTAACTTTATAGTAGAGAATGTATCTCTTCCTCCGGAACTTCAAAAGGAAATTTACCAATACAGCAGGCTTGGCAAGATTGATATGAGCAAGTTGACTCAAATGAATATCGCTAACTCAGTGCAAACCGCAGCCGCTAACCAGGGCGGATTGGCCGGAATGGGTATGGGTGTTGGTGTTGGTCTTGGAATGGGAAATATGATGGCTAATACTATGGGCCAAGCAGTTAACCAGATGAACCAACAGCAACAAGCTGCTCCTCCGCCACCTCCAATACCGCAGGCAGTGCAATTCTTTGTAGCGGTTGATGGTAAGCAGGCAGGCCCGTTTAATGAGCAGCAACTGGCAGAAATGGTGCAGTCGGGTGCATTGAAACGTGAAACACTTATATGGAAAGCAGGCATGGCCGCATGGACCGCAGCAGGACAAGTTCCTGAAGTATCGAACGTATTTGGTTCAGCCCCTCCGCCAATACCTTCCTGATAAAACAGGTTTTAATAGTTTTGTGTAAAGGCTAATGTAAGCCTTCGAGTGCCCATTGCAAGTAATCAGAGGTTAATATGCAGTCCACCTATGGTGTCTTTTAACTCTCTTTAACTTAGAGCTTTTGACCTATTTGGGATAAAACTTATATTTTAGCAACCCATTTTAAATTAATGAAGAAAGCTTTTATCACCAATCTTGCTCTTGTACTTGGTTTAAACCTCTCGATTAAGCCCTTCTTCATTTTTGCTATTGACAGAGGTGTGCAGAACACTGTAGGCCCTTCTGAATATGGTGTGTTTTTCGGGCTATATAGCTTCTCATTCCTTTTTAACGTAATACTCGACCTGGGTATAACCAATTTTAATAATAGGAACATAGCCCAGAATACGCACCTGCTTTCCAAGCATTTTTCGAGGATGATCATTTTGAAACTCACCCTTGCCCTTGTTTACCTTGCTATTTCTATGACGGTGGGGTTGGCATCTGGCTATGATTTCAGGCGGATGAAATTGTTGTTGATTTTATGCCTTATGCAGTTCTTCATTTCATTCATTGCCTACCTGCGTTCAAATATATCGGGCTTGCACCTATTTAAAACCGATAGTATACTGTCTGCCATGGATCGTTTAATTGCCATTGCACTTTGTGCTCCGTTTCTATGGTTTCATTTTATGAGTAGATCCATTGATATAATGGACTATGTATATGCGCAGTTAATAGCCTACGGGCTTACAGCCTTTATAGCCTTTATTATTGTATTCCGCAAGGCAGGCTTTATTTCATTTGACTGGAACCGTACTTTTAGTATTATGATACTGAAGCAAAGTTTTCCTTTTGCCTTGCTGGCTATGATTATGTCATTCTACAATCGCGTTGATGGTTATTTGATAGAAAGGCTTGTGAAAGATAATGGTGTACAGGATGGTATTTATGCCCAGGCTTTCAGATTACTGGATGCGACTAATATGATAGCCGTGCTGTCGGCAGGGCTGCTACTGCCCATTTTTTCCCGTATGCTAAAGTTCAAAGAATCGGTTGAGTCGATGGTGAAGGTGTCGTATACATTGCTGTTTGCGTTGGCAATTGTAGTGGCTGTATCGTGCTACTTTAATTCTTATAATATCATGAAGATGCTTTATAAAAATGATGTGGAAGAGGCTGCTGCTGTATTTTCAATACTTATGTGCTGTTTTTTGGGTACTGCCACTCAATATGTTTTCGGAACCTTGCTTACTGCTAATGGAAACCTTAAATATCTCAATATTATAGCTGCTTCCGGAATGGTATTCAATATAGTATGTAATCTTATACTTATTCCACGTTTTCATGCCGTTGGCGCTGCATGTGTAAGCCTTACCACCCAGTTACTTGTTCCCACAATACAGGTTATTGTAGTGCAGCGCATATTCAAGTTTAATATGATTTACAGGCTGTTTGCTACCCTTTTGGTTTTCGCAATTGGGGTGATAGTTTTGGGGTATTTCAGTTCTATATTACCTTTTGACTGGAAGTTGAACTTTGTATTGATGTGCGGCGCATCGGGCATTTTAGCCTTTGCAGTGGGACTTTTAAACATAAAAGGCTTCCTAAATGTGATGAAAAACGGCTGAGATGCAGAAATTATTTTATTTTTGCTGCCCTTTCGTGGTCTAAGTATATAATTAATGGAAAAAGAGAATAACCCGTTTTTTCAGAATTCCGAAAATTTTGTGGTGACCTTATTCAGGCACCGCAAGGCCTTGTTTATTATATCGGTTGTGGCAGCTATCCTTAGTTCAGGAGTAGCCTTATTGTTACCTGTAAAATATAAAGCCAGCGTTATATTGTTTTCGGCGCAGAATAACAATATATCAAGGGCTTTGCTTGAAGAGCAAGCCTATGAGTCGAAGGACTACCTTGCTTTTGGCGACGATAAGAACTGTGAGCAGATGATGCAGTTACTGAAGTCTGACGATGTTATGTATGCCCTGGCAAAGAAATATGATTTGTTCAATTATTATGGATTGACCAAGGACTGGCATAAAAATGCCACTTTAAAAGACTATTACAGTGAGAACTTCCAGTTCGACCAAACAGAATACCAGTCGATTAAGATTACGGTTTATGATGAAAGCCCCCCCAAAGATTCGGCTCTTGCAGCCGGAATTGCTGACATAGCCGATTCTATTTACAAGCAGATAATTCTTAAACGTGCTAAAGCGGCGCTGGAAATTGTTAAACACCAGTATGATTCAGCCTGCATTGTATTAAAGAAGCTTAATGATTCAATGAATTTTTACCGCAAGGAAGGTATTCTGAGCTACGATTTGCAGGTAAAGGAACTTACAAAAGGCTATGCCGATGCGCAAACCAAGGGTAGTGCTACGGAAGCGAAATTAATGGAAGATAAACTGAATAATTTTGCTATATTCGGTAGCGGTTATTGGGACTTATTTAATGATTTACAGGACCAGTATAAATGGATGCTGCAGGTAAAGCAAGGTTATTTGGAGGCCAAAGCTAATATGGATAAAGTGGTTCCTCCATTCTTTGTTGCGGAACATGCTATTAAGCCTGAAAGGCGATCACTGCCGGTCCGCTGGATCGTGGTGTTTATTTCCACACTAGCCGCTTTTTTTTTCGGCCTCGTATTCCTATTAATTACCCCAAGGGTAAAGGTGGTGATGTCCAAGTTAAAGCAGATGGACAAACCATCTCAACAATTGAACCGATAAACCCCATGAATGCCTTTAATCATACGGGTTACCTGAAATGGCTATTTAAGCATAGGAAGCCGCTTATTGCCGTGCAGGTATTGGCAATACTGGCATCGGTAATATTCTCTTCACCTTCGTTTATTCCCCCGCTGTTTAAATCAACAGCTGTAGTATATCCATATAATCTCTCTACTTATTCTCGTGAGACTTCGACCGAGCAGATGCTTGAGTTTCTTAATTCGACCGATATTAAGAAAGGGGTTATCGATAGGTTTAACCTTACTAAGCATTATAAAATAGATTCAACCACCGAGAAGGATTGGAAAACAGAATTATTGGAAAAATATGATAAAAACGTAAATGTAAGCGCTACCGAATATGAAGCTGTTGAGATTAGCGTCTTTGACATTAACCCCGATACGGCGTATAAAATTGTGAACGGGGTTCTTGACGTGCTTAACCAAAAGGTGTTGGGTGTTCAGAAGGAAAAATCGGTAGAGGTGGCCAGAATATGGAAGAAACTGCTTGATAATAAGAAGAAAGAATGTGATTCTTTATCCGGCCTTTCTAAGTCACTCAGTACAGAATACGGATTACTGGACTACGGTAACCAGACCCGCGAGGTAACCAGGGCATATTACCAGTCATCTAAAAATGCAGATGTTTCAACTGCCATGAAGAATATGGAAGAAAAGGGAATGGAATTGAATGCGGTTAACCAGCACCTTAATTCGGCCCTTGCTAATTACGATGATATATTGATTAAGTATGAAGACGCTATGAAAGATGTGAATAAGCAACTGACATATTCAAACATGGTTACTACTCCTTTTGTAGCTGATAAGAAATCGTACCCGGTGCGCTGGCTTATTTTAGTTATAGCATGCGCATCATCTTTCCTGTTCTCTGTTCTTGCAATTAGAGTATTAGAGAAGTTGTAATAATAAAGTGCCTTGACGGACAAGAGAAATATAATTGCATTTTATGTTGCAAGTTCGATTTTCATTCTTGCCAACGCTTTATTGGTACTATATAACCAGAGCTATTTAATGGCGCTATTGCCGTTTGCATTGCTCATTGTATATATGGCGCTTTTTAAACTCGATACTTTACTGCTTGCCGTTGTTTTTTTTACCCCTTTATCGCTAAATATTACACAAATCCCAGGCCTTAGCCTTGGCCAGGTAGGTGTTGGTGTTGCACTGCCCACCGAACCAATTATGTTCGGCGCCATGCTACTGTTTATCCTGAGGCTTGCCCATGGCGGAATAGATAAGAAATTATTAAGACACCCGGTAAGTATAGTTATACTTGCAGGCCTGGCCTGGATGTTCATTACCTGCTTTACAAGCACTATGCCTTTCGTTTCTTTTAAGTTTCTTATTGAACGCAGCTGGGGGGTTGTAGCTTTCTATTTTCTTGGCCTTTGCCTGTTCGACAAAAAAAAGAACATCATTACATTCTGGTGGTTATATATTATATCATTAACAGGGGTTATTGTTTATGCTATTTTGAGGCATGCAAAGGGCCATTTTGCTGAAAAACCTGCACACGATGCTGCTACTCCTTTTTATAATGACCATACAGCCTATGGCGCTTTACTGGCCATGTTCATTCCTATTGTTATTGGTTTATGTTTTCTTAAGACTGATAATAAAAAAGGCAAGGCCATTGCGCCCTTCCTGGTTGGGTTGTTTATTATAGCTATCGGGTTATCATATAGCCGCGCGGGTTGGGTAAGCCTTGTAGGCGCTTTAGGGGTGTTTATAATTATGAAGTTAAAAGTGAAATTACGCACCATATTGGTTATGCTTATTATTGCTTTAGGGGTTGCCTTTATTTACCAGGATAAAATAATACTGAAGCTTGAGCATAATAACAAGGAAGTATCAGAGGACATAAGTACGGAAATACAATCGATATCGAACATTTCATCTGACGCATCGAATAAAGAACGTATAAACCGCTGGAGTTGCGCTATACGCATGTTTAAAGATAAACCCTGGGTTGGCTTTGGCCCCGGAACGTACCAGTTTCAATATGCGCCTTACCAGCTTTCGTATAACCGTACTATTATTAGTACAAACCTCGGTAATGGCGGTAACGCGCATAGCGAATACCTTGGCCCATTAGCAGAACAAGGTGTATTGGGCATGCTTTCTTTCCTTGCCATTGTGGTCGCAATTACAATACTGTCATTTAATCTTTATTACAGGCTTGAAGATAAGGAACTGAGAATAATTGTTTTGAGTATTTACCTTGGGCTGGTTACTTATTTCATTCACGGTGGTATGAATAACTTTCTTGATACGGATAAAGCAGCGGTACCTTTCTGGGGCTTTTTAGGAATGCTTGTTGCAATAGATTTAAGTTACGGAAAAAAGAAAACTGAAGTGCCGGCAACCCTGGCTAGCTAAGAATCCGGCAGACAAGCAGGGTTATATCGTCAACATATTCTTTGGTTCCTTTAAAGCTCTTTAATTCGTCAATTATACTGGTGGTAAGCTGTTTTGCCGTTCTGTGCTCATTTACGTTGGTGGTAAATAAGTCAGTTAGTTTTTCAAGGCCGAATTCTTCTTTGTTATCATTCTCCAGTTCAATTATACCGTCAGTATAAGTAAGGAATGTAGCCGGCGGCCTGATGGTTAAAATACCTTCCTTTACATTGGGTATTTCGTTCAGCATGCCTAAGGCAGGGCAGCCCGATTTCAGCATGGTTACGGTATCCTCCATGTGAAGAAGGGGAGGGTAGTGGCCCGCGTTTATGTAATGCAATGTTTGTGTAAGGCGGTTATATTTCGCAATGAAGAAGGTGATGAAACTCTCTCCTCTTGCGGTCTGTACCACTTTCCTGTTCAGGCGGATAATAAGCTCGGTAAGCGAAGATGTTTGTTCAATAAGGGCCAGCAGGTTAGCCTGGAAGTTACTCATAAGCAAAGCTGCCGCTATACCTTTGCCCGATACGTCGGCTATGCAAATGGCAAACTCGCTTTCATCGAGCGGGATAAAATCGTAATAATCGCCGCTAATCTGGTGGAAGGGCAGGTAAACCGCGTCCATATCCAGTTCGTGGGTGTGCGGTAGTATGCTGGGTACAAGAATAGATTGTATTTCCTTGGCCAGGTCGAGCTCCCGCTGTAATACGGCCTGTTGTATGCTTTCCTTAGCCAGCTTTTTATTTTCAATAGCAACAACTAATATATTGGTAAGCGTTTGTATAAACGGCAGGTGCTTAATTGCAGGGCTCACTCCAATAGTATCATCATTCAGGTCGCCAAGAAACACATAGGCCAGTGGGCTGTTTTTATGATATACAGGAATAATGATTTCAAAACTTTCTTTCTTGGGCCATTGGTCACCACCCACAGAAGTAATTTCGCGTATATCGGTATATTTTTTTGCATGCTCTAATACAGTCGTGTAATTATCTCCTCGCATACCATAATGCAACATGGGGCTCCATCCATGGTCGTACCTCAGCAGTATAAGTTTACCAATGAACAGTTTATGCTGCAATACACTTTTATAAATCTCCAGCAGCTCCTCAATAGGGGCGTTTTTGTTGATTGACTTGGTGATTTCAAGCAATGAGTTCAGTTTAATATCCGCAATCCTTAGGCGTTTCGCGCTGGAAGCTTTATTGTTGTCAGTCGCCATATTATTTAATATCGAATATTGAACATTGAATAATGAATACCGAAATATGTTTTTGGGTATTTACTTCAGAGTTCGACATTCCATGTTCGTTATTCATTATTTACTTCTTTTAGGCTCCATGCCTGTGCTTTATTACTGAACATTGCTTTTGTCTTTTCCCAGGTGCCTTTAAATAAATCTGAGTTGCGATAGTTCTCCAGGTGCTGTTCTGACTTCCATGTACTATACGTAAAAAATACATTAGCAGATTTTACATCATTGAGTAGTTGTAGCCCTGTGCATCCTTCAAACCCTGCTATCTTAACCCGAGTTGAGGTAAACAACTCTAAAAAATCATTTACCCTTCCCGGTTCAAATTCCATTTTTACAACTCTTATAATCACTTTTGTTTGCTTTTGGCTAATAGCTATTGGCCATTAGCTAATAGCGGCTGCTCTGATTATATTCAACGCACCACCTGCTTTAAACCATTCAATCTGGTTTTCGTTGTAGCTCTGGTTGGCTTTAATTTCATCTTTTGTTCCGTCGGCGTGGTGCAACACTACTGTAAGCGGCACACCGGGTTTAAAGCTTGTAAGGCCTATAATGTCGATAGTATCGTCTTCTTTTATCTTATCGTAATCGGCTTTGTTCGCAAACGTAAGCGCCAGCATACCTTGTTTCTTAAGGTTGGTTTCGTGTATACGTGCAAACGATTTTACCAGTATAACCCTTACGCCAAGGAAACGAGGTTCCATAGCTGCATGCTCGCGTGAGCTGCCTTCGCCATAGTTTTCATCGCCTACCACTATTGAACCAATGTGGGCGGCTTTGTATGCGCGTTGTACCTTAGGCACTGAATCGTATTTGCCATCCAATTCGTTCTTCACATTATCGGTTTTACCATTAAAAGCATTGGTGGCGCCAATAAGCATATTGTTCGAAATATTATCGAGGTGGCCGCGGTATTTCAACCATGGACCCGCCATTGATATATGGTCGGTAGTACACTTGCCTTTTGCTTTAATAAGGAGCCTGAGCCCTTTCAGGTCAATTCCCTCCCATGCTGCAAACGGGTCTAATAACTGTAAGCGTTGCGAATCAGGTGCTACAAGTACTTTCACTCCGCTGCCATCTTTTGCAGGTTCCTGGTAGCCGCGGTCCTTTACATCAAATCCTTTTGCAGGAAGTTCTGTTCCAACAGGCTCAGGCAGTTTTACCTTTTCACCTTTGTCGTTGGTAATAGTGTCTGTCAGCGGATTAAATGCAAGGGTACCTGCCAGCGCCAGCGCTGTTACTATTTCAGGCGATGCTACAAATGCGTGTGTGTTTTCGTTACCATCGTTACGTTTTGCAAAGTTGCGGTTGAACGAAGTAATGATAGAATTCTTTTTACTTGGGTCAGTTGTATGCCTTGCCCATTGGCCTATGCAAGGGCCGCAGGCGTTGGCAAGCACTACGCCACCAATCTTTTCAAACCATTGCAGGTAACCATCGCGGTCAACGGTATAGCGAACCTGTTCGGAACCGGGAGTAACCGTGTATTCCGATTTTGCTTTTAGCCCATGCTCCGATGCATATTTAGCCAGCGACGATGCACGGCCAATATCTTCGTACGATGAGTTGGTGCAAGAGCCGATAAGTCCTACTTCAAGTTTTTCAGGCCAGCCATTATCTTTTACTGCCTGAGCGAATTTAGAAATGGGCCAAGCTAAATCGGGTGTGTAAGGGCCATTTACATGTGGCTCAAGTGTTGAAAGGTCAATTTCTATTACTTCATCAAAGTATTTCTTAGGGTCAGCGTAAGCTTCTTTATCGCCACGCAGGTGC